>JANXXS010000422.1 GCA_025350505.1 Burkholderiales bacterium
GCCGGCCTCGGAGAAGCTGCGCGACTTCTTGATCAGCTTGTCCTCGATGTCCTGCAGCACGCGCTCGATGATGTCGCCGATCTGCTCCATGTTGATGGTGAAGGAGACGATGTCGGTCCAGCGCCGGCTCTCGTCCTTCGACAGCGCCTCGCCCGAGATCTGCGTCAGGTAGAACTTGATCGCCGAGTAGAGCTCGTCGACGGTGTCGTCGAGCTTTCTCAGGTCCTCGGAGAGGCGCAGGTCGTTCTTGCGCAACACCGGCAGCACCCCGCGCAGCATGGTCTCGACGACGTCGGCCTGGTGCAGCGCCTCGCGCGCCGCGCAGGAGATGGCGAGCGACGGCATGTTGAGGGCGAGCGGATCGAGATGGCGCGGCCGGAGCGTGTCGGCACGCGGGCCGGGATCGTCCAGCCAGCGGTCGACGGTTCGCCCGACCAGCCCGGTGCAGCCGATGAAGACGATCGCGAGCACGACGTTGAAGGCGAGATGGAAACCGACGACCTGCTGGTGCACCGTCGGCAAGACCTGCTGCAGGAGCACGTGCACCTGCGGCAGGAAGGCGATGAAGAGCAGTGCGCCGACCACCTTGAAGACGAGGTTGCCGAGCGGCAGGCGCCTGACCTGCGGCGACGAGTTGACGGTGGCCAGCATCGCCAGCACGCCGCTGCCGATGTTGGCGCCGATGACCAGGCCGAGCGCTACCGTCTCGGGAACGATCGCCGAGCTGGCCAGGGTGGCGATGAGCAGCACCACGGCCAGGCTCGAATACGACAGGACGGTCAGCACCGCGCCGACGACGACGTCGAGCAGCACGTCGTTGGGCAGCGCCACGAGCAGGCCGCGCACCGCCGGCGTTTCGGTGAGCGGCCGGGTCGCGCCGATGATGAGCTGCAGCGCCAGCGTGATCAGGCCGAGGCCGATCAGGACCCGGCCGACGGCGCCGACGCCGCTGTTCTGGCGCGAGATGAAGACGACGACGCCGACGAAGATGAGCAGCGGCGAGAGCCACGACAGGTCGAACGAGAAGACCACCGCCATCAGGCTGGTGCCGACGTCGGCGCCGAGCATGACGGCGAGCGCGGCGCTGGTCGCGACCAGGTTCTTGCCGACGAACGAGGCGACGATCAGGCAGGTGGCGGTGCTCGACTGCAACAGGCTGGTCACGCCGAGCCCGGCGATCAGCGAGCGCAAGCGGTTGCCGAAGCTGGCCGCCAGGATGCGGCGCAGGTTCTCGCCGAACACGCGCAGCATGCCGGTGCGCACGATGTGCGTGCCCCAGACGAGGAGGGCAATTGCGGCGAGAAGGTTGAGGAGGTGGATCAAGGGTCTGTCAGGCCCAGGGCGGATCGGCTGGATCAGGCGACATGGTTGAGGACGAGGTCGAAAGCGTCGAAGTTGCGCCGGTCGGTTGATGCGCGGGCCGGTAGAGGCGGCCGTTGACCTCGATCAACGCGACGCCTTCTCGATCGCGCGGCCGTTCGCATCGGCGCCTGCCGCCGGCGGACGCTGGTGGTTCTTGATCGTGCGCGCCTTGCTCTCCATGACATGGTCGAACATGGCGCGACTGGCGAGCTCGGCGTCGCCCGAGGCGATCGCCTTGACGATGTGGCGGTGCTCACCCGCCGAGACCGGCATGAGCATTGTCTCGGCGAGGTTGAGGCGGCGGAACAGGCTCAGCTCCTTGATCAGCTTCCGGTAGATCGCGGTCAGCTTGGCGTTGCCGGCCAGCTCGACGCAGCGGTCATGGAAGCGCAGGTTGAGCCGGTGGTAGGCGTGCGCGTCCTTGGCCTTGGCCGCCTGATCCATCTGCTCGACGAGGCCCTTGATTTCCTTCAGCGCCGGCGGCGCGATGGTCTCGGCGAGGCGGCGGCCCGCGAACTCCTCCATCGTCGCGCGCAGGTCGAAGATGTCGATCGCCTCTTCGACCGGCAGGCTGCGCACGAAGACGCCGCGGTTCTTCTCGGTGCGCACGAGGCCGGCTTCCTCGAGCATGCGAAAGGCCTCGCGCAACGGCCCGCGCGAGACCCCGAGGCGCGCGGCGAGTGCCACCTCGGTGAGCTTTTCGCCGGGCGGCAGCTCGCCGGACAGGATCATCCGCTCGAGCTCGCTCTGCACCACGCTCGAGAGCGAGCTGGTCTGCAGCAGCGTGATGGTCGGGTGGGGCAGGGTGGCGACGGGTTCGGCGGCAGCGGCTGGCATGGTTGAAGTAGACCCGGACGAAGGTCGATTGTCAACAATCTTCAAGAAACAGTTGACGCTTTCCGCAGGCGCCGCCTAGACTGCCCGGGCCCGAGGGGATGCGGCGCAGAACTGTCACGGAATTGGCATACGCTTTGCACACGTGAGCGGCCTGCCTCTCACCCCCTTTTTTTTCGTTCGCACCAATCAGATCAGGGAGATCCGCATGAATCCGGGTTCATTGAAGGCGCTGCTCGGCGCCGCGCTGCTCGCCGCTTCGTTCGGCGCGCTGGCGCAGAAAACGCAGCTCACCGTCTACACCGCGCTCGAGGTCGACCAGATCAAGGCCTACGAGGCCGGCTTCACCCGATCGAACCCGAACATCGAGCTGAAGTGGGTTCAGGACTCGACCGGCGTCATCACCGCCAAGCTGCTCGCCGAGAAGGCGAATCCGAAGGCCGACGTCGTCATGGGCGTCGCCGCCTCCAGCTTGGCCCTGCTCGACTCGCAGGGCATGCTCGAGCCCTACGCACCGCTCAACCTCGACGCCATCATGTCGCAGTACCGCGACAAGAAGAATCCGCCGGCCTGGTTCGGCATGGACGTCTGGGGTGCGACCGTGTGCTTCAACACCGTCGAGGCGCAGAAGAAAGGCATTCCCAAGCCCGAGACCTGGAAGGACCTGACCAAGCCCATCTACAAGGGCCAGGTCGTCATGCCCAACCCGGCTTCGTCGGGCACGGGCTTCTTCGACGTCAACGCCTGGCTCACGCTCTGGGGCGACGACAACGGCAAGGGCGGCGGCTGGAAGTACATGGACGCGCTGCACGAGAACATCGCCCAGTACACGCACTCCGGCTCCAAGCCTTGCACCATGGCGGCCCAGGGCGAGTACGTGGTCGGCATCTCGTTCGAGTACCGCGCCAACACCAACAAGGCCAAGGGCGCGCCGATCGACCTCGTGTTCCCGAAGGAAGGGCTCGGCTGGGACCTGGAGTCGTTCGCCATCCACAAGGGCACGAAGAACCTCGAGGCGGCCAAGAAGCTCGCCGACTGGGCGTCGAGCAAGGACGCAATGCAGCTCTACGGCAAGAACTTCGCGATCACGGCGCAGCCTGGCGTCGCTTCGCCGCTCGCCAACGTGCCGGCCGACTACGAGAAGCGACTCGTCAAGCTCGACTTCAAGGTCGCTGCCGACAATCGTGCGCGCGTCCTGGAAGAGTGGACCAAGCGCTACAGCGCGAAATCGGAGCCGAAGAAGTGACGGGCTCCCTCTCCCGCATGCGGGAGAGGGCGGGGGGTGAGGGCGAGGCGCTGCGGCCCTTACCCCAACCCTCTCCCGCGAGCGGGAGAGGGAGCTACCTGAGCCTGGAAGGCATCCGGAAGTCGTTCGGTGCCTTCCAGGCGCTGCGCGATATCGACCTGGCGATCGAGCGCGGCGAGTTCGTCTGCTTCCTCGGCCCTTCGGGCTGCGGCAAGACGACGCTGCTGCGCATCATCGCCGGCCTCGAGACGCAGACGGCGGGCCGCCTGCTTCAGGGTGATCGCGACATCTCGCTGCTGCCGCCGGCCGAGCGCGACTACGGCATCGTCTTCCAGTCGTATGCGCTTTTCCCCAATCTCTCGGTGACCGACAACGTCGCCTACGGCCTGGTCAATCGGCGTGACCCGAAGGCAAAGATCGCGGCGCGTGTCGACGCGTTGCTGAAGCTGGTCGGCCTGCCCGGCAGCGGGCCCAAGTTCCCGGCTCAGCTCTCGGGCGGGCAGCAACAGCGCATCGCGCTGGCGCGCGCGCTCGCCACCGAGCCCGGCCTGCTGCTGCTCGACGAGCCGCTCTCGGCGCTCGACGCGCTCGAGCGGGTGCGGCTGCGCCAGGAGATCCGCTCGCTGCAGCAAAAGCTCGGCGTGACGACGATCATGGTCACGCACGATCAGGAAGAAGCGCTCTCGGTGGCCGACCGCATCGTCGTCATGAACCATGGCGTGATCGAGCAGGTCGGCACGCCGATGCAGATCTATCGCGAGCCGGCGACGCCGTTCGTCGCCGACTTCGTCGGCAAGATCAACGTGCTGTCCGGGCGGCTGCTGCCGGGCCGCGACCTGCGCATAGGCACGAGCCGTTTTTCGTGCGAGCACGACACCGAGGCCGAGCGCGACGTCAAGGTCTACCTTCGGCCCGAAGATGTGCTGGCGCGACCGATCGCGCCGGGCGACCCGAACGTTTTCGACGGCGCCATCGACAAGATCGAGTTCCTCGGCTCGTACTGCCTGGTGCGCGTCAACGCCGAGGCGATCGGCAGCGAGCCGATCACCGTCTACCTGTCGCTCAACTTCCTGGCCGAGCAGGGCCTTGCGGTGGGCAGCCGGTTGCCCTTCAAGGTGCCGCCGGAGCGGATGCGCTTCTTCTAGCGCGAACGGGATCCAGCGTGTCGGCCGTCCTGCCCCTGCCCGCCGCGCGCGTCCTGCGCCAGCGCGCGCACTGGACCGATCGCGTCGCGCACGGCGCGATGCTCGTCATCGTCGCCGGCCTGGTCGTCTTTCTCGCGCTGCCGCTCGCCACCATCCTCGCCAAGTCGCTGCAGAACGTCGATGGTGGCTTCGTCGGCCTGGCCAACTTCGCCAGCTACCTGAAGACGCCGACGCTGCTGCAGTCCTTCGTCAACAGCGTCTCGGTGGCGCTGCTGGTGACGCTGGTGGCGGTGCCGATGGCCTTCGGCTTCGCCTACGCCCTGGCGCGCAGCTGCATTCCGGGCAAGGCGATCTTCCGCACCATCGCCCTGATCCCGCTGCTCGCACCGACGCTGCTCTCCGCCATCTCGCTGATCTACTGGTTCGGCAACCAGGGCGTGGCGCGCGGCCTGATCCACGCGTTCGGCTTCGAGAACATCTACGGCGCGCCCGGCGTCGTCGTCGCCGAGTGCTTCTATGTCTTTCCGCATGCGCTCATGATCATCGTCAGCGCCCTGGCGCTGGCCGACGCGCGACTGTACGAAGCGGCGCGGGCGCTCGGCACCTCGCGGCGGCGCACCTTCTTCACGATCACGCTGCCCGGCGCCAAGTACGGCCTGATCTCGGCGGCGCTGGTCTGCTTCACCCTCGTCATGACCGACTTCGGCATCCCGAAGGTGATCGGC
>JANXXS010000364.1 GCA_025350505.1 Burkholderiales bacterium
CTTCGCGGCGGTCGCCGGCTATGCCTGGCTCGCCGGCGACCGGCGACTCTCGGAGATCGGCATCAAGAGCTATCCGATGCGTGGCAGCGGCACCGACTTCAAGCAGCTCGCCGACTATCGGCCCGGCGACGCGCTGCGCGACGTCGACTGGAAGGCAACGCTGCGCTATGGCCGCCCGATCGTTCGCGAGTACCAGGACGAACGCGACCAGCGCGTCATCTTCCTGCTCGACTGCGGCCGGCGCATGCGCGCCGACGAAGCGGCATCGGGCCACATCAGCCATTTCGACGCCGCGCTCGATGCCCTGATGCTGCTCGCCTACGTCGCCCTCAAGGAAGGCGACGAGGTCGGCGCGATGACCTTCGGCGGCGACGCCGCGCAGGCGCGCTCGGTGGCGCCGCGCAAGGGCGTTCGCTCGCTCAACGCCCTGATCGCGACGCTGTACGACGTGCAGCCGCAGCCGACCCAGCCCGACTATCGCCTGGCAGCGACAGACCTGATGAAGGGCATGGCCAAGCGCTCGCTCGTCGTCATGCTGACCAACTTCCGCGAGGAGGACTCGGACGAGTTGCGCCCGGCGCTCGAGCTGATGCGCACGCGCCATCTCGTGCTCGTCGCCAGCCTGCGCGAGGGCGAGTTGCGCGAGATCGCCGATCAGCCGCTGCGCATCGAGAAGGACGCCATCGAGGTCGCCGGCGCGCAGCTGTTCGCGCAGACACGCGACGCCGCGTTCCGCCGGCTGGCCGGCCGCGATGCGCTGCTGCTCGATGTCGAGCCGCAGCGCCTGGCCGTCGAGCTGGTCAACCGCTATCGCGCGGTCAAGCGCTCGGGTCTGCTCTAGGGCCTGTCGGTATTCGCGTCAGTCAACCGGCGTGAGCTTGGCGACGCTGAGGGCCAGCCACTTCATGCCGTGCCGGCCGAAGTTGACCTGGGCCCGCGCGTCCTCGCCGCTGCCCTCGAGGGTGATGACGACGCCTTCGCCGAACTTCGTATGGAACACGCCCTGCCCGGAGCGCAGGCCGTGCGTCGCCGCCGGCTTGGGGGCGGGCGAGGCGCCGAAGGCCGGCACGCGGCCGGTACCGACGATCGAATGCAGTCCCGAGCCGCGCGCCCAGGCATCGTTGTACTGGCGCGCGAAGCCCGAGCCGAAGGCCTGGTGCTTCGGCGTGATCCAGCGCAGCGCCGACTCGGGCAGCTCGTCGAGAAAGCGGCTCTTCACGTTGTAGCGGGTCTGGCCGTGCAGCATGCGCGTCTGCGAAAAGCTCAGGTAGAGGCGCTTCCTCGCGCGCGTGATCGCCACGTACATGAGGCGGCGTTCCTCTTCCAGGCCGTCGAGGTCGCTGGCCGAGTTCTCGTGCGGGAACAGGCCTTCCTCGAGGCCGCTGATGAAGACGCAATCGAACTCGAGGCCCTTGGCCGAATGGATGGTCATGAGCTGGATCGCGTCCTGCCCGGCCTGCGCCTGGTTGTCGCCGGCCTCGAGCGAGGCGTGCGTGAGAAAGGCGCCGAGCGGCGACATGATCTCTCCAGTCTCGGCGTCGGGAACGATGCGCGGCGGCGCGATGATTTCGCCGGACGCGACGACCTCGGCGTCCGGCGTCGTGTACTCGGCGCGGCCCGCTTCGCCACGGTAGATACCGGCCTCGCCCGACCCGCCGGCCTCGTCGACCGGCAACGCGACCGCGTCCTTGCCGAAGCCTTCCTGCGTAACGAAGGCCTCGGCCGCGTTGACCAGCTCCTCGAGGTTCTCGAGCCGGTCCTTGCCTTCACGGTCGGTCTTGTAGAAATCGACCAGACCCGAGGCCTCGAGCATGTGCACGATGATCTCGCGCAGGGTCAGGCCGCGCGTTGCGTCGCGCATCGCGTCGACGCGCGCCGTGAACGCGGCGAGGTTGTTGCCGCCCTTGCCGGCGAGCGAGCCGACGCTCTGGTAAAGGCTGCGCCCGCTGGCGCGCGCCGCGTCCTGCAGCAGCTCGATGGTGCGCGCGCCGATGCCGCGCGCCGGAAAGTTGACGACGCGCAGAAAGCTCGTGTCGTCGTTCGGGTTCTCGATCAGGCGCAGGTAAGACAGCGCATGCTTGACCTCGGCGCGCTCGAAGAAGCGCAAGCCGCCGTAGACCTTGTAGGGAATCGAGGCATTGAAGAGCGCGCTTTCCATGACCCGGCTTTGCGCGTTGCTCCGGTACAGCAACGCGATCTCGTGGCGCGGCGTGCCTTCGCGGTGCAGTTGCTGCGCTTCCTCGACGAACCACTGCGCCTCGGCGAAGTCGCTGTTCGCTTCATGCACCCGTACCGGCTCGCCGGGCCCGGCCTCGGTGCGCAGGTTCTTGCCGAGGCGGCGCGAGTTCTTCGAGATCAGCTCGTTGGCGGCGTCGAGGATGTTGCCGTACGAGCGATAGTTGCGCTCGAGCTTGACCACCGTCCTGACCCGGTACTCGCGCTCGAAGAGGGCCATGTTGCCGACCTGGGCGCCGCGAAAGGCGTAGATGCTCTGGTCGTCGTCGCCGACCGCGAACAGGGCACAGCCGTGCTCGGGCGGGCCGGCGAACATCTTCAGCCAGGCGTATTGCAGCTTGTTGGTGTCCTGGAACTCGTCGACCAGGATGTGCCGGAAGCGCCGCTGGTAGTGCTCGCGCAGCGGCCCGTTGTCGCGCATCAGCTCGTAGGTGCGCAGCATCAGCTCGGCGAAGTCGACCACGCCTTCGCGCTGGCACTGGTCTTCATAGGCTTGATACACCTGCACCAGCACGCGCGATTGTTCGTCGCGCACTTCCACGTCTCTCGGGCGCAGGCCGTTGTCTTTCTGCGCGGCGATGAACCATGAAGCTCGACGAAGAGCGCTTCGTGCCGAAGCAGGTGACCTGGTTCATCGCCGGCGCGAAGGACAACGGCTACCGCCCGAAGGACTGCGAGGTCAAGGACGAGCTCTCGCGCGTGCAGGTGCAGGTCTACCAGGCCTACGAGGAGCAGTGCCGGCGCGA
>JANXXS010000029.1 GCA_025350505.1 Burkholderiales bacterium
GCTCTACAACGACCTGATAGACAGTCCGGCATGGGGTAGCCTATCCGCGACCGATCAACGCGCCTACGTCGCCCTACGTCGCGCGCTGGGCAAGACCAACAACGGCGACTTGAGTCTGCCGCTGTCGCGCGCCAGGCACTATCGGATCACCAGCCCGGCGACGCTGGCGAAGGCGCTGCGAACTCTCGTCGCCGTCGGGCTCATCGCCGTAACCCGACGCGGCGGGTGTACGCGCGGCGGGCAACGTCTGCCGACGCTGTATCGCTTCACTGACGAGCAGGTCTTGGAGATGCCGGGCAAGCTGATCGAAGGGTTCAAGGCGACGAACGAGTGGAAGAACGTCGAGTCGATTTCCGCCGGGAAGGCATTGATCCGCCAGTCCGAAGCAGCGGCGCACGAGACCGCGAAGAAAAAAAGCCTGCTTCATTCTTTGAACGCCACCACTACAGGCGGCGAAGTGGTCAAGGTCCAAACCGCTACAGCAATCGAAGCATGGCGACCTGTACCGCTACGGAGAGTGAACCAGGGGCCGAAGATCAAAAGCGCGCTCAACGCTAGCAACGGCGCGGGTTTCGGCCCCGCTACGTCCGGCAAGGATTAGACCGGGCCACACTTCAGAGAATGAACTCCTATGCATTGTTGCCACCCCTACGCGCGGAAAAGGAAGAGACGATGGGCATCTGGACACCCGGGAAGCCGGTGATCACCGCAGCAGACCAAGCCGAATGGCTCGCGTGGCGAAGTGAACGAAAGCGCCAGCAACAACGAGACCGGCGAGCCCGACTTCGCCGGTTCGACTATCACGCCAGCCCTGACACCGCAGCAGTGCTAGAACATTTCTGGCGACCACACCCCGGGGGCGACTTCAGCAGCGTCATCGACCGCATCGTCAGGGACTGGCTCGCTAAGCTGCCACCGGAATAAATTGCGGCAAAGTAACGGCGCTGGATCGCCGGCAGCTCAGCAGTCACGATACGTTAGCTGCCGTTCACGGGCAGTGCACAAGGCTAGAACGGAAGCCAGTTCACCGGGAAACAGCTTCGGACTCGCTGGGTTGGTGCATCGTCATTGGTGCACGTCTCTAAGCAAGTGTTCATCGACTCAAACTCTGCTCTCGACGTGGGTAATGCTAGCGGTCCACCGCACTGCTTCGAGCATGCATCAACCGCAACGGGAATGTGCGCCAAATCCGCGAGTCCGCGGGATCTTGCCGCTACAAGCGCAGTTGCGTCCAAAGAAGCCATCTTAGGTACGAGATACGCTTGCAAGCGCAAGAACTCGTCCCGCTTTTCGGCAGCGTGCTTGGCCAGCTTCGCGTTCATGCGGGCGTCAAGGTCTGTCGTCGGATTTGGAACCAGTAGCTTCGGCGTCTCGATCATCGCGTTCTGAACGATCGGCAGGCAGTACGCAGATCGAAGCTCAACATCGCTAGGCGCCACAGACTGCGCCAACGCTTGCGATGCCATGGCACAACCTGCCGCGGCGAGCGCTTGAGAAAGACTAGCGATCAAGCACGTCCGGAGCTTCATCGCGTCTAGTGCATCCGGACGGCAATAACGATCAGCGCAGTGCAACCGATGAACGAAAATAGCATGATGACCACCAGGACTTGGTGGATGCCGTCCAAAGTATTCGAAACAACGTGCTTCCACGCCCGCTCACGATCGCCGTCCGACAAGACAGGATGGTCCCACTGCACCTGAGTCCACATGAACGTCTCCAAGCTGCGACGGTGAATCGGCGGGGCACTGGCGGGCCACAACCTGTCCAAAGCGCTGTGCAATCCAGCACAACCGGAAGCACTCACTCACCGGATAGACTACGCGTTCAGTGCTCAGTCTTGCTCTACGTTATGCCCGGCGCTTGGGATTGCCCGAATCATAATCCGCAGGTCCGGGGTTCGAGTCCCTGAAGCGCCACCAGACTCCCATGCTTCGCCGTGCCCTCGCCTTCGCCGCCGCATGCCTCTTGGCAATGCCGGTGGCCGCGCAGGTGCAGCGCAACTTCCCGCAGAACGCTTTGCGCGGTGCCATCGCCTTCGGCACGGCGCCCGACATCGCCCTCAACGGGCAGCCGGCCCGCCTGGCACCCGGCACGCGCATCCGCGACGCAAACAACATGGCCGTCGTGCCGGCCGCGATCCATGGCGGCCGGTTCCTGGCCCACTACACGATCGATCCTTTCGGACTGGTCAAGGACATCTGGATCCTGACCGTCGATGAAGCCGCGAACAAGCCCTGGCCGTCGACACCCGACGAAGCCGCGGCGTGGTCCTTCGATCCGATCGCGCAGGTCTGGACCAAGCCATGACGACTTCCTCGGCAAAGCCACGGGTCTTCATCAAGACCTTCGGTTGCCAGATGAACGTCTACGACTCGGACAAGATGGCCGACGTGCTGCATGCGGCGGCCGGCTACGAGCCGACCAGCGACGTCGAGCAGGCCGACCTGATCCTCTTCAACACCTGCTCGGTGCGCGAGAAGGCCGAGGAGAAGGTGTTCAGCGACCTCGGCCGCGTCAAGCACCTGAAGGCGAGAGGCGCGCTCATCGGTGTTGGCGGCTGCGTCGCCAGCCAGGAAGGCGCGGCCATCGTCAAGCGCGCGCCCTACGTCGACTTCGTGTTCGGCCCGCAGACACTGCACCGGCTGCCGGCGATGCTCGAGAAGCAGCGCAGCGAGCAGCGGCCGCAGATCGACATCAGCTTTCCCGAGATCGAGAAGTTCGATCATCTGCCGCCGGCGCGGGTCGTTGGGCCGACCGCCTTCGTCTCGATCATGGAAGGCTGCTCGAAATACTGCTCGTACTGCGTCGTTCCCTACACCCGCGGCGAAGAGGTCTCGCGCCCCTTCGACGACGTGCTCGCCGAGGTGGCCGGCCTGGCCGGGCAGGGCGTGCGCGAGGTCACGCTGCTCGGCCAGAACGTCAATGCCTACCGAGGCGCGATGGGCGGCGCGAGCGAGATCGCCGACTTCGCAACCCTGCTCGAAGTGGTGGCCGAGATCCCGGGCATCGAGCGGATCCGCTACACGACCAGCCATCCGAAGGAATTCACGGCCAGCCTGATCGAGGTCTACGGCCGCGTCGACAAGCTCGTCGATCACGTGCACATGCCGGTGCAGCACGGCAGCGACCGCATCCTCGCGGCGATGAAGCGCGGCTACACCTCGCTCGAGTTCAAGAGCACCGTGAAAAAGCTGCGCGCGCTACGGCCGGGCATCGCCATCTCGAGCGATTTCATCGTCGGCTTTCCCGGCGAGACGGCGGCCGACTTCGAGCGCACGATGGCGCTGGTCGAGGACGTCGGCTTCGACCACAGCTTCAGCTTCGTGTTCAGCCCGCGCCCGGGCACGCCGGCGGCGCAACTGGCCGACGAGACGTCGCCCGAAGAAAAGATGGCGCGACTGCAACGCCTGCAGACGCGCATCGAGGCGCAGGGCACGGCGATCAGCCGGTCGCGCCTGGGCACCGTGCAGAAGATCCTCGTCGAAGGCGCGTCGCGCAAGCAGGACGGCGAGCTCATGGGGCGCACCGAGTGCAATCGCGTCGTCAACGTCGTTGCGCCCGCAGGCCGCATCGGCCAGCTCATCGACGTGCGGATCACCGAGGTGCGCGGCCATTCGCTGCGCGGCGAGCCTGTCGCCGCCTGACGGCATGGCAGGTGGCGCGGCCTCAGCGGCCGCTGCGAAACCCCGCCCACCAGAGGGCCGTCGCGCAGGCCAGGGCCATCGCGCCGTAGGTCAGCATCTTGCCGTCGTGCTCGAAGACGACGAGGCCGAGCAGCGACACCGCGGCCATCGCCGCGCTCGGCCAGACGCCCAGGCGCAGCCAGCCGACGCCGGCCAGCTCGTGGCGCCACAAAAGCTTGGTCATGCCGGCCGCGAGGTAGCCGACACCGAGCGCCGGCGCGAAGAAGTTGGCGATGTGCCAGAAGGCGTCGACCGGATTCAAGGGGCCACAGCCTCCGCGTCTGCCTGCGTCGCGCAAGCGGCGCGAATTTTATAATCTGCCGATGAGCGTCTTTGCGTTGGGGCTCAACCACACGACCGCGCCGCTGGATCTGCGCGGTCGCTTCGCGTTTTCGCCGCAGCAGCTGCCCGTCGCCCTGCAGGCCTTTCGCAGCCGCTACGAGCGAGTCAGCGAGGTCGCGATCGTTTCGACGTGCAACCGCACCGAGCTCTACGTCGGCGCCGACGTGGCCGCCGTCGATCCGGCGGTCGACTGGCTGGCCGGCGTCGGCGGCGTGTCGAGCCAGACCCTGCGCTCGCACGCCTACGTGATGGAAGGTGCCTCGGCCGCACGGCACGCCTTTCGCGTCGCCAGTGGCCTCGACTCCATGGTGCTGGGCGAGCCGCAGATCCTCGGCCAGCTGAAGCAGGCGGTGCGCGAGGCCGACAGCGCCGGCACGCTCGGCACGACGCTGCAGCAGATGTTCCAGCGCTCGTTCGCCGTCGCCAAGGAAGTGCGCAGCTCGACCGAGATCGGCAGCCATTCGATCAGCATGGCCGCCGCCGCGGTGCGGCTCGCGTCGCAGCTGTTCGAGTCGCTCGGCGAGACCAAGGTGCTGTTTGTCGGCGCCGGCGAGATGATCGAGCTCGCCGCCACCCATTTCGCGGCGCGCCAGCCGCGCCTGCTGGCGATCGCCAATCGAAGCGCCGAGCGCGCCGAAGCCCTGGCCACGCGCTTCGGGGCAGCGACCATGCCGCTGGCCGACCTGCCCGACCGGCTTGCCGAGTTCGACATCGTCGTGTCGTGCACGGCGAGCTCGCTGCCCATCATCGGTCTCGGCGCCGTCGAGCGCGCGCTGAAGGCACGCCGGCGCCGGCCGATGTTCATGGTCGATCTGGCCGTGCCGCGCGACATCGAGCCCGAGGTCAAGCGTCTTTCGGACGTCTATCTCTACACGGTCGACGACCTCTCGGCCGTCGTGCAGACCGCCGGCGAGAAGCGCGAGGCGGCGGTGGCACAGGCCGAGGCGATCATCGAGACCGGCGTGCAGAGCTTCGTGCAATGGCTCGACCGGCGCGGCTCGATCCCCTTGATCCAGGCCTTGCACGCGCAGGCCGACGACTGGCGCTCGCTCGAGATCGCGCGGGCGCGGAAGCTGCTCGCCGGCGGCGAAGACGTCGGCGCGGTGCTCGAAGCGCTTTCCAAGGGACTGACGCAGAAGATGCTGCACGGCACGCTCGCCGAGCTGCGCGCCGCCGACGGCGACGAGCGGACCCGGCTGGCGCAGACCGTGTCGCGGCTCTTCCTGCGCACGCCCGGTCGCGCCTCGGGCGACGACAACAAGCGTTAGCGACGACCGCGTGCTGACACCGCCGCGTGCGGTTGTCTTCATTCTTGCCGCGTCATCACTCTCGCCGGTCCGTCCCATGAAACCGTCCCTTCGCCAACAGCTCGAGCGCCTTGCGCTTCGCCTTTCCGAGCTCGACGCCACGCTCGCCGACCCGGCCATCGCCGCCGACATGAAGCGCTATCGCGAGCTGAGCTGCGAGCATGCCGAGGCGGCCGATCTCGTCGCCCTGTTTCGCCGCCACGAGGCGAGCGAGGCCGACCTCGCTTCAGCCAATGAGCTGCTCGCCGAGGCCGCCGGCGACCCGGCGATGGCGGCGATGGCTCGCGAAGAGTCCGAATCTGCCGCCGCCGACATCGAACGGCTACTGCGCGACTTGCAGACGGCGCTCCTGCCGCACGATCCCGACGACACGCGCAACGTCTTTCTCGAGATCCGCGCCGGCACCGGCGGCGACGAATCGGCGCTCTTCGCCGGCGACCTGGCGCGCATGTACCTGCGCTATGCCGAGCGGCAGCGCTGGAAGACCGAAGTGATGTCGGAGAGCGCGAGCGACCTCGGCGGCTACAAGGAGATCGTCTTTCGCTTCGAGGGCGACTCGGTCTACGCGCAGATGAAGTTCGAGTCCGGTGGCCATCGCGTGCAGCGCGTTCCAGTCACCGAGACGCAAGGCCGCATCCACACCAGCGCCTGCACCGTCGCCGTGCTGCCCGAGCCCGACGCGACCGAAGAGCTGACGCTCGATCCGAACGAGCTGCGCATCGACACCTTTCGCGCCAGCGGCGCCGGCGGCCAGCACGTCAACAAGACCGACAGCGCGATCCGCATCACGCACCTGCCGACCGGCATCGTCGCCGAGTGCCAGGACGACCGGTCCCAGCATCGCAACAAGGCGAAAGCGATGGCCGTGCTGACGGCGCGCTTGCGCGAGAAGGAGCGCTCGGAGCGCGCCGCCAAGGAAGCGGCAACGCGCAAGAGCCTGGTCGGCACCGGCGACCGGAGCGACCGCATCCGCACCTACAACTACGCCCAGGGCCGCGTCACCGATCACCGCATCGGCCTCACGCTCTACAAGCTGCAGGCGATCCTCGACGGCGATCTCGGCGAGGTCATCGCCGCGTTGCAGGCGGCTCAAGCGGCCGAGCAACTGGCGGCGCTCGAGAGCGGCGAGGCGTGAGCGACACCGGGTCGGTCAAAGCCGCACTGGCCGACGCGCGACGCCGCGGCGTCGATCTGCTCGATGCCCAACTGATGCTCGCGCGCCTGCTCGGCAGCACGCGCACGCGACTGATCGCCCACGACGAAGACCTGCTCGCACCCGAGGTCGTCGCACGCTGGGCGGTCTGGCTGGAGCGGCGCCGCGCCGGCGAGCCGCTCGCCTACCTGCTCGGAGAGAAGGAATTCCACGGCCTGATGCTCGAGGTGACGCCCGACGTGCTCGTGCCGCGGCCCGAGACCGAGCTGCTCGTCGACTGGGCGCTCGAGCTGTCTTCGACACTCGGCGACACGCCGCGGATCCTCGACCTCGGCACCGGCAGCGGCGCCATCGCGCTCGCCATCAAGCGGGCGCGTCCGCAGACCCGGGTCACCGCGACCGATGCCAGTCGCGCCGCGCTCGCCGTGGCCAGGCGCAATGCCGAACGGCACGCACTCGACATCGAGTGGATCGAGGCCTTCTGGTGGCAGGGCCTTGAGGCGCGTCGCTTCGATCTGGTTGTCGCCAATCCACCCTACGTTCGCGAGGGCGATCCGGCGCTGCAGATCCTCGGCCACGAACCCCGCTCGGCGCTGGCGTCAGGCGGCGACGGGCTGGAGGCGCTGCGTGCCATCGTCGCCGGCATCGAACGCTCGTTGAACTCCGGCGGCTGGCTGCTGCTGGAGCACGGCTTCGACCAGGCCGGGCCGGTCCGCGCGCTGATGGCGGCGGCCGGCCTCGAAGACATCAGGCTTCGTCGCGACCTCGCGGGCCACCCGCGCGCGAGCGGCGCACGTCGATCTTCGGGGCCGCCGTAACCGGCAGTGACAACCATCACGGATTGACGCAAGCGCGGCGCGAGCGTCGTGCAAAAGCCGCGCGGCGGTCGTGATTGAAGCGCCGTTCAGCGCAAAGCCAACACGCGCCGGCGCCGCCGGTCGTAGGATATTTCCTCAGGGGAGTGGCAGGGTTCGCCATTTGCCTCAACCACCGGTTCGATCGAGGAGGTTGTCATGAATGTCTTGCGCTGGCTCGCCCTGTCCGCTGTGGCGTTCTCTCCCCTTGCTGCCTGGGCCGAGGGCGATGGTCTCTTCGCCGACGCCGACCGCGTGCCCTGGGCGCGCTTCCAGGGTCGCATCGCGTTGGCCGCGGCGTCGCCGCTCCTGCGCAGCAGCAACACGTCCTTCGAGGGCACCGGCCTGCAGGTGAATGGCCTGAGCCTCATGGGCGACGTCTACTTTGGCGCCGCGCCGGCGGGCGGCAAGACCACTGCCGGCGGCTTTCGCGCCACCAGCGGCGTCATCGTCGGCGCGCGCAGCACGCTCTGGGGCACGCCGGCGCTGGCGCCCGCGAGCGGCCTCCTGAACGTCGACCGACGCCTGTTCGGGCCATCGGCAAGCGGCCTCGGCTACGGCTCCGATCCGAACAACGACGCCAGCGGCACGGTGCCCTACATCGGCATCGGCTACAGCAGCTTCGCGGCGCGCAGCGGTTGGAGCTTCAGCGCCGACCTCGGCCTGGTCTCGCTCAGCCCCGGCAACGTCGTGCACCTGGGCCGCGTCTTCGGCGGCGGGCAAAGCCTCGATGACGTGGTCCGCGACATGCGCCTGACGCCCGTGCTGCAGCTCGGCGTCTCGTATTCCTTCTGAATCACCGGCGGGACGTTTCCCGCTACAGTTGCCGAATCGAGTCTTTTCGGGGCGGTTCGGCACCATGAGCGACGTTCAACAGCGCATCGACGAGCTGGTCAAAGGCCATCGCGTCGTCCTCTTCATGAAGGGAACGGCGCAGTTCCCGATGTGCGGCTTTTCCGGCCGCGCGATCCAGATCCTCAAGGCCTGCGGCGTTGCCGATCTGAAGACCGTCAACGTCCTCGAGGACGAAGAGATCCGCCAGGGCATCAAGGGCTATGCCGACTGGCCCACCATCCCGCAGCTCTACGTCAACGGCGAGTTCGTCGGCGGTTCGGACATCATGACCGAGATGTACCAGGCCGGCGAGCTGCAGCAAACGCTCGGCGTTCCCGCCTGAGCCTCGGCCGGCGCGCGGCGGCATGAGCCCGCCAGGCTGCCCCAGGGGCAAAGACCGGAGTGCGAAGCACGAAGGTACCCCAATGACCGCGGCCGGACGCCCGCCACGCGTCGTCGTCGGCATCACCGGCGCGACCGGCGCGGTCTACGCGCTGAAGCTGCTCGAGCGCCTGCGTGCGACCGGTCGCGAGACGCACCTCGTCGTTACGCCGGCCGGCGTTCTGAATGCGCACCACGAGCTCGGTCTCGACCGCCAGGCGCTCGAAGCCAAAGCCAGCGTTGCCTACAACCCGGCCGACATCGGTGCGGCGATCGCCAGCGGCTCGTTCGCGATCGATGCGATGGTCGTCGCGCCGTGCTCGATGAAGTCGTTGGCCGCCATCGCGCATGGTCTCTCGGACAACCTGCTGACGCGCGCCGCCGACGTCGCGCTGAAGGAACGCAAGCGCCTGGTGCTGATGGTGCGCGAGACGCCGTTCAATCTGGCGCACCTGCGCAACATGACGGCCGCCACCGAGATGGGGGCGATCGTCTTTCCGCCGCTGCCGGCCTTCTACCACCGGCCGCAGTCGATCGACGAGCTGGTCGACGACAGCGTCGAGCGCGTGCTCGCGCTGCTCGGCGTCGAAGCGGCGGCGCCCAAGCCCTGGCACGGCCTCTGAGCCCGACGTACGGACGTCAGCGGGCCGGCAACAACCAGCCGCGCTGCGCCGCGAACACGGCGTTCGGATATTCGGGCCGGCCGCGACTGCCGTTGTAGCGGCCCAGGGCGAGATAGAGGTCGCCCTTTTCCAGGTCGAGGTAGTGGCGCAGGATGACGCAGCCGAAGCGCAGGTTGGTCTGCATGTGGAACAGCCGGGCCACGTCGCCGTCGCCGATCAGGCGGGCC
>JANXXS010000055.1 GCA_025350505.1 Burkholderiales bacterium
GTAAGGCTCGACGGCCGTGAGCGCCGCGACCACGGCGTCGAAGTCGTAAGTACGCAGCTCCGGTCCGGCGTTCGCGCCGCCGAAGAACTGCCGGCAGAAATCATCGAGGCTGCGCCGCCCGCCGGACCGCGTTCGGATCAACGCGTCGGCCTCGAGCCACAGGAGCGCGGACTCCTGGTAGAAGTCGTCCTGGCGCCTGAGCCGCGCCGCCCACTGCTTGTCCTGGCTGTAGAGGAGCGGCGCGGCGACCGCGGTGTCCTCGAGCGAACGCCATGGCCGGCGGTGGTGCACATCCATCTGCGCGGCGAGGCGCGCGAGCTCGTCGCGGAACTCCGCCTGCGTCAGCAGGCCGCTGCGTGCCGCGAGCACGTCGCCAAGGTATTCGGTGAGTCCCTCGTAGACCCACAACAGTGCGTCCTGCATTGGCGTCTGGTAGTCAGGGGTCGCGAGGCCGAGCGGTCGCCGGTACTTGCCGTTCCAGGAATGCACGTACTCGTGCGGCAGCAGATTCGCCTCGGCGCGCCGGATGTCGTCGTCGAGAAGCGCGCGCAGCGGCGAGCGGTCGTCGCTCGATTCGGGGTCCCCTCGTTTTCCGTGCAATAACATACGGTAGCGGGAGGCCAAATTTCCCGGGATCCGTGAGGGGTGCCGGCGCAAGTTGTTGATTATATGAGCCGTTCTGATCCTCGCAAAACTGCGAAATCCCGGCCCAGTTGTAGCGATTCACAACGCCCCCGCCATCGTTTTTGCGGCACCGACAGACGGTAGGATTTTGTCGGCATAGCGCTCGACCGGGAACCGGAACACACCGCGCAGATTGATGCCCTCGGTGCGGGTCGGCGCGACGCGGCCGATGAGTTCCGAAGGGACGGCACCGCCCCGGTGCTGCGCCCAATGGTCGAAGACCTGCTGCATCTGGGCAGTGTTCCAGGCCATCAGGATGTTGGCGAGCAGGCTCAGGGCGTCAGCCACGGCCTGCATCTCGTCGGCGCGCTTGGCCTGATGACTGGCCACGCGTCCGGTGTAGATGGCGCGCTTCAGGGCGTTGACGGCCTCGCCGCGGTTGAGCACGCGCAGGAGCTCACGGCGGAAGGTGTCGTTCAGGAAGTAGTCGCACAGGAACACGGTGCGCAGCAACCGGCCGAGGTGGACGATGGCCTCGTAGAGCGGATCGCCGCGGGAAGCAGATCCATACCGGGCCGTGACGTAGACGGCGCTGGTGTGGCCGGAATGCACGGACGCAACGAGGTGGATGGTCGCATCCCAGTGCGCCTTGATGCGCTCGAGATCGACGGACGCGCTGCAGATCATCTCCACGCTCGCTGGAATCGTGGTGCCACGCGGCAGGAACAAGTGCCGATCCTTGAGCGCCTTCAGCCGCGGGCAAAGGTCGAAGCCGAGAAGCTTGGCGAGCGCCATTGCAAAATCGGTGTGGCCGTGGGTATCGACCGCGAGCTGGCTAATATCGAGCTCCTCGTGGCGGACGACGCCCTCGATGGCGGCGCCGGCCTGGCGCTGGTCGTTGAGCACGAGGGGTTGAGCATGGAAGATGCCCCAGCGATCGCGGACGTGTGAGTAGAGGCCGATCGAGGGTGTTTGCCGGCGAGGATCGAGGCGGGCCTGCCACACGCGCTTGGCGGTCTCAAGGCTCATCATGTCGGAGGACGCGAGGTTGGCCCGGCCCCAGGTGGCGGCAATCGAGTGGCGGTGCATGTACGTCAGCACGGCGCTGCAGGCCTCGGCGAGCCGGCGTTCATCGGCGGCCCAGCGCATCGCCTGGCGGGCGGCCGGTGCGGAAACCTGCGGGATCATGCGGGCGGTCTCGGCCGCCGAGAGTGCGGTGCCGTGGGCGAGGATCCCGGCGTAGACCATCAGTAACTCGTGGCTCGAACGCGGTTCGCGGCCGAGCATGATCCAGCTGAAACGGACCTCGGCGTCGACCGCGAGAATGAGCTCTGGCAGCTGCGCCTCGCCGATGCGTCGATCAAGCGCGGTGCGCAACTTAGTGAGCTCCGGATCCTCGTCCTCGGCTGCGAGCGGCGTGAGGTGCAGCTCGTCGTCGACGCGAAGGGTGCCGGCCTCGGCGGCGGCGGCTACGGCCGTCATCCCGGCCTCAGCGCGCTCCACGAGCGGCTCGAGGAACGCCATGGGATCGGTGGGCAGCCCCAGCCGGCGAAAGTGCGCACGGCGCTGCGTCTGCCAGCCTTCCGCGGGGATGAAGAGCCGATCCCGGCTGCGAAATGCGAGGCTGTGGTCGATCCAGAGGGTCCCGTTGCGGAGCGCCCGGCGCAGGGCCAGCAGCGTCGCCACCTCGAACGCGCAAAAGGCACGCTCGCGATCGGCGCCAGTGAGCGCCTCCTGCCAGACGCGTCCCAGGAATACAGTCGTACTGGGCGGTAGCTGGCGCTGCTCGTGCGCGTAGAGATCGTGTAGGCGCTGAAGCGCCGCGAGCACGGGGTGAGCGTCGGTCGCCTGCCAAGGTAGCCGAACAAGCGCCGTCAGAAGTGCGCGCACGGGACGCACGCTGTCGATGAGCCGTTCACGAACGAGGTGTGCGCGACTTGCAGGGCGGCGAGCTCGGTGTGTGTCAAGCAGGGACTGCAGCTGCGCCCGGATCCCGACATCGGTGACGGCGGGATCGGCGACGATCGCGCCGACGGCGGCGAGCAGCTCCTGGTACAGCGTCGCCCAGTTGCCGTGCGCCAGGTCGGCGCCGGTGGCGGCGCGCCGCCACAGGTCGGCG
>JANXXS010000075.1 GCA_025350505.1 Burkholderiales bacterium
GACAAGCACGCCTCTTCGCTGCCAAACCAGTCCAAGAACTCGGTCCAGTTGCGCGGATAGTCCGTCCCCGCTATCGGCCCCGCACGCTGGACTTCCATCCGCCGATCCTAGCTTGACTGGAGCTAAGCGGATACCCCATATCGATCCACAGTGTTGCCGCACCATAGCGAATACCCCAGCCGGGTATCGCACTTGCTTGGGGCTGCTCCGGTTGTGGACTTGCAGGCGAGCCCATAGCATGAAGCCGGTGGCGGGGTTCCCGCTTCGACGACAAGTCCCGAGGAGATCGCGATGGAAGAGCCAGAACTGCGTGCCCTGATCGAAGAGGTGCGTACCGGTGAGCTGCCACGACGCAGCTTCATTCAGCAGATGGTCGGCCTCGGCCTGACGGCGCCGATGGCGTCGATGATGCTGATGCATGCCGGCGTCGCCCAGGCTCAGTCGGCGCCCGTCTACAAACCGACCAAGCGGGGCGGCGGCGGCGCGCTGAAGACGCTCTGGTGGCAGGGCCCGACACTCTTGCAGCCGCACTTCGCCAACGGCACCAAGGACCAGGAAGGCTCGCGCGTCTTCTACGAGCCGCTCGCCATTTGGGACAACGACGGCAACCTCGTACCCATCCTTGCCGCCGACATCCCGACCGTGCAGAACGGCGGCCTGCTCGAAGGCGGCAAGGTCGTGCGCTGGCGCCTGAAGAAGGGCGTGACCTGGCACGACGGCAAGCCCTTCACCGCCGACGACTGCGTCTTCACCTGGGAGTACGCGCGCGACCCGGCGACGGCCGCGGTGACGATCGCCGTCTACAAGGACATCACCGTCACCAAGGTCGACGACTACACCGTCCTCGTCTCCTTCAAGCAGGCCACGCCGTTCTGGGCCACCGCCTTCGTCGGCGCCGACGGGATGATCATCCCGAAGCACCTGTTCGGCGCGTACAGCGGCGCCAAGTCGCGCGACGCGCCCACCAACCTCAAGCCGGTCGGCACCGGCCCCTACAAGTTCGTCGATTTCCGGCCCGGTGACCTGGTCACCGGCGAGATCAACAAGAACTACCACATGCCGAACCGGCCGTATTTCGACACCATCGAGATGAAGGGCGGCGGCGACGCCACCTCGGCGGCGCGCGCCGTGCTGCAAACCGGCGAGTACGACTACGCCTGGAACCTGCAGGTCGAGGACGAGGTGCTGAAGCGCATGGAGGCCGGCGGCAAGGGCAAGGCGCACATCGTCCCCGGCGGCGACATCGAGTTCATCCAGCTCAACATCACCGATCCCTGGAACGAGGTCGATGGCGAGCGCGCCAGCGTCAAGAGCCATCACTTCGCCTTCAGCGACCCGAAGGTGCGCGAAGCGATGTCGATGCTCTGCGACAAGAAGAGCATGCAGGATTTCATCTACGGCCGCACCGGCTTCGCCACGGCCAACTTCATGAACAACCCGTCGCGCTTCAAGTCGCCGAACACCAAGTGGGAGTTCAACATCGACAAGGCGAACGCCCTGCTCGAGGCCGCCGGCTGGAAGAAAGGCGCCGACGGCATCCGCGAGAAGGGCGGCAAGAAGATGAAGTTCGTCTACCAGACGTCGATCAACCCGACGCGGCAGAAGGAACAGGCGATCGTCAAGCAGGCGTGCCAGAAGGCGGGCATCGACCTCGAGCTGAAGTCGGTGACGGCCTCTGTTTTCTTCTCGTCCGACGTCGCCAACCCCGACACGTATCCCAAGTTTTGGGCCGACATGCAGATGTACACCACGACCATGACCGCGCCGGACGCGCAGCGCTTCATGGACCAGTACACCTCGGCCGAGGTCTGCCAGAAGTCGAACAAATGGGGGTTCCGCAACATCTGCCGCTACGTCAACCCCGAGTACGACAAGCTGGCGCTCGCCGGCGCGTCGGAGCTCGACCCGATGAAGCGGGCGGCGATCTACATCAAGATGAACGACATCGTCATCAACGACTTCATCGTCATCCCGCTGATCAGCCGGCCGCGCGTGCGCGGCGGCGCGCTGTCGCTGGTGACCACGCTCTCGGGCTGGGACCTCGACTTCTCGGCGCTGCACAACTGGTACCGCGAAGGAAACGTCGGCTGAGCTGACCGGCGCCGTCACTCGAAACGGAGCCGCGGCTGCCGTGGGGCACTATCTCCTGCGGCGGCTGTTGATCGCCATCCCGAGCCTGCTCGGCATCAGCGTCGTCATCTTCACGGTGCTGGCGCTGGCGCCCGGCGATCCGTTCGGCGAGATGACGCTCAACCCGAACATCCCGCCCGAAGTGGTGCAGCGGCTGCGCACCCAGTTCGGACTCGACGACCCGGTCTGGCAGCGCTACTTCCACTGGCTCTTCGCGATGCTGAAGGGCGAGTGGGGGTTCTCGTTCATCAGCCGCATCGACGTCGACAAGCTGATCCTGCAGCGCGTGCCGGTGACGCTCGCCGTGATCGGCGCCTCGCAGATCGTGGCGCTGCTGATCGCCTTGCCGGTCGGCATCTATTCGGCGGCGCGGCCCTATTCGTGGTTCGACCGCATCGCCAGCACGCTCGCCTTCGTCGGCTTCTCGCTGCCGACCTTCTTCACCGGCCTGCTGCTGATCCTCGTCTTCTCGATCAAGCTCGACTGGCTGCCTTTCGTCTTTCGCGCCGACATCTCGGCGACCGGCTGGTCCTGGTGGTCGCAGATGATCAAGCAGTCGCTCATGCCGGTGCTGGTGCTCGGCCTGTTCCAGGGCGCGAGCTGGACGCGCTACGTGCGCTCGGCGATGCTCGACGTGGTGCGCCTCGACTACGTCACCACGGCGCGCAGCAAGGGCCTGCGCGAGCGCGCCGTGATCATGAAGCACGTCGTCCGCAACGCCATGATCCCGGTCGTGACGCTGGTGGCGCTGACCATGCCGCAGGTCTTCGGCGGCGCCATCGTCACCGAGCAGATCTTCCGCGTGCCCGGCATCGGCGCCCTGCTCATCGACGCGATCCTGCGCAACGACACGCCGGTGATCATGGCGGTGACCTTCGTGTTCTCCTGCCTGGTCATCCTCTTCAACCTCATCGCCGACATGCTCTATGGCTGGCTCGACCCCCGCATCAGCTATCGCTAGCGGCGCCGTCGCCGTGCCGGTCGCCGCCGCGAGCCGGCGCAGCGTCTCGCCCTGGGCCGAGGCGTGGCGGCGCTTCCTGCGGCACAGGCTGGCCGTCGCCGGCCTGGCCGTGCTCATCGTCATGGTGCTGATGGTCGCCTTCGGCCCGCTGATCTGGAAGGTGTCGATCAACGACATCGACTTCGGCGCGCGTCTGCAGACGCCGACGCGCGCCCATCCTTTCGGCACCGACGACCTCGGCCAAGACGTCTTCGCCCGCATGCTCTACGGTGGCCGCATCTCGCTCTCGGTGGGACTGGCGGCGATGCTGATGGCAATGTTCGTCGGCGTGACGATCGGAAGCGTCGCCGGCATCTCGCGCGGCGCCGTCGATGCCGCGCTGATGTGGCTGACCGACCTCTTCCTCTCGCTGCCGCAGCTGCCGCTGCTGCTGATCCTGATCTACCTGTTCCGCGAGAAGCTGAAGCAGACCTTCGGGCCCGAGGTTGGCGTCTTCATCCTCATCGTGCTGGTGATCGGCGGCTTTCGCTGGATGCCGGTGGCGCGCCTCGTGCGGGCGCAGTTTTTCTCGCTGCGCGAGAAGGAGTTCGTCGAGGCAGCGCGCGCCCTCGGCGCCTCGGTGCCGCGCCAGGTCGTGCGCCACATCCTGCCCAACTCGCTCGGGCCCGTGATCGTCGCCGGCACCATCGACGTCGCCGCGGCGATCATCGCCGAGTCGACCCTCTCCTTCCTCGGCCTCGGCTTTCCGCCCGACATCCCGACC
This sequence comes from Burkholderiales bacterium, assembly GCA_025350505.1. Taxonomy (GTDB): domain Bacteria; phylum Pseudomonadota; class Gammaproteobacteria; order Burkholderiales; family Burkholderiaceae_C; genus Schlegelella_A. Next base: position 3,855 of record JANXXS010000075.1, read on the forward strand.
TGGGGCCGTATCCTCTTCGACAGCAAGGAATACCTCGACATCGCGCCGCACTGGGCGATGTTTCCCGGCACCGCGATTTTTCTCGCCGTGCTCTGCATCAACTTCGTCGGCGACGGGTTGCGCGACGCGCTCGATCCGAGGAAGGTGCTGTGATGGCGGCGCCGCTGCAACCCATGCTGATGACTTCCCGAGCGAGAGCGAAGGAGAACGAGCCGCCGCCCGAGCCGCCGCTGCTCCAGATCAACGACCTGAAAACCCACTTCAAGACCGACGATGGCTGGCTGCATGCGGTCGACGGCGTCGACATCTCGATCGACCGCGGCGAGACGGTGTGCGTGGTCGGTGAATCGGGCTGCGGCAAGACCGTGACCGCGATGACTGTCCTGAAGCTGTTGCCCATGCCGCCCGGCCGCATCGTCGGCGGCCAGGTGCTCTACAAAGGCCGCGACCTGGTGACGGCGAGCAGCGAAGAGATGCGCCGCGTCCGCGCCAAAGAGATCGCGATCGTCTTCCAGGAGCCGATGACCTCGCTCAACCCGGTCTACTCGGTCGGCGAGCAGATCGCCGAGTCGGTTCGGCTGCATGAAGGTCTGGGCCGCAAGGCGGCGCTGGACCGGGCGGTCGAGATGCTAGCGCTGGTGCGCATCCCGACGCCGGAGCGCCGCGTCAACGACTACCCGCACCAGTTCTCGGGCGGCATGCGGCAGCGCGTGATGATCGCCATCGCCCTGGCCTGCAACCCCAAGCTGCTCATCGCCGACGAGCCGACGACGGCGCTCGACGTCACCATCCAGGCGCAGATCCTCGACCTGCTCGCCGAGCTGAAGGAGCGGCTCGGCATGGCGATCATGCTGATCACGCACGCCATGGGCGTGGTCGCCGAGGTGGCGCAGCGCGTCGTCGTCATGTATGCCGGCCAGGTGGTCGAGGAGGCGAGCGTCGAGGAGCTGTTCGCGCATCCGCGCCATCCCTACACGCAGGGCCTGATCCGCTCGATCCCGCGCATCGACACCGCCGCCCTGCACAAGGTGCGGCTCGAGCAGATTCCGGGCACGGTGCCCAAGCTGATCGATCCGGCCGAGGGCTGCCGCTTCGCGGCGCGCTGCAAGTACGCCGTGCCCGCGTGCATGGCGGCGACGCCGGCGTTGCGCGAGCCGGTCCTCGGGCACAAGGTGCGCTGCATCTTCGACGTGTTTCCTGCCGCCGCACCGGTCGCCGCAAAAGAGGCCGTCGCGTCATGACCGAGCCCCTTCTCCGCGTCACGGACCTCGTCAAGCGCTTCCCGATCAAGGGCGGCTGGCTCGGCCGCGAGATCGAGAGCGTGCATGCCGTCGACGGCGTGAGCTTCGACATCTCGGCCGGCGAGACGCTCGGCGTCGTCGGCGAGTCGGGTTGCGGCAAGAGCACGACCGGGCGCTGCATCCTGCGCCTGATCGAGCCGACCTCGGGCGAGGTCTGGTTCGAAGGCAAGGACGTCACGCGGGCCGGCAAGGAGGAGCTGCGCGCTCTCGCCCGCGACATGCAGATCATCTTCCAGGATCCGTACGCGTCGCTCAATCCGCGCATGACGGTCGGCGCCATCGTCGGCGAGGCGCTCATCATCCACAAGCTGACGAAGAGCCGCGCCGAATTCGAGGCGCGCATCGTCGAGCTGCTCGAGACGGTGGGCCTCTCGGCCGACCACATGCGCCGCTATCCGCACGAGTTCTCGGGCGGGCAGCGGCAGCGCATCGGCATCGCCCGCGCGCTCGCCGTGAGCCCGAAGCTGGTGGTCTGCGACGAGGCCGTCTCGGCGCTCGACGTCTCGATCCAGGCACAGGTGATCAACCTGCTCGAGGACCTGCAGGGCCAGCTCGGCCTGACCTACATCTTCATCGCCCACGACCTCTCGGTGGTCGAGCACATCAGCGATCGCGTCGCCGTGATGTACCTCGGCCGCATTGTCGAGATCGCGCCCTCGCGCGAGCTCTACACGCAGCCGCTGCATCCTTACACCGAAGCGCTGCTCTCGGCCGTGCCGATCCCGGACCCGCAGATCAAGAGGAAGCGCATCCGCCTGCAGGGCGACGTGCCGAGCCCGATCCGGCCGCCTTCAGGCTGCCACTTCCACACGCGTTGCCCGATCGCCCAGTTCCCGCTGTGCAGCAGCGAAAAGCCGGAATTGAAGAAGAGCAGCGAGGGGCACTGGGTGTCGTGCCACCTGCGCGGCTAGGACGGACCTCAGGACTGCTTGATCGCCTCGACCTGGATCAGCAGCCTGACGTTGTCGGGCGCGATCGTGGGGGCGAAACCCAGGCCGAACTGACTGCGCTGGATCGTCGTCTCGAAGTCGCCGCCGCAGACCTCGCGCTTCACGAGCGGGCTCATGAAGCAGGTGAAGCGCACCGCCTTCAGCGTCACCGGCTGCGACTTGCCGAGGATGGTCATGGTGCCGGACACCGACGACAGCGTGTCCCCGTCGAAGGTGAACGCGTCGCCGACGAAACGGGCGACCGGGTTGAGGCCAACGTTGAAGAGGCGTTCGCCTTTCAGCGTCGCCTGGAACGCCGGCATCGCCACGCTCAGGGTGTTGGTGTCGATCGTGATGTCGGCGCTGCCGGTCTTGGCCACGCGGTCGAGCACGATGCTGCCTTCCCTGGCCTCGAAGTGGCCGCGGTGCGTCGACATCGCCATGTGCGTGATCTCGAACGTGACCACGGTGTGGCCGGGATCGACGGCAAAGGTCTCGGGTGCGGCCGCGGCCAGGCCCGAGACGGTGAGCAGGGTCGATGCGATGAGGGTCTTGAGCATGAATCGTTCCTTCTGAGAAAAGGCGTTGCGCTAGCTAGAGCGGGCCGAGGCCGGAGAAGACCAGCTTGAATCTGACTTTCACGTCATTGGCGACGAGCGACACGTCGGCCCATTCCTTGTCGCCGACCTTGAATTCGAGCCGCTTGACGACGAACTCTCCGGTCGCCGACGATAGCGCGCCGGACTGCGCAATCGCCACCGGGACAACCACGTCTTGGGTCGTGCCCTTGATGGCGAGCTTGCCGGTCACCTGCAAGCGGCCGGCGCCCGCACCCTGCATGGCGGTCGACCGGAAGATGGCCTGCGGAAACTTCGCCGCGTCGAACCACAAGGGTCGCGGCAACTCGGCGTCACTCTCGGCAAAGCCGACGGTGGCGCTTGCCGTGTCGATCGACAAGGTCACGCTGCCGGTCTGCGGCGCCTTCGGGTCGAGCACCAGCTGGGCGTCGAACTTGCGGAACTTGCCGTCGATCGGCACGCCGCTTTGCTTGACCTGGAAGGCGATCTCGCTTTGCGCGGCGAGAAGCCTGGCCGGCGCGGGGACCTGCGCCGCAGCCTCGTGCGCGAACAGCGACAGGCAAGCCGAGGTGGCGAAGGCGAGGAGCGGTCTCATGGCGTTTCCCGGTTCGGCCACGAAGGCCACATGCGCGTCAGCAGGTGATCGCGGTCGATGAGCTGATGCTTGAGTGCCGCAGCCACGTGCAGAACGACGATGGCCGCGAGCGCGTACGAAGCAAAGCCGTGCAGCGGCTTCAGCACCTCTTCGCCGAACGGCTTGTCGACGGGCACGAAGTCGGGCAACGGCAGCCAACCGAACCACACCACGGGCACGCCGACCGCCGAGGTGTAGGCCCATCCCAGCAAAGGCACGGCGAAGAACAGCAGGTAGAACACGAGGTGCGTGACGCGATACGCGGTGCGTTGCCAGGTCGGCGTCGCCGGCGGCAGGGGCGGTGGCGCATGTCCCGCTGCGCGCCAGACAAGTCGCGCTATCGAGAGGGCCAGCACGACCATGCCGAGCCACTTGTGCCAGTTGAACAGTCGAAAACGCAACGGCGAGAAATGCAGGTCGGCCATGTAGAGACCGACGAAGAAGGCCACGACGATCAGCGCCGCGAGCAGCCAGTGCAGGGAGATGGACACCGCGTCGAAGCGCGTCGACGCGTCTTGCCGTAGAGCCGCCATCGAACCATTCTGGCACCGCGCATCGTTCGCTGCAGGCGAAGCGTTCCGGATCGAGAAAGCGCGGTGACTACGACGCGGGCGCGAGCCATAGGACCATGCAGGCGGCCGCGCACAGAACGAGAACGTCGACGATCGCGAGCAACCAGTAGACGCCGGATTCGCCGTCCTGCGAGCCGATGCTGATAACGAACGGGTCGGCGCCGTGGCCGGTCACGACCGGCAGCGCCACCGGCGCGGCGGGCGCCGGCACGGGCGGCAAGGTCGCCGGCCGTGCCGCCATCAGCCGGCGAAATTCGGCCTCGTCGCCGGCGCGGATGACGAGGCTCGGCAACTCGACCTTCTCGTTCAACTTCGCCGTCTGCAACTGCAGCTCGATCGCCTCGGCCGAGGCTGGCGTCAGCCAGCCCGACACGTGGATCGCATCGCCTTCGCAAAGCAGCCGCTCGCCGGTGCCGTAGCCGGCGGTGCCACGGCCCGTGATGTCGGTGGGATCGCTCAGCCTGGCCTGCCTGGCGACGGTGATGCGGCTGCTGCCCGTGATCTCGGCGCCGGCCGGCAAGACGACGCAGCGGCCGCTGTCGTCGACAAGCAGGAAGGGACGCACGCTGTCGACCGAATCGTAGCGATGCATGACCTGCTGGCTGTGCGTGAACCACAGGCAGGCCACGCCGTCGGGCGAGAGAAGCGGTGCGGCGCCCGGGAGCGCCGCGGCCTTGCCGCGCAGCGAGACCCGTCCCGGCTGCGCCAGCGCGACCGTGGTCGCGGGCGCCGAGCCGAGCCGCCACCCCGTCCACGCCGACACCGCGGCGCCGAGCGCGGCGACGCCGAGCAGAATCTGCTGCACGATCCGCGAGCGGAAGATGTCGTGCTCGCCCTGCACGAAAGCGAACACGAGCAGGGCGATGCCGATCAGCGGCGCGGCGCCGACGAGGCCGCGCCACTTCGAGTGATGGGTACGGACGGGCATGGACACCTCCTCACTTTGCGCGCGGCATCGAACGATGCGCCTGCCGCGCAGTGTCGCGGATGTCGAGGCCAACGCGCTCGGGTGTCGCGTGCCGTGCGGCGACGGCACGCGGCCCTGCCTGCCCCACTCATGGGGATGCGAGGCCGCATTCGTCGTCATACAGTCGCGACGCTGTTCGCCCGGCGTTGCTCCGCGCGCGACAGCAAACCGCTCGCATCAACGTCGGCCCGATCCGGGCCAGAGGAGACTGAACCATGCTTCGCATCACCGTCAACGGCGTCTCTCTCGATCCATCGTCCAGCGTCCCGCGGGCCGCAGCGATCGGCAAGGCCAATGCCTCCAAGTCCGACTACATCCTGGTCCAGTCGCACGAGCAGATGACCGGCGAACAGCTGGCCAGGCTGGCCAAGGCCGGCGCGGTCGTCCATGAGTACGTTTCCGACAATACCTATCTCTGCGGCTTCAAGAGCACCGGCCTGGCCAAGGTGCGCGGCCTGCCCTTCGTGGCCTGGGTCGGCGTCTACGACACCGCCTTCAAGATCCCGCCGGGCGTTCGACCGGCGGTGCCCTCAGCGCGCGCCGCGACGATCGGCGGCGCCGTGCCGATGACATCGACATCGCGCGCCCTGCACAAGATCGACGTCGTCTTCCACAAGGGCATCGACCCGAACAAGGCGACCTTGCGCAAGAAAATCGCCGCGACGGCGCGGGTCGATCCCGACGCCCTCGAAATGAGCAAGAGCAAGGTCCGCATGCGCGTGCAGGACCGCTATCTCGACGACGTCGCGGCGCTCGACGAGGTGCGCTACGTGGCGGCGTCGCCGGCCTACCGGCTCTACAACAACATCGCGCGGCCGATCCTGCACGCCGACGTCGTCGTCAACGGCACGACCTACCAGGGCGCCGGGCAGATCGTCGTCGTCAACGACACCGGCTTCGACAAGGGCTCGACGACCAACGTCCACCCCGCCTTCACCGGCCGCGTCGCCAAGCTCGTCGCGCTCGGCCGGGCGACCTCGGACGATCCGGACGGCCACGGCACGCACGTCGCCGGCTCGGTGCTCGGCGACGGCAACTCGCCGTCGATGGGCGGCAAGATCCAGGGCACCGCGCCCAAGGCCAAGCTCATCACGCAGTCGCTGCTCGATTCGAACGGCGGCCTGGGCGGCATCCCGAACGACCTGCACGATCTCTTTAATCCGCCCTACGCGAACAACAAGGCGCGCATCCAGACCAACTCGTGGGGCTCGGGTCCAGGCGCCTATTCGCCGAGCTCGAACGAGATCGACGACTTCATCTGGAACCACCCGGACTGCGTGATCTGCTTCGCCGCTGGCAACGACGGCAGCGACGGCAACAGCAACGGCGGCGTCGACAACGGCTCGATCGCCGGCGAAGCGTCGGCCAAGAACTGCATCAGCGTCGGCGCCTCGGAAAACAACCGCGCCAAGTTCGCGGCGACCTACGGCGCCTACTGGCCGCAGGACTTTCCGGCCAACCCGTTGCACGACGACCGCATCGCCAACAACCCTGACGGCATGGTCGCGTTCAGCAGCCGCGGCCCGACGCACGAGGGCCGCATCAAGCCCGACGTCGTCGCGCCCGGCACCTGCATCCTGTCGACCCGCTCGCGCAACCTGGTCAATGCCTCGCCCGACTACGGCGTCTCGTCCGATCCGCTCTACTTCTTCGACGGCGGCACGAGCATGGCGACGCCGCTGGTCGCCGGCTGCGTCGCCGTGGTCCGCGAAACGCTGGTCAAGAACGGCACCACGGCACCGAGCGCCGCCCTCATCAAGGCGATCCTCATCAACGGCGCGGTGACGCTACCGGGCCAGTACAGCCCGAGCGAAGCGGGCACCTCGCCGAACATGGCGTCGGGCTGGGGCCGCGTCGACCTGGCGGGCTCGATCATCATTCCGGGCCCCAACCCCAACGGCGGCTTCGGCGACGGCGGCCCGCTGAAGCAGGGGCAGAACGGCACGGTGACGATCACCATTCCGAAGAAGAAGAGCTCGTCCGGTGCGCACACCACCGGCACCGGCTACACCCTGAAGGTCACGCTGGTCTGGACCGATCCGCCGGGTGCCAAGCTGCAGAACGACCTCGACCTCATCGTCAAGGCCTCGAACGGCCAGGTGCGGCACGGCAACATGGGCACGTCGAAGAAGTTCGACCGCGTCAACAACGTCGAGCAGGTGGTGTGGGACAACATCCCTGCCGGCACCGTGACCTTCACGATCAACGCCTTCCACATCACGCAGTTCGCGCAGCCCTGGGCCTACGCCTGGCGCATCAGCTGACGATCGCCGGCGGGCTGGCGACCGGCGCGCGCAGGCCCGCTTGCGGCGCGCCGGTTATTCGATCGCGTAGAGGTTGCCGTCGGCGCTGCCGACATAGACCACGCCGGCCACGACCAGCGGCGTCGAGAAGAACGAGCCGACGCTCGCCTGCCGGTCCTGCGCGACGTCGGTCGCTTCGTGCCAGTTCGAGACGAAGATCATGGGCGCGTTGAAGCGCCGGTCGGCCGTCAGCACCCAGCCGCGGTTGGCGCGCGAGGCCTCGGTCTGGAATTCCCACAGCAGGCTGCCGCTTGCCTTGTCGCGTGCCTGCAGCACGCCGTTCAGCATGCCGAGCAGGACGACGTCGCCGGCGACGGTGGGCGAGGCGAACATGTAGGCGAGCACGTCGTGCTGCTGCAGCGGCTGCCCGCTGGCGGCGTCGACGACCCGGTAGAGCGAGGAGTCCGAGGTGCCGAAGTAGACCCGCCCGTCGCTGACCGCCGGCGAGGCGTTGACCCAGCTCGCATCGGTCGCGACGCGCCAGCGCTCCTCGCCGCTGCGCGCGTCGAGCGCATAGACGTGACCGTCGCGGCAGCCGGTGTAGACGACGCCGTTCACGATCGCCGGCGACGACTGGAACCCCTGCTGGTTGTGGATCATGGGATCGACGCCGGCCTGGAACATCCATCGCTGCTGGCCGCTCTTCGCATCGACGGCGTAGAAGCGCCCGTCCCAGCTGCCGGCGTAGACGACGCCGTCGGCGAAGGCCGGCGAGGCATGCACCACGTCGCCGGTGCGAAATCGCCAGCGCAAGGCGCCGGTCACCGCGTCGACGGCGTAGAGGTGGCCGTCGCCGCTGCCGAAGAAGACCGCGCCATCGGCCACTACCGGGCTCGACAGGTAGACGTCGAACATGTCGGCGAAGGTCTGCGTCCGGGGCCGCAGGCCGTGCAGTCCGCGCGCCTCGAAGCGGCGCTCTCCCTCGGTGGCGAACTTCCACAGCACCTCGCCGCTGCGCTCGTCCAGGGCGTAGAGATGCCCGTCGTAGCTGAGTGCGTAGACGCGTCCGCCGGCGATCGCCGGCGTCGACGACACCGGGCCGTCGGTGCCCTGCATCCAGCGCTGCCGCCCGGTGACCGCGTCGACGGCGTAGACGCCGCCGTCGTCGCTGCCGAAGACGATCGCGCCGCCGTGCGCGGTCGGTGACGCGACGATGCGCTGGCCGGTGGGGAAGACCCACTTCAGGCGGTGGAACTGACGCGGCGCGTTGGCCGCGGCCACGCCGCTGTGCGCCGGATCGCCGCGAAACATCGATTGCGCCGCCGCCGGCAGCGACAACGCCGCCGCGAGCAGGGCGACGATCGGAGCCGAGCAGGTCATGGCTTGCTCCCTGCCGACGAATCGGTCTTGCGCAACACCAGCGATGCCTCGAACGGGCCTTGCTGCATCTGCCCGCGGATGCTGCCGTCGCCGGCCGACCAGCGGCCTTCGATGCGAAAGTCGGCGGCGCTCGCCCGCACGACGATGAATTCCCTGCCTTGCCGCACGTCGTCGACGGCGAGGGTGGAGGTTCGGCGGCCGACGATCACGAGCTCGCCCGCGGCCGTGCCGTCGGCACGGTTGGCGAGCTTCATCGTCACCTCGCGCGGATAGCCGTCGAGTTCGTAGCGGCCGACCCAGGTGCCTTCGAGCGCCGCGTTGATCGACGTGCCGGATGCCGGCAGGTCGACCTGAGGTGCGCCGACGCGCTGCAGCATGAGCGGCGCGACATGGCCGCCCTGCAGCAGCTCGCCGGCCAGCATGGCGTCGCCGCGCCAGTACAGGCGTGCCTCCGCCGGCGAACCGGCCGGGCTGTGAAAAGCGGCCGACAGGTTCAGGCGCAGCCCGGCTTCGCCGGCCTGCAGATCGGAAACCGGTGCGCCCTTGACGCCGCGCCCCGGCAGGATCACCGACCCGACCCAGCGGCGCGCGCCGTCCCGGTCGATGTCGACGACCACGCGCATCGGCGCGCCGGGGATGTCCGCCACGCCCTGCCAGCGACCGGTCGGATCGGGCGCCGCAGATGCACCGGCCGACGCGAGCAAGCCCGCTCCGAGCCATACGATGCGAACGTTCAGGCCGCGCAAGCCTTCTCTTCTTGTCATCGGACTCCCCCCTCGGCAGCTGCAGAACGGGCAAAGGTAACGCCGCGCTGCCCGTGGCGAGGGCGCGATGCGACGAAATGCCGGAATCGCGGCATCGGCCGCGTCGGCGAAAGACCGGCGCCGACAGAAGTCGACCGACGCCGGATGACGACTTTTCCTGACACGGGAATGGGCGCGGGACCGGCAGCGCGCACGCGTGACAGGTTCGATACTTTCGCCAAGGCTACGCAAGGACCGCCGTCATGGAACCGACCTACGAAATCCGCTTCCAGTCCCTGTTCAGGGGCGCCGGGCTATGCTTTCCCTGCGACGAGCAAGGCCGCGTCGAACTCGACGCGCTGAGCGACCGGGCCCGCGAAAACTATCTCTACGCCCGCGCCGTCGTCGGCATGGAGTACGCGCACCCCAGCGTCAGCCGGGCCTCGCTGGTCGCCGGCAGCCACTGACGACGCCTCCGCGCTCCGGCGCTGGCTTCAGGCGGCGCGCAGGAGCGCCAGGACTTCTTCGACCATCGGCGAGGGCGTGCGCCCGCGCAGCGTGACGATGCCCATGTTCGAGAAGAGCGGCGGCACGCCGCTCACGCGCAGCTTGTGCACTACAAGGGCAACTTCGGCAACCTGCTGTTCTTCTGGGACGTGCTGTTCGGCACCGCCAGGATCACGCGGCGCTACCCGGCGCGGGTCGACCTGCCCGACGACCTGCTCTACGGCAAGGAACGCTGGTTCGTCGAGATGTTCTACCCGCTGCTGCAGTCGCGCCGGATCAATTCGTCGCTCGCGCCTGGCGGGCGCGCACATGCGCTCGAAGAGGTCGATCCCGACGTCGCGCACCTGCCGATGCCGATGCGGAAGTAGGCCGCTCGCGCGGCGCCTGCGCGATCGTCGACAGGCAGTGAGAATGCCCGGTCGCCACGCAGGAATCCCATGACCGATCTTTCCGCCTTTCCCGTCACGCGCAAGTGGCCGGCGCAGCACCCGGACCGGATCCAGGTCTACTCGCTGCCCACACCGAACGGCGTCAAGGTCTCGATCATGCTCGAGGAGACCGGCTTGCCCTACGAGCCGCATCTCGTTCGCTTCGACGTCAACGATCAGCTGTCGCCGGAGTTTCTTTCGCTCAGCCCGAACAACAAGATTCCGGCCATCCTCGATCCAGAGGGGCCGGGCGGCAGGCCGCTGCCGCTGTTCGAGTCGGGCGCGATCCTCATCTATCTGGCCGAGAAGTCGGGGCAGTTCATGGCCCGCGATCCGGCCGGTCGGTATGAGACGATCGAATGGCTGATGTTCCAGATGGGCGGCATCGGCCCGATGTTCGGCCAGGTCGGCTTCTTCAACAAGTTCGCGGGCAAGGACTACCAGGACAAGCGGCCGCTCCAGCGCTACGTCGATGAAGCCAGGCGTCTTTTGCGCGTGCTCGACCGCCAGCTCGCGGGCCGCGACTGGATCCTGGGCAGCGACTACTCGATCGCCGACATCGCGACCTTTCCCTGGATCAACAACCTGATCGGCTTCTACGGCGCCGGCGAGCTGGTCGGGATCGCCGACTTCGCCGAGGTGACGCGGGTGCTGAGGACCTTTCTGGCGCGGCCGGCAGTGATGCGCGGCCTTACGATTCCGGCGCGACCCAAACCGGCAGCATGACCACGCTCAACCCGGCGTCGCCCTGTCGCTGCCCTTCGTGGCGCGCATCGCCCATGGCTTCGTCGAGATCCATGCCATCGACCCGACCGTGCCGCACGGCATTGACGACTTCGCCCGCAGCCCGCAGCCCGCTGACGCTCGCCGTGTTCGGTCTGCTCGCCAGCTACTACATCGCCTATGCCGTCGGCCTGGTGCTGACGCGCCCGCGTCATGCACGCCAAGCGCGAGCGCGAGGCCGGGAGTGAGAATGGGGCGCCGGTCGGAGGGCGCTGACCGAATGGGGTCGGCGCGCCCGCCGCCCCACCCACGAGGCCGAATGGCCGCTTGCCCTCACACGCATGTCGATGCCGCCATCGAGTCCTGACGCCGAATCGCCGCACGATCGCGACGCCGGCAACGAAAGCCACGCGGGCGAGCTCGCGGCGGCGGCGCTGCGCGAGAGCGAAGCACGCTATCGCCTGGCTCTCATCGCCGGTCGCATGGGCTCGTGGGAGACCGACCTCGTCGCCCGGACCCGTACCTGGTCGAAGGAAGGCATGGACCTGTTCGGTATCGACTTGCCCGAGGGCCACGGACAGGTGGGCGGCGAAGCCGACGAGTACGAGCAGGCGCTGCACCCCGAGGACAGGCATCTGGTGCAGCGCTTCCACGAACTGGCCGACCGGCAGGACTCGTTCCTCGCCGAGTACCGGATCGTGCGGCCCGACGGCGCCGTCCTCTGGCTCTCGGGCCGCGGCCTGGTCGTGACGCGCCGGCGCGACGGCCGGGCGCAGCGCCTCGTCAGCATCATGGCCGACGTGAGCGAGCGCCGCCACGCAGAAGACGTGCTGCGCATCGAACGCGAGCGCCTGGCGCTGGCGCTCATCGCCGGGCAGATGGGCGTCTACGACTTCAGCGTCGTCGACGACGTGCTCTGGTGGTCGCCGCAGACCTACGACGTGTTCGGCGTCGCACCGGAGAGCTTCACGCCGACGCGCGAGACTGTCGCCGGCCTGATCCACCCCGACGATCGCGCCACCTTCCTGCAGCGCCGTGCCGAAGCGATCGCGGCGCGCCGCGCCTTCCAGCACGAGTTCCGCATTGTTCGCGGCGACGGCACGCTGGCCTGGATCGGCCACCGGGGCCAGACCGAGTACGACGCCGAGGGCCGCCCGGTGCGCCACTTCGGCGTCGCCCTCGACATCACCGAGCGCAAGCACGCCGAGCAGGCGCTGCGCGACGCCGACCGGAAGAAGGACACCTTCATCGCCACGCTCGCGCACGAGTTGCGCAATCCGCTGGCGCCGATCCGCAACGCGGTCAACGTGCTGCGCCAGGGTGGCCCGGCCGACGCGCAGGCGCTCGCCTGGTGCCACGACGTCATCGACCGGCAAGTGGCACAGATGTCGCGCCTGCTCGAAGACCTGCTCGACGTGTCGCGCATGACGCGCGGCCAGTTCGCCTTGCGCCGCGAGCATCTCGCGATCGCCGCGGTGATCGCGCAGGCGATCGAGATCGCGCAGCCGATCGTCGACGCCGCCGGGCACACGCTCGAGGTGGCGCTGCCGGCTCGGCCGGTCGCCCTCGAAGGCGACCTGACGCGGCTGGCCCAGGTGTTCTCCAACCTGCTCATCAACGCCGCCAAGTACACCGAGCCGCGGGGCCGCATCGCGCTGGCCGTCGAGGTGCAGGGCGCCGAGGCCGTCGTCAGCGTGAGCGACAACGGCATCGGCATCGCCGCCGAGCAGATACCGCACATCTTCGAGATGTTCGGCCAGGCGCAATCGGCCGCCGATGGATCGCAGAGCGGGCTCGGCATCGGCCTGTCGCTGGCACGCGGATTCGTCGAGATGCACGGCGGCCGCATCGGCGTGCGCAGCGAAGGCATCGGCCGGGGCAGCACCTTCGTCGTTCGGCTGCCCCTGGCGAGCGCCGCATTGGCCGCCCCCGCCACGCCGCCCGGCGCCACGGCCGGGACCGCACGGGCGACGGCGGGCAGACGCCGCGTTCTCATCGCCGACGACCTTCGCGACAGCGCCGACAGCCTGGCGCTGCTGCTCGAATCGATGGGCCACGACGTGCACCTCGCCTACGACGGCGCCCAGGCGCTGCAGGCGATCGAGTTGCTGCGCCCGGAGGTCGCCCTGCTCGACCTCGGCATGCCGAAGCTGAGCGGCTACGACGTCTGCCGCCGCATCCGCGACCTGCCCTGGGGCCGAGGCCTGACGCTCATCGCGCAGTCCGGCTGGGGCCAGGAAGAGGACCGGCGGCGCACCCGCGACGCCGGCTTCGACCACCACATCGTCAAGCCCATCGACCCGGGCGCGCTCGACGCCCTGCTGCGCTCGCTCACGGTGGCCGGCTAGGCCGACGGCGCCACGTGCTCGTCGTCACGCTTCAGAACGATTCAGCGCTGCTTCAGGCGGGCTAAGGACTGAAAGAGGGCCGTCGGGGAACACTGTCTTCACCCCGAAACGCATCCCCGGATGCACCTCTGAAGGACCCCGCCATGAACACCACGACCCGCACCACCCGCTGCGTCGCCGCCATCGCCGCCGCCGCCGTCACCTTGACCTTGCTGCAGTCGGTCTTCACGCTGTTTGCCTCGGCGCCGGCGACGCAGCTGGCCAAGGCGCAATCGGCGGCGGTGACCATCGTCGCCGCGCGCTGAGCCGGCCGCAGACTCTGCGCCGCGCGGCGTGCCGGACTAACGGCGCCGCATCGCGCGCAGCCGGCCGACCACCCCGCTCGGAAAGTAGTAGACCGAGAGCACGAACAGGATGCCGAGCCAGAGCAGCCAGCGGTCGGGTGAGACGATCTGCGAGAGCACCGGCACGTCCTGCACGGCGGTGGCGCCGAGCTTCATCAGGTCCTGCAGGTAGTTCTGCGCCAGCACCAGCAGCACGCTGCCGACCACCGCGCCGTAGATCGTGCCCATGCCGCCGATGACGACGATGAGCAGCACGTCGAGCATGATCTCGAACGACAGCGTCGTGTCCGGCCCGTTGTAGCGCAGCCAGAGCGCGAGCAGCACGCCGGCAAGCGTCGCGAACAGGGCCGAGACGACGCTGGCGATGGTGCGATAGACGACGGTGCGGTAGCCGATCGCCTCGGCGCGAAAGTCGTTCTCTCGGATCGCCTGCAGGACGCGGCCGAACGGCGAGTTGACGATGCGCAGCAGCGCCAGCACGAGCACCAGCGCGGTGACGAACAGGATGTAGTAGCTGAGCAGCCGCCCGTCGATCGAGGCGCCGAGCACCGGCCCGGCCGCGTATTCGGTGCCCGGCTGCAGGGCGACCGGCACCTTGAACGTGAGGCCGTCCTCGCCGCCGGTGAAATCGGAAAGTTGCGACGCCAGCGTGGCGAACGCCGAGGCGACGGCGAGCGTGATCATGGCGAAGAAGATCGCCTTCACGCGCAGGCTGAACAGGCCGATCAGGAACGAGAGCAGCGCCGAGAGCACGAGCGCCGCCAGCGCACCGAGCGCCAGCGCGCCCCAGGTCGGGCCGAAACGCGTGCTGGCGATGGCGATGCCGTAGGCGCCGATGCCGAAGAACATGGTGTGCGCGAAGCTGACGATGCCGGTGTAGCCGAGCAGCAGGTCGAAGCTCGCCGCCAGGACGATGAAGACGACGATCTTCGCCGCGACGTTGAGCGCCTTGGTGCCGGGAAAGATGAAAGGCGTCAGCGCCAACGCGAGCACGATCGCGACGAGCACGATCGCCAGCCAGCTGTTGCGCGGGCGGTCGTGCGAGAGCAGGCGGTCGAGCATGGTCGCTTCGTCGTCGTTCAGCGATTGACGACCGGATACAGCCCCTGCGGCCGCCACACCAGCACCGCGACCATCAGGCCGATGCTCGAGAACATGGTGAACTTCGGCGCCAGGAAGCCGACGTAGTTGGTCAGCAACCCGACCAGCAGCGCACCGACCAGGCAGCCCAGCGTCGAACCGAGGCCGCCGATGATGATGACGATGAAGAGCAGCACGTTGACCTGGCCGCCGATCTGCGGCACGACGATCTGCTGGTTCATGCCCCAGAGGCTGCCGCCGAGACCGGCCAGCGCGGAGCCGGCCGCGAACACGCCGACGAAGAGGCGGCGGATGCGATAGCCGAGGCTTTCGACCATCTCGCGGTCCTGCACGCCGGCGCGGATGAGGAGGCCGATCTTCGTGCGGTTGAGGGTGTAGAGCAGCCCGGCGAGAACGACCAGGCCGACGACGACGGCGACGAGGCGGAACTTCTCGACCGCCGCATCGCCGATCAGCACCGAGCCGCGCAGCGCCTCGGGCAAGGGCAGCGGAATCTGCGCCGGCCCCCAGACGACCTTGATCAGCTCCTCGCCGATGATGGCACCGCCGATCGTCACCAGGATCTGCTTCAGGTGCTGACCATAGACCGGCCGCACGATGACGCGTTCGAAGCCGAGCCCCATCACGCCGCCGAGCAGCATCGCCGCGAGCATGGCCAGGAAGACCGCGGCGAGCGTCGGCGCCAGGCTGGCGACGCTGGTCCAGCCGAGCGTCGCCGCGAACACGCTGGTCGTGACGTAGGCGCCGAGGGCGATGAAGACGCTGTGCCCGAAGTTGAGCACGTCCATCAGGCCGAACACCAGCGTCAGGCCGGACGCGGCGATGAAGACGATCATGCCCATCGCCAGCCCGGCGAAGGTGAGCGTGAGCCAGGTCGAGCTCGAGCCGACCGCCGGCCAGGCGGCGAGCGCCACCACCGCCATCAGCACCAGCGGCAGGGCGTCGAAGCGCGTCTTCGGCAGGGCTTCGGCGCTCGGCGATGCGCTGGCGGCGGCGGTTGCGGTGCGGGCGTCGCTCATCGTCCCGTCCTCACTGGTGCGCGGCGAGCGACAGGCCGAGCAGCTTGTGCTGCAAGGCTTCGTCCTCGGCCAGCTCGGCCATCGCGCCGCGGTGCACGACACGGCCGTCGTCCATGACCGCGACCGTGTCGCCGAGCGCCTTGGCCATGGCGAAATTCTGCTCGACGAGCAGCACCGTCGTCGCCGTCGACTTGAGCTCGCGCAGCGCGGCGATCAGGTTCTGCACGATCGCCGGCGCCAGGCCCTTGCTCGGCTCGTCGATGAGCAGCAGCCGCCGCGGCTCGACCATGGCGCGGGCAATGGCGAGCATCTGCTTCTGCCCGCCCGAGAGCTTGCCGGCGGGATAGAGCCAGAACTTTCTCAGCGCCGGGAAGAGGCCGAACAGCCATTCGAGCCGGGTCGGGTCGAACTCGGCCACGCTCCGGGCCTGGCGCGCGGCGAGGAGCATGTTCTCGCGCACCGTGAGGTCTGAAAAGATGCCCATGTTCTCGGGCACGTAGGCGATGCCGAGCTGGGCGATCGCCGGCGTGCGCAGCGCCGCGTCGCCGTCGCCGGCCGCGCCCGGCCCGCCGATGCGCTGGCCGTCGAAGGCGATGCTGCCCCGCGAGGCGCTCCACAGGCCCATGATCGTGCGCAGCGTCGTCGTCTTGCCGGCGCCGTTGCGGCCGAGCAGCATCGTCACCTGGCCAGCCGGCACCTCGAAGTCGACACCGTGCAGGATGTGATACGCGCCGATGTGCGTGTGCACGCCGGCGAGCGCGAGCAGAGGTATCGTGCTCACGCCGGCTCCGCCGCGGGCGCCAGTCCGAGATACGCCTCTTGCACGACAGGAGAGGCGATCACGGCTTCGGGCTCGCCGTCGGCGACCAGTTTTCCGTTGTGCAGCACGACGATGCGGTCGGCGAGCTCGCGCACCACGTCCATCTTGTGCTCGACGAGCAGGATCGTCTTGTCGGCCTCGGCCTTCAGGCCGCGGATCAGGTCGAGGATGACCGGCACGTCGGCCGTGCTCATGCCGGCGGTCGGCTCGTCGAACATGTAGACGCTCGGCTCGAGCGCGATCAGCATCGCCACCTCGAGCTTGCGCTGGTCGCCGTGCGGCAGGCTGGACGCCGTCGCGCGAGCGCGGTCGCCGAGGGCGACGCGATCGAGCAGCTCGCGGGCGCGCGCCAGCGTGCCGTGATGGTCGAGCCAGACGCGCCACAGGTCGAGCCCGAGCTTCCTGCGTGACTGCACCGCGAGGCGCACGTTCTCGAGCACCGACAGGTTGGGAAAGAGCTGGGTCAGCTGGAAGGCGCGGCCGAGGCCGCGGTGCGTGCGCTGCGAAACCGGCTCGTTCGTGATGTCGACGCCGTTCAGGCGCACCCAGCCCTCGCTCGCGCGCAGCTGCCCGGAGACGAGGTTGAAAAAGGTCGTCTTGCCGGCGCCGTTCGGCCCGACGATCGCCGTCAGCGTGCCCGGCTCGAACGCGCAGCTGACGTGATCGACGGCGACGTGGCCGCCGAAGCGGATCGTCAGGTCTTGGGACTCAAGCACGCGATGCCATCCTGAACGCAGTGAAGGATCTCGTCCTTCGACGCGCGAGATCCTTCGCCTTCGGCTCAGGATGACAAGGCGCTCAACGTTTGTTCTTGATCGGGACGTCCATCTCTTCGGGCTTGATCTCTCGCACCAGCTCGGGCACGCCCCAGGCGAAGGCCGGATCGTTCTTGATGCGCGTGTGGTACATCGACTGCATCGCCTGGTGGTCTTCCTTGCGGAAGGTCATCTTGCCCTTCGGCGTCTGGAAGCTCATGCCTTCCATGGTCGCGATCAGCCTGTCGGTGCTGGTGTCGCCACTCGTTTTCTTCAGCGCATCGACGACCGCGATCGCCGCCGACATGCCGCCCGCGGTGAAGAAGTCGGGCGGCGTCTTGAACTTTGTGTAGTGGTTGGCGACCAGCCACTCGTTGACCGGATTCTTCGGCAGGCCGAAGTAGTAGTAGCTCGCGCCTTCCATGCCGGCATAGGGCTTGTAGGCGACCATCGCCGGCAGGATGTTGCCGCCGGCGGCGACCTCGATGTTGTAGCGCTTCAGGTCCATGTCGGCGACCTTCAGCGGATTGCCGGCGCCGGCCCAGTAGAAATAGATGATCTTGCGGCCGGGCTTGTCTTTCAGCGCGTCGATGATGCGCTGGCCGCCGGCCGTGAAGTCGCTTGTGTTGACGGGCAGGTATTCCTCGTGAACGATCTTCGCCTTCTTCAGCGAGTCCTTGAAGGCTTTGATGCCGTCGCGGCCGAACGCGTAGTCCTGCGCCAGCGTGGCGATCGAGACGCCGTCCTTGTCTAGCGCGACGGCGTTGGCGATCGCGTCCTGCGAGCTGTTGCGGCCGGTGCGGAAGATGTACTTGTTCCACTTGTCGCCGGTGATCGAGTCGGCGACCGCCGGCTCGACGAGCAGGATCTTCTTGTATTCCTCGGCCACCGGCAGCAGCGCCAGAGCCACGCCCGAAGAGGTCGGCCCGACCGCGATGTCGGCCTTGTCGTCGCCGTAGGCGGTGGCGAGCAGGCTCTTGCCGACGTCGGGCTTGCCCTGGTCGTCCTTCTCGATCACGACGATCTTCTTGCCGGCCACGGTCATCGTGCCCCCGGTCGCGTAGTCGAGGCCCATCATGAAGCCGGTCTGCGTCTGCTTGCCGTAGGCCTCGAGCGGGCCGGTCTTGCTGTAGATGAGAGCGACACGGACCTCGCCCTTGCCTTGCGCGCCAGCGTGCATGGGAACGACGAGTGCCGCGGCGGCGAACATGGCGAGCATCGCGCCCGAAAGGGCGCCGGCGAATCGAGGGGTCATGAAGATCTCCTGAGCTGGTGCGGGCGGGTGCGACCCGCGGCGCGCGGAAGTGTAGAAGATCGAATGGCGTTCGACGGGCTGAACGAAGCGCCCTTCGTTCAGAGCTTCAGCTCGAGACGAAGCTGCACGTTGAGATAGGTCGGCGACGTGGTGCGCGATGTCTCGCGCACCGGGATGCCTTGCAGGTCGGGCCCGTCGACGCTGCTGCCGACGACGTAGTTGCTCGCCGAAAGGTTGCTCGCCGTGGCGCGCAAGGCCAGCGTCGGGCTGAAGGTCCACAGGCCGTAGAGGTCGGCGACGAGCTTGCGGCCGATCGTCGCCGTCTGCACGTCGGAGATGTCGGCCCTGGATCGTCACGCCGGGCAGGCGCTTCAGCACGTCGCCGATGGTTGCATCGCCGAAGCGCTCGATCTCGTCGCGGCCGATGACGATCTTGGCCGCCGTCGAGTTGCGCCGCTCCTGCACGTCGTCGGGGCGCGATCCGGTGATCTCCACCGGCGCGAGCTGCTCGGGCTTGGCCGGCGGCGCGGCAGGCGGCCGTGGCGCGGCAGGCGGCGGAGCCGGTGGCGTGGCCGATGGCGCCGGCGCTTCGCCCGCGTTGCCGGATTGGGCCGACGCGAGGCATGGCGATGCGGCGGCGATCGCACCGAGCAAGGCGGCGAACCAGCCGCGCGCAGCCGCGGTCCCACGCTGCGTCGCGCGATCCGAACCTCGCATGCGGCTTCTTTACCTCGCCGCCTTCGGCAAGAATCCGCCACCATGGCGCGCGACCACAACCTCTTCACCATCCTGCGCGGCGGCTTTCCGGCAGAACTCGACGCGGTGGCGATCGAGACTGCAGGCGATGCGCCGCTCTTCTACACCTGGCGCGACATCGAGCGCGCGACGGCGATGCTCGCCAACCTGCTCGACTCGCTCGACCTGCCCGCGGGCGCGCGGGTCGCGGTGCAGGTCGACAAGTCGGTCGAGTCGCTGCTTTTCTACCTGGCCGTGCTGCGCGCCGGCTATATCTACCTGCCGCTCAACAACGCTTACAAGAACGACGAGCTGGCCTACTTCATCGGCAACGCCGAGCCGAGCGTGTTCGTCTGCGCGCCCAAGGACTTCGCGAGCCTGTCGCGGCTCGCCTTCGCGGCCGGCACGACCTGGGTCTTCAGCCTGGGCGCTGATCGCACGGGCAGCCTGCTCGAGCGCGCCACGCGCTTCGCCGACACGCACACGCCGCTGCGGCGCAGCGCGAGCGACCTGGCCGCGATCCTCTACACCAGCGGCACGACCGGGCGCAGCAAGGGTGCGATGCTGAGCCACGGCAACCTCGTCTCGAACGCCGAGACGCTGAAGGCCTACTGGGGCTGGCGCACGCCGGCCGAAGGCGGCGACGTGCTCATCCACGCGCTGCCGATCTTCCATGTGCACGGCCTCTTCGTCGCCTCGCACGGCGCCCTGCTCGCTGGCGCGAAGATGCTCTGGCTCGATCGCTTCGACCCGAAGAAGGTGATCGCGCTGCTGCCGCGCGCCACTGTCTTCATGGGCGTGCCGACCCTCTACGTGCGCCTGCTCGGCGAGCCCGGCCTGACGGCCGACGTCTGCCGGAACATGCGCCTTTTCATCAGCGGCTCGGCACCGATGCTGGTCGAGACCTTCGACGCGTTTCGCGAGCGCACCGGCCACACCATCCTGGAGCGCTATGGCATGAGCGAGACGGTCATGCTGAGCTCGAATCCGTACCGGAGCGAAGACGGCGAGCGGCGCGGCGGCACGGTCGGCTTTCCCCTGCCCGGCGTCGCGCTGCGCATCCGCGACGAGAAGGGCGGCGCCGCCGCACCGGGCGAGATCGGCGGCATCGAGGTGCGCGGCCCGAACGTGTTTGCCGGCTACTGGCGCATGCCCGAGAAGACGAAGGACGAGTTCAGCGACGACGGCTGGTTTCGCACCGGCGACGTCGGCAAGGTCGACTCCGCAGGCTACGTGACGATCGTCGGCCGCAGCAAGGACCTGATCATCAGCGGCGGCTACAACGTCTACCCGGCCGAAGTCGAAGGCTCGATCAACGACCTGCCCGGCGTCGCCGAGAGCGCGGTGGTGGGCGTGCCGCATCCGGACTTCGGCGAGTGCGTGGTCGCGGTCGTCGTCGCGCGTCCGGGCGTGGCGCTCGACGGCGCGGCGCTGCTCGCCATGCTGAAGACGCGCATCGCCAACTTCAAGCTGCCCAAGGCCCTCTTCGTCGTGCCGGAGCTGCCGCGCAACGCCATGGGCAAGGTGCAGAAGAACCTGCTGCGCGAGCAGCACGCCGGCCTTTTCTAGGGTCGAAAAAAAGCCCGACGCTCGCGCGCCGGGCCGGAGTCGGGAAGCGGTTTCGCTTCAGTGATCGTGGGCGTAGATGTCGACGTCTTTGGTCTCGCGGATGAACAGCGTGCCGATGACAAAGGTCATGGCCGCGACACCGATCGGATACCACAGGCCGTTGTACATGTTGCCGGTGGAAGCGACGATGGCGAACGCCGTCGTTGGCAGCATGCCGCCGAACCAGCCGTTGCCGAAGTGGTACGGCACGCTCATCGAGGTGTAGCGGATGCGCGTCGGGAAAAGCTCGACCAGCATCGCCGCGATCGGCCCGTAGACCATGGTCACGTAGATCACCAGCACGAACAGGATCGCGACCACGGTCCACCACTGGCCGCCCATGAAGTCGATCGCCTTGGCCTTGGCCGGATAGCCCGCCGCCACGAGGTCGCCGCCGATCTCCTTCTTGAAGGCGGCGATCTTGCCGGCGCTCTCGGCGTCGAACTTCTGGTTGACGACGTTCGCCGAAGGCGGCGTGATCGTCTTGTCGCCGACGGTCACCGTCGACGGCGTGCCGGCCGGCGCATCGACGTTGTCGTAGCTCACCGAGCTTTGCGCGAGGAAGCGCTTGGCGATGTCGCAGGAGGTCTTGAAGTCGATCTCGCGGGCGATCGGGCTGCCCTGGAACGAGCACTGTGCCGGATCGGCCGTCACCACGACCTTGTTCTTCGCCTGCGCCTCGGCAAGGGCCGGGTTGGCCGCCTTGGTGAGCGCGCCGAACAACGGGAAGAAGGTCAGCGCCGCCAGCAGGCAACCCGCCATGATGATGGGCTTCCTGCCGATCTTGTCCGAGAGCGTGCCGAAGACGATGAAGAACGGCGTGCCGAGCAGCAGCGAGGCACCGATCATCAGCTGCGCCGTCGTCGGGTCGACCTTCAACTGCGCGGTCAGGAAAAACAGCGCGTAGAACTGGCCGGTGTACCAGACCACGCCCTGGCCGGCGGTCAGGCCGAACAGCGCGAGCAACACGATCTTGCCGTTGCTCCAGTTGGCCAGCGCCTCGGTGAGCGGCGCCTTCGAGGTGCGGCCCTCTTCCTTCATGCGCTTGAAGGCCGGCGTTTCGTTCAGGCTGAGCCGGATCCAGACGGACACGATGAGCAGGAAGAACGACATCCAGAACGGCACGCGCCAGCCCCAGCTCTTGTTGAAGGTGTCGTCGCCCAGGAAGTACTTGCAGGCGATGATGACGATCAGCGAGAGGAACAGGCCGAGCGTCGCCGTGGTCTGGATCCACGAGGTGTAGGCGCCGCGCTTGCCGTGCGGCGCGTGCTCTGCGACGTAGGTCGCGGCACCGCCGTATTCGCCGCCGAGGGCCAGGCCCTGCATCAGGCGCAGGGCGACCAGGATGATCGGCGCAGCGATGCCGATCGAGGCGTAGGTCGGCAGGATGCCGACCGCCACCGTCGACAGGCCCATGATGAGAATGGTGACCAGGAAGGTGTACTTGCGGCCGATCATGTCGCCGAGCCGGCCGAACACCAGCGCGCCGAACGGCCGCACCAGGAAGCCCGCGGCGAAGGCCATCAGCGAGGCGATGAACGCCGCCGTGGGATCGAGCGCAGAGAAGAACTGCGAAGCGATGATCGGCGCGAGCGAGCCGTAGAGATAGAAGTCGTACCACTCGAACACGGTGCCGAGGCTCGACGCGAAGATGACTTTCCTCTCCTCCTTCGTCATCGGCCTGTCGAC
This sequence comes from Burkholderiales bacterium, assembly GCA_025350505.1. Lineage (GTDB taxonomy): Bacteria > Pseudomonadota > Gammaproteobacteria > Burkholderiales > Burkholderiaceae_C > Schlegelella_A. Next base: position 26,534 of record JANXXS010000075.1, read on the forward strand.
GGCGGTGGCCGCCGGAACTGCTGCTGTGACCATATTGCTGTTTCCTCCAGTCAGAAGAATCGCCGTGCGGCGACGCCGATCCGCATCTTGGCTCGCCGACCGTGACGTTTCCTGACGTGAACCTTAAAAAGACACACCGATCCGCTCGGGTGAAACCCGTAGACGAAAGTGCTCGGCAGGACTGAAAACGAGCGCGTCGCAGTGCTCAGACGCGCTTCAGGCCCGGCCGCGGTGCGCCTTCGCGGTTCCAGTGCGGCGCCTCGAACCAGGCGTCGCCGCGCAGGCAGCCGGCGACCATCTCGAGCGCGTCGAAGCCCCAGAACAGCTTGCCATCGACGCCGATGGTCGGCACGCCGAACAGGCCGCGCGCGATCGCTGCATCGGTGGCGTCGCGCAAGCGCTGCTTGGCCTCGTCGCTCGCCGGGTCGATGCGCGGCGCAAGCTGCTCACGCAAGGCGGCGACGCGATCGGGCGCCTCGGCATCGGCGCCGCCGATCCAGGCGTGGCGCAGGACCTGCTCGCAGACGTACCGGCTCGGCGTCGTGCCGGCGGGCGCGCAGGCCCAGGCCAGCCGCGAGAGCGCGATCGGATTGAAGGGATGGCGCACCGGCGTGTCGATGGCAATGCCGGCGCCGTGCGCGAGCCAGTGCACCTGGCGAAAGGTCCAGGCGCGCTTGGGCTCGATCTCGGCCGGGCCTTTGTGCTCGTAGTGCTTGAGCAGCGCGCCGAACAGCACCGGCCGATAGCTGACGTTGTAGGAGAGACCGGTCAGCGCTTCGGGCAGGCGCGCGAAGGCGAGCCAGGCGTAAGGCGATATCGGGTCGAACCAGAAGTCGATTTGCTTCATCGCCGCTGTCATCCTGAGCGAAGCGAAGGATCACGATCGAGGCCCTGAGATCCTTCGCTTTGCTCAGGATGACAGGAGGCTCGCCGGGCCGGCAGGCGCTTCCAGATGTCGCGCTTGGCGCGGTCGTCGAGCGCACCCCAGGCGCCGATCTCGTCGATCGTGCGCAGACATCCTTCGCACCAGCCGGTCGCGGCGTCGATCCGGCACACATCGATGCACGGGCTCGGCACCGTGGCCGCACCGGCGGTGCGCAAGAGGCCCGTCATGACGATGGCGGAAAGGCGCGACCTGACTCTTCGGCCGTGTAGTAGCCGAGCGCCAGATCGCGCTCGACGGCGGCGCGCGGCCGCGACGCGCTCGGGCCGAAGCCGCCGCCGCCCGGTGTCGAGACGGCGATGACGTCGCCAGCATGGATCTGGATGTCCTGGTCCTTCGACAGATGCGGCGGCACGTAGGTCACGCCGTTGCGGATGACCGCCACCCTGTTGATGCCGCCCGCCGCGCCGCCCTCCGCGCCGGGCGGTCCCGCACGGCCGTGGTCCATGACCATCGAGACGCGCGCGTCGCCGCGGCGCAGGCGGATGCGGTAGTTGACGCCGAAGCCGCCGCGATGCTCGCCGGCGCCGCCCGATCCTTCGTGCAGCGAGTACTCCTCGAACAGCACGGGATAGAGCTGCTCCATGATCTCGATCGGCGTCGTCTTCGAGATGCCGATCGTCGAGCAGCCGTTCGAGATGCCGTCGCCCGAGGGGCTGCCGCCATAGCCACCACCGGAGATGACGTACATCACGTAGGCGCGCTTCTTCAGCGGGTCGAAGCCGCCGACGCCGAGGTTGCCGCTGGTGCCTGCCGGCGCGCCGAAAAGCTGATCGGGAATCGCCTTGCCGAGGGCCGCGAACACGGCTTCGGCGATGCGCTGGCTCACCTCGGCAGCGCAGCCCGACACCGGCCGCGGATAGTGGGCGTAGAGAAATGTGCCTTCGGGATCGACGATATGCAGCGGCTCGAAGGTGCCGGCGTTGATTGCCGCTTCGGGAAAGACGTGCTTCACAGCAAGGTAGATCGACGAGCGCGTCGTCGCGATGACGCTGTTCATCGGCCCCTTGCACGGCGGCGAGGAGCCGCTCATGTCGAACGACAGCGCGACACGCTCGACGTCGTCGCCGCCGGTCTTCGTGATGCGCATGGCGATCTTCAACGGCTCGTCGACGACGCCGTCGGAATCGACGAAGGCCTCGCCCTCGTAGACGCCGTCGGGAATCGTCGCGATCTTCTCGCGCATCTGCCGCGCCGCGCGGCGCTTCAGCTCGACGATGGCGGCGTCGACGGTGGCGTCGCCGTAGCGGTCGAGCAAGGCGGAAAGGCGGGCCTGCCCGGTCGCCAGCGCCGCAGCCTGCGCCTTGATGTCGCCGATGCGCTGGTCGGCGATGCGGATGTTCGAGAGGATGATCGAGAGGATCTCGTCGTCGAGCACGCCCTCCTTGTAGAGCTTGACCGGCGGCAGGCGCAGGCCCTCTTGCTCGACCTCGGTGGCGTTGGCCGAAAAGCCGCCCGGCACCATGCCGCCGGTGTCGGGCCAGTGGCCGGTGTTGGCGAGCCAGCACCAGAGCTTGCCGTCGCGAAAGAAGGGCTGCACGAACTTGACGTCCATCAGGTGCGTGCCGCCGAGATACGGATCGTTGACGATGAAGACGTCACCAGGATGCAGCGCGATCTTCAGCCGCTGCACGCGCTCGATCACCGCCTGCACCGTGAACTGCATCGTGCCGACGAACACCGGCAGGCCGAGCTCGCCCTGCGCGATCAGCTCGCCGCTGTCGCGGTGATAGATGCCGTCGGAGCGATCGAGCGCCTCGGCGATCACCGGGCTGAAGGCGCTGCGCACGAACGCCAGATCCATTTCGTTGCAGACCTGCATCAGGCCGTTCTGCAGGACCGAGAGGGTGATGGGATCGATCGGGTTCATCTTGCTCGCATTTTGCGCGTTGTGAGTATCTTCATCACTCGCGGGCGAGGGCGTCGGGCGGCCGATTGCGCTCATGTCCCCCGAAACGCTGCTTCGCACCGTTTCTCCTCCTAATACTTCGCTCCATCGGCCACCCGACACCCTCGCCCGAACCGGACCACTTGGCGAACCGATACCCGGGCCAGCATCTCCTTACACCGTCACGATCAGATTGCCGATCGAATCGATCTCCACCGAATTCCCCGGCTCGATCACGGTCGTGCAATCGAGCTGCTCGATGATCGTCGGCCCATCGAAACGAGCGTCGGCCGGAAGCTGCTCGCGCACATAGATCGGCGTGTCGCGCCAGCCGCCATCGAACCAGACGGGCCGCGCGGTGCGACGCGCCTCCTCGAGCGTCGCCTTCGGCCGCGCCGCGGCAATTGCGCGCAGCGACACCGCCTTGCGCTTGCCAATCACCGCCGTATGCAGGTTGACGAGCACCGGCAGGATCTCGGGCAGCGCGACGCCGAAGCGGCGCCAGTACGCGGCGGCGAAGACGGCGCGCAGCTCGTCGAGGGTGATCGCGGCCGAGTCGATGGGCACCGGCAGGATGTGGCTCTGCCCCTGGAACTGCATGTCGGCGCGGTGCAGCGTGACGATGCGCTCGACCGCCACGTTCTCGCGTGCAAGCAGCGCCCGGCCGCTCGCGATCTGCGCCGCGAAGACCTCGGCGATGCGGCCTTGGTGCAACGCCTCGAGCGGCTGGTTGACGGTGGCGACGTAGTCGTGGCGCAGGTCGGCGACGACGCAGCCGAGCGCGTTGGTGAGGCCGGGCCGCGACGGAATGAGCAGCTTGGGAATGCCGAGCTCGCGCGCCAGCGCCGCGGCGTGCAGCGGGCCGGCGCCGCCGAAGGCGAACAGGGCGAAGTCGCGCGGGTCGTGGCCGCGCGCCAGACTCACCATGCGGATCGCGCCGGCCATGCGGTCGTTGGCGACGCGCACGATGGCAGCGGCGGCTTCGGTGGCGTCGAGGCCGAGCGGCGCGCCGACCTGCGCGAGCAGCGCGGCGCGGATCGCCTCCATCGAGACGGCGTGCTCGACGGCGAGCAAGCGATCCGGGTCGAGCCGGCCGAGCACCAGGTTGGCGTCGGTGATCGTGGGCCGCGTGCCGCCGCGGCCGTAGCAGATCGGCCCCGGTGTCGCGCCCGCGCTTTCGGGCCCGACCTTCAGCATGCCCGAGGCGTCGACCGAGGCGATCGAGCCACCCCCCGCGCCGATCGTGTGCACGTCGACCATCGGCACATGGATCGGCATCGCATATTCGAGCTCGAGGTCGCTCGAGACCGAGGGCTGGCCGCCGAGCACGAGGGCGACGTCGCTCGAGGTGCCACCCATGTCGTAGGTGACGACGTTGCCGAACTCGCCGGCGTGCGATCCGGCCTGCATCGCCGTCGCCGCCGCGGCGATGACGCCCGAGGCCGGGCCCGACATCACGGTCGCCACCGCATGCTCGGCGACGATGCTCGACGAGACCGTGCCGCCGTTGCCCTGCATGACGAGCAGCTCGCGCGCGAAGCCGCGACCGCGCAGCTCGCGCTGCAGCCGCTCGATGTAGCGATGCAGCACCG
>JANXXS010000106.1 GCA_025350505.1 Burkholderiales bacterium
CGACCGCATCGCCGGCGCCGCGCACCTCACGCCGGTGCTGACCTCGCGCACCGCCGACGAGGAGATCGGCGCCAGGCTCTTCTTCAAGTGCGAGAACTTCCAGCGCATGGGCGCCTTCAAGTTCCGCGGCGCCTACAACGCCCTCTCGCTGTTCGACGCGGCGCAGCGCAACGCCGGCGTCGTCGCCTTCTCGTCGGGCAACCATGCGCAGGCGATCGCGCTCGCCGCGCGCCTGCTCGGCATGCCGGCGACCATCGTCATGCCGCACGACGCGCCGGCGGCGAAGATCGCGGCGACGCGCGGCTACGGCGGCGAGGTCGTCGTCTACGACCGCTACACCGAAGACCGCGAAGCGATCGGCCGGCGCCTTGCCGAAGAGCGCGGCCTGACGCTGATCCCGCCCTACGACCACCCACACGTCATCGCCGGCCAGGGCACGGCGGCGCTCGAGCTGATCGAAGCGACCGGCCCGCTGGACGCGCTCTTCGTCTGTATGGGCGGTGGCGGCCTGCTCTCGGGCTGCGCGCTCGCCGCGCGCGCTCTCGCTCCCGAGTGCAAGGTCTACGGCGTCGAGCCCGAGGCCGGCAACGACGGCCAGCAGTCCTTCCGCGCCGGCAAGATCGTTCACATCGAGGTCCCGAAGACGATCGCCGACGGTGCACAGACGCAGTCGCTCGGCAAGATCACCTTCGAGATCATCCGCCGCGACGTCGACGACGTGCTCACCGCAAGCGACGCCGAGCTGGTCGAGTGCATGCGCTTCTTCGCTTCGCGCATGAAGATGATCGTCGAGCCGACCGGCTGCCTGTCGTTCGCGGCGGCGCGGCGCATGAAGAGCGAGCTGAAGGGCCGGCGCGTCGGCATCGTCGTCAGCGGCGGCAACGTCGACATGGCGCGCTTCGCCGCCCTGGTCGGTGGCTGAGCACGCGCACCCGCCGCTGCTGCGCGACCGTCGCGCGCGCACGGCCGTCACCAACGAGGAGATGTTCTTCGACCTGATCTACGCGCAATGCCGTCTACAAGCGCATCGTCTACGGCCGCCTGCCGCTGTCGCACGCCGTCGGCGTGCTGCTGTTGCTGTTGCTCGCGCCGTTCGCCTTCCGTACCGACCGGCTGATGGTCGGCGCACTCGCGACGCGGGCCATGATCGTGGTCGTGGTCTGGCAGACCCTGAGGCCGCGGCGGCTGCCCGATGGGGCTTTGATTCCCGGTGGGCGGGACGCTGCCACGGAAAAATGAGACACACACCGCACAACACGCAAGGTGGCGAGCGAGCCCGCAGATGAACACGACGAACCGGTTCGCACCTCCGGGTGCGCAGGTCGATGACGTTGCGCTGGAGGGCGGCGTGCAGCCGATCAGGCTCTGGCCTGCCCACGGACGGATCGGCCGTTTGCGATTCCTGGCCTACAGCATGGGTCTGTATCTGGTCTTCATCGTCACCACCTTCGCGCTCGGGATGCTGGCCGGCGTTACCCACATGAGCCCGGCCATCGCCAGCCTCCTCGGAATCGCCGTCCATGTCTTCGGCAGCGCGGTCCTCCTCGTCCAGCGCTCGCACGACATGAATATTTCGGGTTGGTGGAGCATTGCGGCCTTCATTCCACTGATCGGACTCTTCTGGATCTTCAAGGGCGGCACGCGTGGCGCGAACCGCTGGGGCGGTCCGCCGCCGCCCAACGGCTGGGCGGTCCGGATCATCGGCCTGGCCTTTCCGGCGCTGTTCATCCTCGGCATCGTCGCCGCCATCGCCCTGCCCGCGTACCAGCAGTACACGCTGCGCGCCAAGGCCGCGGCCTCGCACTGACGAGCGCGGCGGGCTTGCCGGCCTGAGGCAAGGCGGCCCGAGGTTCAAGCGCCGTTCGCGCGAAGCAACGCCAGCAAGCTGGCGTCGTCGAGCGGGCCGAACCCGGCAGCGCAGGCGGCGACGAACCGGCCTGCGGCGGCCCGGCCGAGCGGTGCCGCGAAGCCCGCCTCGTCGGCCATGCCGAGCGCGAGCGCCGAGTCCTTGGCCAGCAGCGTGGTGTGCGCGCGCGGCGCGTAGTCGCCGGCGATGGCGCGGCGCATCCGGTCCGAGCCGATCCAGCTTTGCCCGCTCGACTGCTCGATCACGTCCAGCGTCCGCGCGGCATCGAGGCCGCAACGCTCGGCGAGCGCCAGCGCCTCGGCGGCGCCGGCCAGGTTGATGGCGGCGAGCAGGTTGTTGACAAGCTTGGTGCGCGCCCCGTCGCCGGGCCGCACGCCGACGCGAAAGACCTTCGTCGAGAGCGCGGCGATGAGCGCCTCGTGCGCCGCAAAGACCGCGTCGGCGCAGGCCACCATCAGGCTCATGCTGCCATCGCGGGCGCGCGCCGGACCGCCCGACATCGGCGCGTCGATGCAATCGATGCCGTGCTCGAGCAGGCGCGCCGCGAGCGACTCGGTGCTGGCCGGGCCGATCGTCGGACAGAGCAGCACGCAAGCGCCGGCGACTGCGCCGCCCGCCACGCCGTCGCCGCCGAACAGCACAGCCGCGCACTGGGCCGCGTCGACGACGGCGACGATGACGACCCGGTGCGACGCGGCCAGCGCCGCCGGCGTCGCGAAGGCGCGCGCGCCGCGGCGCACCGCGTCGGCCTCGCGCGCCGCGTCGACATCGCGCACGCCGACGTCGTAGCCGCATTCGAGCAGGCGCCCCGCCATCGCGCCGCCCATGTTGCCGACGCCGACGATGCCGACGCTGCGCCCGTTCACGGCGCCGCCGGGCACGCCCGGGCCTCAGCCGCGCGGGTGATGCATCGCATGCAGCGCCTTCAGCCGCTCGCGGGCGACGTGGGTGTAGATCGTCGTTGTCGAGATGTCGGCATGACCGAGCAGCATCTGCACCGCGCGCAGGTCAGCGCCGTGGTTGAGCAGGTGCGTCGCGAAGGCGTGGCGCAGCGTGTGCGGCGAGATCGGCACGGCGATACCGGCGGCCAGCGCATGCGTCTTGACCAGCTTCCAGAACATCTGCCGCGTCATGGGCCCGCCGCGCGCGGTGACGAAGAGCGCGTCGCTGGCCTGGCCGCCGAGGATGGCGGCGCGCGACTCGCCGAGGTAGCGCTGCATCCAGGCGTGCGCTTCCTCGCCGAAAGGCACGAGACGCTCCTTGGCGCCCTTGCCGGTGACGCGCAGGGCGCCGTCGACGAAGCTGACGTTGACCGTCTTCAGTCCGACCAGCTCGCTGACGCGCAGGCCGCTCGCATACATCAGCTCGAGCATGGTGCGGTCGCGCAGGCCGAGCGGCGTCGTCACCTCGGGCGCGCCGAGCAGGGCTTCGACCTGCGCCTCCGAGAGCGACTTGGGCACGCGCAGGGGCTGGCGGGCTGCCACCAGGCGCAGGGTCGGGTCGGCGCTCGCCAGGCGCTCGCGCATCGCCCAGCGGAAGAAGCGCTTGAAGACGGTGAGGCGCCGGTTCGTGCTCGCCGCGGCGCTGCCCGCGTGGCGCGCCACCGCGTACTCGCGCAGATCGGCTTCGCCGGCGTCGACCAGCGCCTTGCCGCTCGTGCGGGTCAGCCACTCGTCGAGCAGCGTCAGGTCGCGCCGATACGCGGCCAGGGTGTTCGCGGCGAGGCCCTCCTCGATCCAGAGGGCATCGATGAAGCGGTCGATCATGACCGCGGCTCCGTCAATCCAGGGTCAGCTTCTGCGCGGCCACGACTCTCTTATAGACCGCGAACTCGTCGGCGATCTGGGCGGCGAACTGCTCCGGCGTGTTGCCGATGACGAGCGAGCCGGTCTCTTCGATGCGCTTCTTCACCGCCGGATCCTCGAGCGTCTTCCTGACCGCCGCGTTGACCTTGTCGACGACCTCCTTGGGCAGTCCCTTCGGCCCGTAGATACCGTAGTAGGCCATCCGGTTGACCGGCTCGAGCCCCACTTCCTTGAAGGTCGGAATGTTCGGCAGCACCGGCAGCCGCTGCGGCGCCGCGACGATGATGGCGATCAGCCGGTGGTCCTTGATGAAGGGCAGCGCCGAGGGCAGGTTGTCGAAGATGATCGGCACCTGGCCGGCGACCACGTCGTTGAGCGCCGGGCCGGCGCCGCGATAGGGGATGTGCGTGACGAAGGTGCCCGAAAGGTTCTTGAAGAGCTCCATCTGCAGGTGGCCGATGCCGCCGGTGCCCGAGCTGGCGAAGGAGTACTTGCCCGGGTTCTTCTTCAGCTCGGCGAGAAAGCCCTTGTAGTCGCGCGCCGGAAAGCCCGGATGCACCGCGATCACGTTCGGCGTCGCGGCGACGTTGACGATCGGCGTGAAGTCGGTGATCGGGTTGTACGGCAGCTTGGGATTGATCGCCGGATTCGAGGCGGTGGTCGAGACCGTCGCCATGCCGAGCGAGTAGCCGTCGGGCGCCGATCGCGCGGTGTCGATGGCCCCGACCGAGCCACCGCCGCCCGATTTGTTCTCGATCACCATCTGCTGGCCGAGCGCGATGCCGACCTTCTCGCCGACGACGCGCGCGACGATGTCGGTCGTGCCGCCCGGTGCGAACGGCACGACGAGTCGCACCGGCTTCGTCGGATAGGCCGACTGCGCCCAGGCGGCTCCCGGTGCGGCAACAAGGAGCGCGACACTGGCGAGCAGGGATCGGCGATGCAACATTGAATTCGTCTCCGGGATGGGCAAGTCGTCGAAGCGCGAGTCTATGGGAAGGCACTTTGCCGCGGCCTCGGCAAAAGCCCCCGCCGCGGCCCGGCATACTCGTCCGAATGGCGAACCCGCTGCTCCTGCTGCCGGACTTTCTGCTGATCCTGCTCGGCTTCGTCATCTGCCGGCGCACGGCGCTCGACCGGCCGGTCTGGGAAGCCGCCGAAAAGCTCGTCTACTTCCTGCTCTTCCCGGTGCTGCTCTTCGGCTCGATCGTGAAGAGCCCCTTGCAGGCAGCCCAGGCGGTGAACCTGGCCATCGCGGGCGTGGGCACGACCCTCATCGGCATCGCCGTGGCGCTGGCCATCGGCCGCTGGCCCGGCGTCGACCGCCGCCTGCACGCCTCGGGCGCGCAGACCGCCTATCGCTTCAACTCCTACATCGCCCTGGCCGTGGCCGAGCGGCTGTTCGGCACCCAGGGTCTGGCATGGATGGCCCTGCTCATCGCCCTCAGCGTGCCGCTCTGCAACGTCGCCGCGGTCTGGCCGCTGACCCGCCACGGCGGCCACTCCACCCTGCGCGAGATCGTGCGCAATCCGCTCATCATCGCGACGCTCCTCGGCCTGGTGACCAATGCCGCCGGACTGGTCCTTCCTGAGACGCTCGCCACCGTCCTGCAACGCATCGGCCTGGCCGCCTTGCCGCTCGGCCTGATGGCGGTCGGCGCCGGTCTCGCCTTCGGCGGACTGAAGGCGGCGCCGCGCCTGGCGGCGGCGCTGCTCGGCATCCGTCATGCGCTGATGCCGATCGTGGCAATCGGCCTGGCGCTGGCCCTGCACCTGGCGCCCGAGCAGCGCAGCATCGTCGTCCTGTTCGGCGCCCTGCCGACCTCCGCCGCCTCCTACGTGCTGGCAGCACGAATGGGCGGCGACGGCGGCTATGTCGCCGGGCTGGTCACGGTCTCGACGCTGCTCGGCATGCTGAGCGTGCCGCTCTGGCTCGCCGTGCTGGGCGCGCTCACGGGCGCGGCCTGAGCCGAGGCCCGCGACCCGCGTTCAGTCGGTGCCGGCCGCGGCCGGTATCTGCGCCAGTGCCCACGCGATGTGCTCGCGCACCAGCGGGCTCGCTTCGGCCAGCCGCGCGCGCAAGGCGGCCGCCATCGCCTCGCTGCCGGTCGCCCGCAGCGCGTTGCCGAGCGCGACCGCGAGATTGCGCTGCCAGCGCTCGAAGCCGATGCGACGGATCGCGCTGCCTTCGGTGCGCTGCAGGAACGCCGCTTCGTCCCAGGCCCACAGGTCGAGCAGGCGCGGATCGTCGAAGGCCGGCCGCGCATCGAAGTCGGCGAGCGGGCTCGCCTTCGCGTACTTGTTCCAGGGGCAGACGAGCTGGCAATCGTCGCAGCCGTAGATGCGGTTGCCGATGGCGGCGCGAAACTCGACCGGGATCGCGTCCTTCAGCTCGATCGTCAGGTAGGAGATGCAGCGCCGTGCGTCGAGGCGGTAGGGGCCGACGATGGCCTGGGTCGGACAGACGTCGATGCAGGCGGTGCATGTTCCGCAATGCGGCTCGAGCGGCGGCGTCGAGGGCAGCGCCAGGTCGACATAGATCTCGCCGAGAAAGAACATCGAGCCGGCCTCGCGGTCGAGCGCCAGCGTGTGCTTGCCGCGCCAGCCGAGGCCGCTTTTCGTGGCCAGCTCGACCTCGAGCACCGGCGCCGAGTCGGTGAAGACGCGATGGCCGAACGGGCCGATCGCCTTGGCCAAGCGATCTGCGAGCTGCTGCAACCGGCCGCGCGACACCTTGTGATAGTCGCGGCCGCGCGCATACAGCGCGACCGTGGCCTCCTCCGCATCGCCGAGACGCTGCCACTCGAGCGCCTGCCAGCCCGATGCGGTCGCCCGCGGCAGGTAGTCGAGGCGGGCCGTGACGACGCTGAGCGTGCCAGGCACGAGCTCGGCCGGTCGCGCGCGCTTGAGGCCGTGCGACGCCATGTAGTCCATCGCGCCGTGGAAACCGTCGTCCAGCCAGGCGAGAAGAGGCGCTTCGGCCGAGGCAAGATCGATGTCGGCCACGCCGATCTGGGAAAATCCGAGCTCGCGGCCCCAGCCTCGCAATTGCGCGAGCACCGTTTCACCGTCAAGGACACGAGAGTCGCTCATTGCAGTCGTCCATTCTAGGAACCCGGAACCTGGGCTGGCCCGACGAGTCGGCCTGTGCCGCCACCGCCGCCGCGTTGGCCGCGCGGCCGGCGCTCGGCGACGCCTTCATCGAGCTGCACGGCCCGCTCGGCGCCGGCAAGACGACCTTCGTTCGCCACCTGTTGCACGCCCTCGGCATCGAAGGCGCGATCAAGAGCCCGACCTATGCGCTGATGGAGCCGTATACCGCCGACGCCGCGCACGGCGCATTCGCCATCGCTCACTTCGATTTCTACCGCTTCGACGACCCGCAGGAGTGGGAAGACGCCGGCTTTCGCGAGGTCTTCGCCAACCCCGGCCTGAAGCTGGTCGAATGGCCGGAGAAGGCGGCCGCGCTGCTGCCGCGCTGCGACCTGCGCCTGGACATCACGCCCGATGACGAGGGGAGCCTGCGCCAGGTGCGCATCGAAGCGATGACGTCGCGCGGCGAGGCCTTGCTGCCATGACCTCGCCCTCGCGCCGCGCCGCGCTGCGCGCCATGGGCACGCTGGCCGTGACGCTCGGCGCGCGCGAGCTCGCCTTCGGCGCCGCCATCGTCGCGGTGCGCGTCTGGCCGGCCGACGAGTACACGCGCATCACGATTGAGTCCGACGCCGCGCTGACGCAAAAGCACTTTCTCGCCGAGAACCCGGCCCGCCTCGTCATCGACGTCGACGGCCTCGAGCTCAGCCCGCAGTTGCGCGATCTTGTCGGCAAGGTGCGCTCCGACGATCCCTTCATTGCCGGCGTTCGCGTCGGCCAGAGCCAGCCGCGTGTGGTGCGGCTCGTCATCGACCTGAAGCAGGCGACTGCGCCGCAGCTGTTCACGCTCGCGCCGGTCGCGGCCTACCAGCACCGGCTCGTTTTCGATCTCCATCCCGTCAAGGAGCTCGATCCTCTGCTCGAGCTGATCCGCGACAAGGAGCAGGCCGAGGCGAAGGCGGCCAAGGCGGTGCAGGACGCGCTCGGCGAGTTCATCGCACGCATGAACGCCAGCGTCGCCTCGTCGCCGGCGTCGACGCCGCTGCCCAATCTGCCGACCCTGCCGCCGCCGCCGCTGCCGGTCGTCCCGCCCGTCGTCACCCAGGCCAGGATCGATCGCCTCGTCGTCATCGCCCTCGACCCGGGTCACGGCGGCGAAGACCCGGGCGCGACCGGGCCGAGCGGGCTGCGCGAGAAAGACGTCGTGCTGGCCATCGCCATGCTGCTGCGCGACCGCATCAACGCGAATCCGTCGATGCGCGCGATGCTGACGCGCGACGCCGACTTCTTCGTGCCGCTGCACGAGCGCGTGAAGAAGGCGCGCCGCGTTCAGGCCGACCTGTTCGTGTCGATCCACGCCGACGCCTTCTTCACGCCCGAGGCGCGCGGCGCCTCGGTGTTCGCGCTCAGCCAGAGCGGCGCCTCGAGCAGCGCGGCGCGCTGGATGGCGAATCGCGAGAACGCCGCCGACCTGGTCGGCGGCGTCAACGTCGCGGTCAAAGACGAGACCGTCATGCGCGCCATGCTCGACATGAGCACGACGGCGCAGATCAAGGACAGCCTGAAGCTGGGCGGCGAGGTGCTCGGCCAGATCGGCAAGGTCGGCCGGCTGCACAAGGGCAGCGTCGAGCAGGCCAGCTTCGCGGTGCTGAAGGCGCCCGACATTCCGTCGATCCTGGTCGAATCGGCGTTCATCTCGAACCCCGAGGAAGAATCGAAGCTTCGCGATCCCGAATACCGGGCTCAACTGGTCGAGGCGCTGGCCACCGGCATCCAGCGCTACTTCGCACGCAACCCACCGCTGGCGCGCAGCCGGCAGCTCTGAGGACACGCCATGCTCCATCCGCAAGCCCGAGCCTTGATCGACCTGATCGCACAGCGCGGCCTGCCGCCGATGCAGTCGCTGCCGCCGGTCGAGGCACGCCTCTTCTATCGCGATCGCCGCGCCCTGACGCAGCCCGCGGCGCCGGCGGTGGCCGAGATCAGCGAGCTCGGCGCCGACGGTCCGCATGGTCCGATCCCGCTGCGCCTGTACCGGCCGACGCTGCGCAGCGACGACCTCGCCGTGCTGCCCGTGCTTGTCTACTGCCACGGCGGCGGCTGGACCATCGGCGACCTCGATACCCACGACGTACTGTGCCGGCAGCTCGCCAACGGCTCGGGCTGCGCCGTCGTCTCGGTCGACTACCGGATGGGCCCCGAGCATCGCTTTCCCGCCGGCAGCGACGATTGCCTGGCGGCGACTCACTGGGTGCGCCGCAACGCCGAATCGCTCGGCCTCGACGCGTCACGCCTGGCGGTGGGCGGCGACAGCGCGGGCGGCAACCTCGCCGCCGTCGTCGCCATCGCGGCGCGCGACGCCGGCGATCTGCCGATCGCCTTCCAGCTGCTCATCTACCCGGCCACCGACCAGCGCTGGGGCCACGCCTCGCACAAGAGCAACGGCAAGGGCTACCTGCTCGAGAGCGAAACGATCCGCTACTACCACGACAACTACTACGGCGACACGTCGAACGATCGCGACTGGCGCGCCTCGCCGCTGCTTCACCCCGACCTGTCCGGGCTGCCGCCGGCACTTGTGCTGACGGCCGGCTTCGATCCCTTGCGCGACGAGGGCCTGGACTATGCCAATGCGCTGGTCGCGGCCGGCAATCGAGCGACGTATGTCTGCTTCGAGCGGCAGATCCACGGCTTCATCACCATGGGCAAGCTGCTCGACGAGGCGAACACCGCGGTCGCCATGTGCGCTGCCGAACTGGCCCGCGCGCTCGGGCGCTGAGCGGAACGAAGCGCGCCCCGCGCGACGGCTCTACTGGGTCGCCGAAGCGGCGTGCGCCGCGGCCTTGACCTTGCGCACGCCCTTCTTGGCGACCGCCTTGGTCTTGCGCCCCGCCTCGGCGGCGGCGTGACCGGTCTTGCGGCCGGCCTCGGCCACGGCGTGACCGGTGGCGCGACCGGCCTCGCCGGCGGCATGGCCGGTCTTGGTCGCAGCATTCGAGGCCGCCTGGCCGACTGATTCGGCGGCGCCGGCGGGCAAGGCGATGGCGCCCAAGGCGACGGCGGCGAGGGCGAGCGCGCTGCGAAGGTTCATGGCGGTCTCCGGGTCTGGAATCGATGCGCGAGATGATATTCGCGAAGCCCTTCCGCCGATCGGTCGAGGCCATGCACTTCGCGCCCGGCGGGCGCAAAATGGTTGTCTTCGAGACAACCGGGCGGCGGCGGCGACGCCAAGGAGTTCGACATGAAGACGATGACGATGACGATCAGGCTGGTCGCCGCACTGGCCGCGGCGGCGACGCTCGCTGCCAGTCCGGTGGCGCAAGCGCGCCCCGGTGGCGTCGGCGGTAGCGTCGCCGGTTCGCCGGGCAACGGCCACGGCAACTGGCACGGCGGCAACGGCGGCTGGAACCATGGCGGCGGTTGGGGCCGCGGCCATTGGGGCGGTTGGGGATACGGGCCCTTCTGGGGCGGTCTCGGCCTGGGGCTCGGCTTCGGCGCCTTCGCCTATCCGGCGCCCTACTACGGCGGCTACTACGCCTATCCCTATCCCGGCTACATCGTCGGACCCGGCGTCGCGGAATACGTCGTCGTCGACCCAGCGCCGGGCGACCGCGTGGTGCGCTCGTCGGGGCAGCCCGTGCCCGCCGCGACGCGTACGCCGGACCCGATCTTCTACCCGAAGAACGGGCAAACGCCGGCGCAGGTCGAGACCGACCGGCAGGACTGCAATCGCTGGGCGACCACGCAAGCCGGTGCGATGAGCGACGCAAGCATCTTCCAGCGCGCCACCTTCGCCTGCATGGAAGGGCGCGGCTACACCGTTCGGTAGGGCATTCGCGCCACCGCCGGGTGGCGTGATGTTTTGCTCGCCGGCCGCGCTCTTGGCGCGACCCCGGGCAGCACACCGTGACGGAAGGCGCTAAAAACGCGATTGATGACGACTGCCCCCGAAGACCCGTTCGAAAAGACTTTCCGCCTTGTCTGCAGGCTCGACGACGCGGAGATCGACTACGTTCGCGACACCTCCGAGTGGATCACGCGCTGCGTTCGGCGCGTTCTCGAGCTCGACCCCGCTGCCAGCATCGACGCGCTGACGACGACGGTGCTCGACATGAGCTCGCGCGGTCGCTTTCGCCTGATGAAGCCCGAGATCGTCGGCGACCAGCTCGCCCTGCCGATCGCTCCGCCGCATCCATGACGCGGCGGAGGCAGGCGGCTCGCCTGGCGAAGGCGATGGTGCTCGTGCTCGCGACGGCCGCGCTCGGCCACTCGGCGCAGGCGGCGACGCAACTATTCAAGTGCGTCATCGACAAGCGCACCATCTATCAGCAGCAGGCCTGCCCGGTCAACGCCGACCCGCCGGCGGCCGCGTCGACGCCGGCCTCGGCCGCTTCGCCGCAGGTCGCCCGCACAGCGGCATCGGCAACGGCCCGCCCGGTCAGGCCGGCTTCACGCCCTGCTTCGTCCGTGCCCGCCACGCCCCGATAAGAACCAGGATGCCGGGCAAGAGGATCGTCGCCCAGATGATCTTCTCGAGGTTGTCCTTGACCCAGGGGATGTTGCCGAACAGGTAGCCGGCAAGGGTGACGCTGCCGACCCAGAGGGCGCCGCCGCTGACGTCGTAGAGCGTGAACTTGCGCCGCGTCATCTGCGCCACGCCGGCGACGAAGGGCGCGAAGGTGCGTACGAAGGGCATGAAGCGCGCCGCGACGATGGTGATGCCGCCGTAGCGCTCGTAGAACGCGTGCGCCTGGTCGAAGGCCTTGCGGTTGAACCAGCGCGAGTTCTCCCAATGGAAGACGCGCGGCCCGATGCGCCGGCCGATCGCGTAGTTGCTCTGGTTGCCGGCCACCGCCGCGAGCCAGAGCAGACCGAGCACGAGCGGCAGGCTCATCAGGCCCGCCGCGCACATCGTTCCGACGACGAAGAGCAGCGAATCGCCGGGCAGGAAAGGCATCACGACCAGGCCGGTCTCGACGAAGACGATCGCGAACAACAGGGCATAGACCCAGGTGCCGTAGTGGCGCACGAAGGTAGCGAGGTAGACGTCAACGTGAAGAACGAAATCGAGCAGCTGAGCGAGCAGATCCATGCGCCGATTATGGCCAGCGCCTCGCTGCGCCCGTGTCGCGGCGGCCTTGCCGTCAGGTCGGGTCGTGCGCGTCGAGCGAGGCGACGCCGTCGAACCAGGCGGCGAGCGCGCGCGGATGCGGCAGGGCCGGCTCGGTCGCCTGCCAGCGACGCTTGAGCTGGTTGGCGGCAGCGTGCAATTGCCAGAGCAGCTCTTCGGCCAGCGCCCACAACTCGACGCGTACCGCCGCGTCCTCGCCGACGTCGTCGCCGAGCGCGCCGAGCTGGTCGCGCGTCACGCCGGCCTCGTAGAGCATGCGCTGCAGGGTCGCGTTCTGCTCGTTCATCGACAGCAGGAGGGCGGCGTGGGCGCCGTCGAGCTGCGGCCCGATCGACTCGGCCGTCTCGCGCCAGCGGCCGAGCTCGTCGGCCAGGCGAAGCAGGCGCGCGATCGATTGCTCGGCCGGCGCGCCGGCTTCGGCGTCGGGCGGCGGCGCGGCGCGCAGCAGGCGGTGGATCGACGGCACGAGCGCAGCGTCGTAGCGGCGCGGGCTGATGCGCAGCAGCAGCGAGACGCGCTGCTCGGGCTGCTCGCGCTCGCCGTCGAACATGGCCGTCACCACCTCGGCCAGCGAGAGCATGCGGCCGAGCGGGCTGATCGCGTCGCCGACCAGGCCGCGCGGATAGCCCGAGCCGTCGAGCCGCTCGTGGTGCTCGACGATGGCACGGACCACCTGCTTCGGGTACTCCGTGAAGCGGCCGACCAGCATCGACGAGGTGAGCGGATGGACATAGACCGGGTTGAGCCGCTCGCCGCTCAGTCGCTCGTCGGCGTCGAGCAGGCCGGAGTCGATGTGCATCATGCCCATGTCGTGCAGCAGGCCGGCGGTGGCCGCTTCGGCGACGTCGTGCAGGGCGGCGCCGCCTTCGCGCGCAAGGTGGGCGCAGAGCAGCGCCATCAGGATGCTGTGCGCGAAGAGGGCCGGCCGGCGATCGTGTGCCAGTGTCAGGTGCAGGGCGATCGGCTTGGGCAGCGGCACGGCGGCGATGGCTTCGAGCACGATCTCGCGGGTGCGTCCGATCGGTGCCATGCGCGCAAAGAACGGCCATTGCGCCATCGCTGCGAGCGCTGCCTCGCGCATCACCTTGGCATCGACGCTGGGCTCGGCGTCGACGCATTCGTCGAGCGGCCGCGACAGCCGGTGCGACACCAGCCGGTCGTAGAGGCCGCGGTCGACCTTGACGCCGCCTTCGAGCAGCTTGATTCCCTGCGCGTTGTAGATCGGCTGCGAGGTCGTCACCGGCTGGTCCATGGCCAGCTCGGAGACCGCTTGCAGGAAGGCCGGCGACGGCTCGGCTTGGGGCTCGGCGGCGGCGGCTTCGTTCATCGCGCTGAAGCTAACACGCGGCGGGCGCGGTGCGCGCCTGTTGGGCGCCTCGCCTGTCAACTCTGTGGCGATTGCCCGGCCCTCGACGAAGCCCGTCGCGCCGACGACACTGCCGGCCATGCATTCCGACCCCGGGATCCGCGCCGAATGGGCGCACATCAGCTACGCAGAATCGTTGTCGGTTCGCGAGGTCTACGGCTTTGCAGGCAGCCAGGGCACGATCAACCTCGAAGGCATCCGCTTCATTCCTGAAGGGCGGCCCGGCCGCGTGCTGCTGGTCTACATGCACCCGGCCAGCACGCTGCAGCTGCTGCCGATGCCGGGCGCCATGGCGCGGCAAGGCGTGCACGTGCTCTGCGCGGCCAGCCGCTATGCGCGCAACGACACGCCATTGATCTTCGAGAACGTGGTGCTCGACCTGGGCGCCTGGATGCGCCATGCGCGCGAGGTCTGGTGCTACGAGAAGGTCGTGCTCTGCGGCTGGTCGGGCGGCGGCGCGCTGGCCCTGCTCTACCAGGCCGAGGCCGAGCGGCCGACGATCACCGCGACGCCGGCCGGCGACCCGGTCGACCTGGCGGCGGCGAAGCTGATCGCCGCCGACGCCATGATCTTCCAGGCCGCGCATGTCTCGCGCGCCCAACTGCTCGCCGATTGGATCGACCCGTCGGTGCTCGACGAGAACGACCCCGACCGCCGCGACCTCGAGCTCGACCTCTACGACCCGCGCAACCCCAACCAGCCGCCATATTCGCCGGACTACATCGCCCGCTTTCGCGCCCTGCAACTGGCGCGGTTGCGCCGCCGCACCGACTGGGTCAAGGAGACGCTGCATTCGATGCGCGCGCGCGGCGACGCAAAAGCCGAGCGCGGCTTCGTCACCCATCGCACCATGGCCGAGCCGCGCTTTCTCGACGCCACCCTCGACCCGAACGGCCGCACGCCCGACACGAGCTACCTCGGCGAGCCGCTCCTGGCGAACAGCGCGCCGGCCGGCATGGCGCGCTTCTCGACGCTTCGCGCCTGGCTCTCGCAATGGTCGATCGACGAAACGCAGGCGCACGGCGAGCGCTGCGCGGCGCGGGTCACCGTGCCCTTGCTGGCGATCGAGAACGGCGCCGACGACGCGGTGCCGCAGCCGCACACCGGATTGATCTTCCGCGCCGCGGCGAGCGCCGACAAGCGCATGGTCGTCATCGAAGGCGGGTCGCACTACTACGCCGGCCAACCGAAGCAGCTCGATGATGCGGTGCGTGTCTGCACCGATTGGATGAGCGAGCGCGGTCTCGCCGAGTAGCCCTCACCCCGGCCCTCTCCCGCGAGCGGGAGAGGGAGAAGCGGCTTCCTACAATGCGAGGATGAACGCCGTCATCGAGGCCCGCATGCGCCGGCCGATCCGCGAATTGCCGGGCGAGCTGATCAGCCAGATCGCCGCCGGCGAGGTGGTCGAGCGGCCCGCGTCGGTGGTGCGCGAGCTGATCGACAACGCGGTCGACGCCGGCGCCACCAGCATCGTCGTTCGCCTCGTCGGCGGCGGCGTGCGTGCCATCGCGGTCGAGGACGACGGCGACGGCATCACCGCCGCCGAGCTGCCGATGGCGCTGCGCCGCCACGCGACGAGCAAGATCGCCTCGCTCGCCGAGCTCGAAGGCGTCGCCACCCTCGGCTTTCGTGGCGAGGCGCTGGCGGCGATCGCCTCCGTGGCCGATGTCTCGATCGCCAGCCGCACTGCCGACGCGGCACACGCGACGCGGCTCGATGCGCGCACCGGCGAGTTGCTGCCGGCGGCGCGTGGCACCGGCACCAGCGTCGAGGTGCGCGAGCTGTTCTTCAACACGCCGGCGCGGCGCAAGTTCCTGAAGACCGAGGCGACCGAGCTCGCCCATTGCGTCGAAGCCGTGCGCCGGCAGGCGATCGTGCGCCCCGAGGTCGCGTTTGCGGTCTGGCACGAGGGCAAGCTGGTCTCGCATTGGCCGCGCGCCGGCCTGGCCGAGCGCACCGCCGACGTGCTCGGCGCCGAGTTCGTCGTGCACAGCCGTGCCGTCGGCGTCGACCTCGGCGGCTTCTCGATCGTCGGCCGCGCCGGCACGCCGGAATCGGCGCGCGGCCGCACT
>JANXXS010000115.1 GCA_025350505.1 Burkholderiales bacterium
GGCTTGACCTTGTAGCCGAACATCATCGCCGTCAGGTTGGTCGGAAAACTGCGCGCCTTGATGTTGTAGGCGGCGACCGTCTGCACGTAGCGGTTGCGCGCCACGGTGATGCGGTTCTCGGTGCCTTCGAGCGTGACGCGCAGGTCCTGGAAGGCCTGGTTGGCGCGCAGGTTCGGGTATTGCTCGCTCACTACCAGGAGGCGCGACAGCGCGCTGCTCAGCTCGCCCTGCGCCTTCTGGAATTTCGCGAAGGCCTCGGGGTCGTTGATCAGCTCGGGCGTCGCAGTGATCGAAGTCGCCCTGGAGCGCGCCTCGATGACGCGGGTCAGCGTCTCCTGCTCGAAGTTGGCTTCGCCCTTGACCGTGGCGACGATGTTGGGGATCAGGTCGGCGCGGCGCTGGTACTGGTTCAGCACCTCGGACCAGGCCGCCTTGACGCTTTCGTCGAGGGTCTGGAAGTCGTTGTAGCCGCAGCCGGTCAGCGCCAGCGCCGACAGGCACGCCGCGGCAGCCAGGGCGAGCCGGCGAACCATGGCGAGAAAAGTGTGGTGGCGCATCGCGCGTCCTCGGGTCGTATCAACCGGGCGATCGTAGCGCGCTGCGAAAGCGCCTCGCCGCGCTCAGGCTTTCGCCTTCCGGCGAAGACGCGGCGACCGCGACGCCGATCGCCAGCCGCTCGCGACGCAGCAGTACGACCGGCGGTGGGCTCCAGACGGCCAGCTCGGCCCGCAGGTCTTCGCGGCGCGTACGCGGCATCGGTCGCAGCGCGTCGGCGAGCGACGCGAGGCGTGGCGCGTCGAGGCCTTGCGCGGCGGCGCGGTCGAGCTCGGCTTCGGGATTGCGCAGCAGGCTGGCGAGCCAGAAGCGCGGGTCTTCGGCGGCGATCACCGCCTTCGGCAGCCACGTGCCGTAGGGCGTTGCCGATCGCGTGACGCGCGGTGCACGTGCACAGGCCGGCGTCGGGGTGGCGGCGATCAGCGCGTCGCTGCCGAGGCCTTCGACGGTGAGCCATTCGAGACGCGGCTCGATCGCGTAGCGGGAGGAAGGCAGGGCCAGCCGGACCGTCGCGCCGGCGCGACCCTCGATGCGGGCGCGTGCGGCTTCCGGAACGGCGCTGCCCAAGAGCGTGACGATATCGGCGACGGCAGCATCGGCAAGCTTGACCTCGAGGTCGGCGCTCTGCGCGGCCAGGCGCGCTTGCCAGGCCGCGCGCACGCGCCCGAGGCGCAGTTCGCCATGGAGCTGGTTCGGCTCGCCGTGCTCGACGCTGGCCTCGATCTCGGCGATGCGGATCGGCTGCGCGGCCAGCCAGCGCGCATCGACGATGCAGGGCGCACAGCGCACGACGAGCGACGAAGGCGTCGTCCCCGGCCGTGCGTGCAGCGTGCCGTAGCGGGTCGCGATGCGGTGCCCGGCGAGCATGCGGATGCCGAGCGGATGGGTGGCGACGCGCAGCAGCGCCGGCACGCTCAGCTCGATGCCGACCGGCCCGAGCGCGGCGCGCACCGACCAGTCGCCCGGCTTGGCGCGCAGCGCGTAGAGCGCGGTCGCCAGCAGCACGGCGCCGGCGGAGAGCACGATCCCCAGCAGCGCCAGCAGGACGAAGCCGATGCGGCGGATCACGCGCTTCACGCCGCCCTCGCCGGCGTCGTCGCGACCTGGAAGTGCGGGCTCTCGGGCCCGGCGGCCCCGGCGTCGAATGCACTGGCCGGCGACCAGGCGAGCAGCGCGATGGTCGCGACGACGGCGATCACGACGCCGGCGATGACACGGCCGATGCCGCTTTGCGGCGCCAGCGAGGGTTCGAAGATCCGCATCGCACTCTCCTCGGGTTCGAC
This sequence comes from Burkholderiales bacterium, assembly GCA_025350505.1. GTDB lineage: Bacteria > Pseudomonadota > Gammaproteobacteria > Burkholderiales > Burkholderiaceae_C > Schlegelella_A. The sequence goes on from JANXXS010000115.1 coordinate 1,839, forward strand.
CCACCGACAGGGTGGGAACGAAGCGAAGCATCGAGAGCGGCGGCGAAGGCAATTCGAAGCGCGCGGGAAGGCGCGGAAGCCCTCTTCGGCGTGGTGTGAAGGCGGCGTGAAGGGTTCGCGAAGGCGGCTATGCTGCGCATCACCATGACCGCACAACACCCCTCTTTCACCCTGCACGGGCCGGCCGAAGCGCGCGTGCCGCTGCTCCTCGATTCACCGCATTCCGGCTTCGACTTCCCCGCCGACTTCGGCGCCGCGGTCAGCGAGTTCGACCTGCGCGACGGCGAGGACTGCTTCGTCGACGAGCTGTGGATGCCGGCCACCGAGCGCGGCGTCAGCCTGATCGCCGCCAGCGTGCCGCGCACCTACATCGACTACAACCGGCATCCCGGCGACATCGACCTGGCGCTGGTCGAAGGCGGCGCCTGGCCGCACGAGTACGCGCCGAGCGGCAAGGGGCGGCTCGGCAAGGCGCTGATCTGGCGCACCCTCGACGACGGGCGCCCGATCTACGACCGGCTGCTCGGCGTCGACGAGATCCAGCATCGCATCGACCGCTACCACCGGCCGTATCACCACGCGATGGCCAAGCGCATCGAGGCGACGCATGCGCGCTTCGGCGCGAGCTGGCACATCGACTGCCATTCGATGAACGCGATCGGCGGCGCGCAGGGCGAGGGCGGCCCGGGCAAGATGCGCGCCGACATCGTCCTCGGCGACCGCGACGGCACGACCTGCGCCGCCGCCTTCACCGAGTTCGTGCGCGCCCATCTCGCGGCGTGCGGCTACGACGTCAAGGTCAATGATCCGTACAAGGGCGTCGAGCTGGTTCGCGCCTATTCGAACCCGGCGACGCGGCGCATGAGCCTGCAGCTCGAGGTCAACAAGCGCCTCTACATGGACGAGGCGACACGGCAGAAAAGCGCGGGCTTCGCGCGGGTGCAGAACGACCTCGCGTCGCTGGTCGACGCGGTGCTGGAATACGCGGCGCGGGAGACGCGCTGAACCGAAGCGTAGGCCGACGCATGCCCAAGCGCATACAGCTCAAACGCAGCAAGGGCTGGAAGATGCCGGCCAACGCAGTCAAGGTCGACCGCACGACGCGCTGGGGCAACCCGTTCATCATCGCCGATTGCGGCACGGCGGCGATCGCCGTCGCCCATCACGGTCGCTGGATGCGCGGCGAGATTCCGGCGCCGGGCGCGGCCGAGCCGCCCGCCGCCGAGGCGATCCGCGCCGCCCTCGCCGGGCGCGATCTCGCCTGCTGGTGCCCGGCCAACGGGCCCTGCCACGCCGACCTGCTGCTGACGATTGCCAACGGCCGTTAGCGCATCGCTCAGGCCGTGGCGGCGCTGCGCGGCAGCGACAGCGTCGCCACCGCGCCGCTCTGGGCGCCGTTCTTCAGCGTGACGCGGCCGTGGTGCAGCTCGGCGATCTCCTTGACGAAGGACAGGCCCAGCCCGGTGCTCTTCTTCGCCGTCGACGGCCTGGCCAGCGAATAGAACTTTTCGAACACCTTGCCCTCGGCGTACTGCGGAATGCCCGGGCCGGCGTCGCGGACGACGACGTCGCAGGTGCGCGCGTGCGCAACGACCTCGATCATCACCTTGCCGCCCGGCGGCGAGAAGTCGAGCGCGTTGTCGATCAGGTTGGCGACCGCACGTAGCAGCAGGAAGGCATCGCCGTCAACGGCGGCCGTGGCGGGCGCAGCAACGGCATCGACCGCAACGGTCAGGCCGCGCGCCTGCGCCGACGGCCCGGCGCTCGTGGCGGCCTCGGCGACCAGCGCCGCGATCGGCACCGGCACGGCGCGGTCGAGGCTCTTCCTCGACTCGAGCGCGGTCAGCTCGAGCATGCGGTCGACCAGCTCCTGGATGCGCTGCGCCTCGCGCGCGACATTGGCGATGAAGCGCGCGCGGTCGGCCTCGGGCATGGGCTCCTGCAGCAGCTCGGCCGCGCCGCGGATCGCCGAGAGCGGCCCCTTGACCTCGTGCGTCAGCGTCTGCACGTAGTCGGCGACGTAGTTGCGGCCGGCCAGCGCGTCGCGCATCTCGTCGTAAGCGGCGCCGATCGCGCCGAGAGCACGCCGGCCGAGCCGCGGCAGGCTGAACGAGCGCTGCGACCGCACGTAGCGCACATAGTCGGCGAGCACGCCGAACGGCCGCACCAGCCATACCGAGAGGATCATGACGAGGAGCAGCACCGCGACCACCGACGTCGCGCCGAGCAGCAAGGTCTTGCGCCGCGCCGCCTCGACGAACTGGCCGAAGCTCTGCACCGGCTTGCCGACGCTGAC
>JANXXS010000234.1 GCA_025350505.1 Burkholderiales bacterium
CAAGCTCAAGCATTTCTTCGACACCGGCCGGTCCTTCAGCAAGGCCTTTCTCCTCGAAGAACTGGGCATCTCGCCGGCCACGTTGAAGCGCGACCTCGCGCATCTGCGCGACCGCATGAACGCGCCGATCGTCGTCGACCGCGAGCAGGGCGGCTGGCGTCTGGATCGCCATCTGCCGGTGGTCGGCACGCAGTACGAATTGCCCGGGCTGTGGCTCAGCGCCGAAGAAATCCACGCCCTGCTGACCATGCAGCATCTGCTCTCCAACCTCGACGCGGCCGGTCTGCTGGGACCGCATATCGCGCCCTTGATGTCACGCCTGCACGGGCTGCTCGCAAAGGGCAGCCACAAAAGCGCCGACCTCGGCCGGCGCATCCGGGTGCAGACCGTCGGTGCGCGCAAGCTCAACCTGCCGCACTTTCAGGCGGTTGGCACTGCGTTGCTGCGGCGGCAACGCCTGACCATCACCTACCGGGGCCGCAGCCGCAACGAGACCAGCGAACGCACGGTGTCGCCGCAGCGGCTGATCCACTACCGCGACAACTGGTACCTCGACGCCTGGTGCCACCTGCGCAAGGCGTTGCGAAGCTTCAGCGTCGACGCGATCGAGCAAGTGCAGGTTCTGGACACCCCAGCCCTCGAGGTGCTCGACAGCGAACTCGACGAAGCGCTCGGCTCCGGCTACGGAATCTTCGCGGGTAAGAAGGTGGTGTGGGCGACGCTGCGCTTCAGCGCCGAGCGTGCGAGGTGGGTGGCGGCGGAGACCTGGCATGCGAAGCAGCGGGGGCGGTTCGAGGCCGACGGCAGCTACGTGCTCGAGCTCCCGTATGCGGATCCGCGGGAATTGGTGATGGATATCTTGCGGCATGTACCGGAGGTGGAGGTGGTGGGGCCGGAGGAGTTGCGCTCGACGGTGGAGCAGAAGCTGGGTGAGGCACTAAGACCGTGAGATTCGTTGGTACGGGAAGCCGCCTCGGAACGAGCACCAAAGGTTCAAGGAGGATCACGCCATGAGCCTGCCGAAGCGCAAGATGCGTGATTGACGAATCGCGGAAGAAGCTGGCACTCGAAGACCTACTGTCGAATGTTCACTACCCAAATCAGTCGGCTTTGAGGCAACGAAACATGGAAGCTCTGGGACGTCAGGCAGCCATCGCTCACTGGCGCTCGTCGGACAAGCGAGAGCAACTCCTGGAGACTCACCTGCAAGGAGTGTCGAGACTGTCTCGCACCTTTGCAGCCAAGATCGGGCTCCAAGATGCGGGTGAACTCATCGGCGCTTTGCACGACTTAGGCAAATACAGCAAGGAGTTCCAAGACTACCTTCGCTCTGCCGTCGGATTGCTCGATCTTGACGCGGACGACTACGTCGACGCCAAGGGTCTTAAGGGCAAGGTGGATCACTCAACTGCTGGGGCCCAGCACATCTGGAAAGCGTTGGCCGGCAAAGGTCCGGGGGAGCGCCTTGCCGCCCAGGTTCTGGCGTTGTGTGTCGCCTCGCACCACTCGGGGTTGATCGACTGCATTGGCGGCAATGACACCAACTTCGGGCAAGCGGTCTTTCCAAAACGTATGTCGAAGACCCAGGACAAGACGCACCTGGATGAGGTTCTACGCGTTGCCGATAAGGAGCTCATCGCCCGTTGCGATCAGCTCCTATCAAACCCCACCATGAGCGCGGCCTTCGTGTCGCTGCTTGAGCGTATCGGACAACACAACCCCGATGCCCCCGCCAGACTCACCCATCAGCAATTCGGCTTGGCGGTACGTTTGCTCTTCAGTTGCTTGATCGACGCTGACCGCATCGATAGTGCCGACTTCGAGCACAAGCGCGCGAGGCGCTTTCGCCCACTGGGGGACTACGTCCCGTGGCCGACCCTGTCGGCACGCCTCGAGACTCACCTCCAGAGGCTCAAGCCTCACTACCCCATCGACAACCTCCGCAACCAGATCTCTGCCCAATGTCTCGCCGCGGCGGAGCGCAGCGGCGGCATCTACACGCTGACGGTGCCTACAGGCGGCGGCAAGACCTTGGCCAGCCTGCGCTTCGCCCTCCACCATGCGCAGGGACGGCATCTGGATCGGGTGATTTACGTGATTCCCTTCACATCGATCATCGACCAGAACGCTCGTGACGTTCGCGCCATTCTGGAAACGGACGCTCCTCTAGGTGAGGGCAAGGTTGTTTTGGAACACCATGCCAGCCTGACACCCGAACAGCAAACCTGGCGCGAAAAGATTCTTACTGACAACTGGGATGCGCCGGTCGTCTTCACAACCATGGTGCAGTTCCTGGAATCGTTGTTCGGCAGTGGCACCCGAGGCGCTCGCCATATGCACCAGCTGGCCAACGCAGTGCTCATATTCGACGAAATCCAGACCCTCCCGATCAAGTGCGTCCATCTGTTTAACAACGCGATCAACTTTCTCGCTGAGCAGTGCAACACGACAGTGCTGCTGTGCACGGCAACGCAGCCACTGTTGCATGCGGTGCCGAAGGAGAAGGGCGCGATCCGTTTGAAACCCGGACACGAACTCATGGCCGATGTGCGCCAGCTGTTTGACGCACTGAAGCGCGTTGACGTGCGAGATAGCAGAAAGGCAGGGGGCTGGACCCACGACGACATCGCCGCGCTGGCACTGAACGAATTGGCTCGGGCGGGCAGTTGCCTTGTGATTGTGAACACGAAGGACGCCGCCAGGCAAGTCTTCCAGCGTTGCGCGCACGGACTCGCCAACGCGGTCTTTCATCTCAGCACCGACATGTGTCCCGCACACAGAAACGCTGCACTCGGCAGAAAGGGCGACTCGAATACCACGACGGTCATCGGCCGCTTGGCGCAAGGTTTGCCGGTGTTGTGCGTCAGCACGCAGTTGATCGAGGCCGGTGTGGATGTTGACTTTGGCGCCGTGATTCGATCGCTCGCGGGCCTTGATTCCATCGCTCAGGCCGCCGGGCGATGCAACCGCAATGGACACTCGGCGACGGGTGTCGTTCACGTGGTGGACGCGGCCGACGAGAGGACAACCAAACTGATCGATATCGAGATCGGGGCCAAAGTGACCAAGCGCCTCCTGGACGACTTCAAGGCCGACCCTGCCCGGTACAGCCACAGCTTGATCAGCCCACAAGCACTACGGGACTACTACGCCTATTTCTTCTTCGAGCGCGCCGACACCATGTCCTATCCGATTGGCGAGATGCAAGTGGGGCGGGACGACACCTTGCTCAGCCTGTTGAGCACGAACGAACAGGCGTCGGCGGAGTATGGAAAGCAACAAGGAGCGATGCCTGAACTCTTTCTCCGCCAGGCATTCATGACCGCGGGAAACATCTTCGCGGTCATCGATGCGCCGACCCAAGGTGTAGTCGTTCCCTACAACGCGGCCGGCAGGGCCGTGATCGCCGATCTACACGCTGCGTTCACGCTCAAAAGCGACGTCGAATTGCTGCGCCGGGCACAGCAATACACGGTCAACATCTTCCCGCAGGTCTTGAAGAAGCTGCAGGAGGCGGACGCTTTGCAAGTTGTGGAAGAAGGCGGGGTTCGTATCCTCTGCCTGGACGCTCGTTACTACAGCCCACAGTTCGGCCTTTCCACCGAGCCCGTTTCTCTGATGGAGTTCTTGAATGCTTGACAGTCTACGCAACAGCATCGAGTTCAAGGTCTGGGCGCGACACGCCTTGTTCACCGATCCATTGACAAAGATCGGAGGCGAAAAGTGCTCGTACCACGTGCCGACGTACGAAGCCTTGAAAGGCATCACCAAGTCGATCTACTGGAAGCCGACCTTGATTTGGGTGATCGATGAGTTGCGCGTGATGAACCGCATACGCACCCAGACCAAAGGTACGAAGCCGCTCGAATTCAGCGGCGGCAATTCATTGGCGATCTACACCTTCCTGGCCGATGTTGAGTATCAAGTTCGGGCGCACTTCGAGTGGAACACCTACCGCCCGGATTTGAAGGGCGATCGGGTTGATGGCAAGCACCACACCATCGCCAAGCGAATGCTCGATCGCGGAGGCCGTCAAGACATCTTCTTGGGAACGCGAGATTGCCAAGGATATGTTGAAGCCTGCGAGTTTGGTGTTGGCGAAGGCGCGTACGACGATGCGGGTCAACTCGCCTTTGGTGTGATGTTCCATGGATTCGACTACCCGGACGAAACAGGCAACGGCGAACTGCACGCTCGGTTCTGGAAGCCGACGATGGTGGACGGCAGGATTCAGTTTGATCGGCCCGAGTCCGATTCAATGACCCGAAAATTTGTGCGCCGCATGAACGTCAAGCAGTTCGGGATCGGCAGGAACCTGCTGAGCGTCACCGAAGGCGAAGTTCGGATGAGAGGTGCTTCGTGAGCTGGCTGCTGAAGTTGTTCGAGACCTACGAGCGATGCGCAGGGCACGAGCCAGACGGCGCGCCGAAGCTGATGCCCATTGGCCATACACGTCAACAAGCACACCTCGAGATCACGCTCGACGGGCTTGGGAGCTTCAGGCGCGCGCAGGTTATTTCCAAGATCGAAACAGTCATGCCGGCGACGGAGAAGTCGGCGACTCGCGCCTCGGGTGAGGCCGCTCATCCGCTCGCCGATAAGGTGCAGTACGTCGCAAGCGACTACCCCGCGTTCGGCGGCAAGAAGAAGGGCTACTTTCCGAGTTACCTGAAGCAGTTGGAGGCGTGGTGTGGATCGCCGAGTACGCATCCGAAAGCGCGAGCCGTGCTCGCCTATGTTCGCAAGGGCAGGGTCGTCAGCGACCTGGTAAAGCAGCAAATGCTAGTCGCACGAAACGGTGTCCTTCTGACGAAATGGGACGGCGATGGGCCAGAGCCACTGATCTTCAAGCAACTCACAGCCAAGAGGGACGGTGACGAAAAAGGTAAGGACCAGGGCGATGCGTTGATTCGGTGGGTTGTGGAAACAGCACCCGGTGAACCGGCGACAGACACTTGGACGGATCAGTCGCTCCACCAGTCGTGGGAAGACTTCTACGTCAGTCAGCTCACACGGCGCGGACCTTGCGCAGTCACAGGGTTGCCAGATTCGCTGGTGGCCGACCAGCACCCTGCGCGGCTTCGAAATCCCGCCGACAAGGCAAAGCTGCTCTCATCTAACGACACCAGTGGCTACACATTTCGAGGGCGCTTCCATAGCGCAGACGAAGCACTCTCAGTGGGCTTTGAGGTAACTCAGAAGGCACACAACGCGTTGCGCTGGCTCATTGATCGCCCGGGGGCGTACCGGCATGCAGAGCAAGTCGTCGTCAGTTGGTCTGTCGGCGGTGAAGAAATTCCCGACCCCTTCATGGACTCGCTTAGGCTCATAGCGGCCTTGAGCCTTCCCGCCGACATAGGCCCGGCAGACACGGCCCAAGCCTTTGCCGTGCGGCTGAAACGATCACTGGCAGGCTACGGCTCAAAGCTCGACCCTGGCTCCGACATCGTCGTCATGGGTCTGGATTCCACGAGCGGTATGCAAGGCCGCATGGCCATCACGTACTACCGCGAATTGAAGGGTTCCGAACTCCTTGAGCGCATCGAAGCGTGGCACACCAAGGTGGCATGGCATCAAAACTTCGGCAAGGACAGTCACTTCGTCGGCGCACCGGCTCCAAAAGATATCGCCGAAGCCGCGTTCGGCATGCGGGTGGACGACCGACTGCTCAAGTCCACCATCGAGCGATTGCTGCCCTGCATCGTGGACGGCCAAGCGATCCCACATGATCTTGTTCTCGCGACATCACGTCGTGCCAGCAATCGTGGCGGGTTTAAGCCGACCGAGCGCTGGCAGTGGGAAAAGTGCCTGGGTATTGCCTGCGCGCTGTTTAAGGGCTTTCATATGGAGAGGAACTACCAAATGGCACTCGAGCCGGATCGAATCACACGCGACTACCTGTATGGCCGCTTGCTAGCCATCGCAGAGAACATCGAGAGTTCCGCGCTCTTCGTCGCCGGTGAAAGGCGCGACACCAGCGCGGCGAGACTGATGCAGCGCTTCGCGGACAGACCGTTCTCAACGTGGAAGACCATCGAGGTTTCGTTGACGCCATACAAGTCGCGACTGCGCGCGCAGCGCGGCGGCCTACTGTTCAAACGCGAGCAGTTGCTCGACGACACGATGGCCAAGTTCATAGCGGATGAGTTCGCAAACGACGCCCCGCTGACGGGTGAGTTTCTACTCGGCTATCACTGCCAACGCCAAGACTTACGACCACACAAGCCGGCTGCCGAAGGTAGTGGCTCCGTGGACAACACGCCCGACAGCGACGAGTAACCGAGGAACCTCAACATGACTACCCTGAAGAACAAGATCGATTTCGCCCTCATCTTTCGCGTTTCAAAGGCAAACCCGAACGGTGACCCCCTCAATGGCAATCGACCACGCATCGACTTTGCAGGGCACGGCGAAGTCACGGATGTATGCCTCAAGAGAAAGGCACGCGATCGGCTCCTCGATCGATTCGAGGCGATGGATGCGTCGTTGCGCGCTGGGCTGGCCATCTTTGTTCAATCCGACGAACGTAGGGTCGACGACGCCAAGAACCTACGCGCGCGCGCCGAAAAGGTGCTCACGCCGGATGTGATGAAGAGCAGAGACGGCGCTGTCAGGGCCGCCTGCGCCGAGTGGTTTGACGTTCGGGCCTTCGGGCAGGTATTCCCGTTCAAGGCAAAGAAGGGCAAGAAGAGCAAGGGTGATGACGCGGATGCGGCTAGCGAACAGGACTCCGACGGCGTATCGATCCCCGTGCGCGGCCCCGTCACGATTCAATCCGCATTCAGTGTTGAGCGTATCGACCTGGAGAGCACGCAGATCGTGAAGAGCACCAGCTTGGAGGGCGACGGCGAAAAGCGCCAGTCCGACCAGATGGGTATGAAGCATCGTGTTGATCGCGGTGTCTATGCCACATTCGGTAGCATCAATCCCCAGTTGGCCGAGAGAACCGGCTTCAGCGATGCTGATGCAGAAATCTTGAAAGGCATCTTGCCGAAGTTGTTTGAGAACGATGCTTCGTCAGCCCGTCCTGACGGGAGCATGGAAGTGCTCAGTCTGATTTGGTGGCAGCACAATTGCAAATCGGGCCAGCACTCGTCGGCCAAGGTGCACCGCTCGATTGTCGTCAACCCCGATGGCTCCATTACTCGAAACGATCTGGACGGACTTGTGCCAGAAGTGATCGACGGATTCTGACTTCGATGACGGGGCAATTGACAGCACGCTGGTCGATGTCGGGGATGAATCGATCTGTCACTGCACTTGTGGACTTCATCGGCACGGTGTAAGGGGAGACGTGCGTCGCTCAGTCCGGCACACGCCCTACCCAATGCCGGGGCTGTCTGCCCTGATGCGCAAACGCGACTACGGTGATCACTTCGTTCTCTGCCCGGTACGCCACGGGTGTGGGGAAACCTCTTCATTGCCCACGGCCGGGACTCCATCTCCCGGACCAGTTCACCCTGCGTTCAGCATTCGCACCCGCTCACCCAACCCCACGGCATCGACGGCCTGGCAGCGTGCATGAAGGCGCCGGTCGGCGGTGACCAACGGCACGCCGGCTCGCTCGGCCAGTGCAAGGTAGAAGCAGTCGTAGGCCGGGTGCTGCAATTGCAGGGCCAAGGCCAGCGCGTCGGCCAGCAGGCTGGCGCTGTCGTGCACTTGCGCTGGCACCTGCAACAGCCAGCGCGCGCCAATCTGCGCGGTAGCGGCTTCCATCTCGCCGCGCAGTTGCTTCTTCCACAAGATGTTGCCCACCTCCGCGAAGAGCAGGTCGGGCACGATCAATTCGTCGTCGAGCAGGGCTTCGGCCAGCAGCGAATCGGGTTCCGGGGCGAGCCACTTGGCGGCCACGCTGGCGTCGACCACCCATTTCATCGCTGGTTGCGGCTCTCGCGCAGCAAGTCTTCAGAGGGTGTCTGCCGACGTCCCGCGCTCAGCCCGCGGATGTCGGCGGCCAGCCTCTTCAGGTCCACCTTGCTGCTGCCGCGGGGCTGCGCCAGCGCAGCACTCACGATCTCGCGCAACTCGGCATTCATTGAGCGTTGGTTCCTTGCGGCGCGCAGGCGCAGCTTCTCCTTGAGATGGTCTTCGAGGTTGCGCAGCACGATGTCGGCCATGTCATGTTTCCGCGAGATTCGGAGTGATGCCGATGATATCAATCTTGGGGCATTCGGGTAAGGCTGAGTCCTGGCGCCGATTCACCATGGACGACACCGACCCTCTCCCCATTTCCGCCCTCCAGCACTGGGCCTACTGCCCGCGCCAGTGCGGGCTGATCCATCTCGAACAGGCATTCGACGACAACCTTCAAACGCAGCGCGGGCAGGCGGTGCATTCCCAGGTCGACAAGCCGGGCGTGGAGGAGCGCAAGGGCCTGCGCATCGAGCGCGCGCTGCCGCTCTGGAGCGATTCGCTTGGCTTGATCGGCAAGGCCGATGTCGTCGAGTTCGAGCTCGACGGCACACCCTACCCCGTCGAATACAAACATGGCTCGCGCCACAAAGCAGCCGATATTGCCGCGTGCGACGACGTGCAGCTCGCCGCCCAAGCGATGTGTCTCGGAGAGATGACGAAGCGCCTTGTCCCCGAGGGAGCGCTGTACTACGCCAGCTCGCGACGCCGACGAGTGGTCACCCTGAGCGATACCCTGCAGAACCAAGTGCGCGAATTCGCGAGCGCCGTGCGGGCCATGCTCGCCAGCACCGAACTGCCCCCTCCCACCAAAGACGTGAGGCGGTGCAAGGGTTGCTCCATGCGAGATCGTTGCCAGCCAGAAGCGCTAGCCAGGCTACACACGACAGACGTCAGTCTCACCGTCTTCGATCCTGATGCGTGAGCCGCGGCTCCGACAATATTCTATGAACCTTCTCAACACGCTCTACGTCACGCTGCCGGAGAGCCGGCTACGCCTGGACAACGACACACTGCGAGTCGAAGTCGAGGAAGAGACTCGCCTACGCGTGCCTCTCCATCACTTGCAATCGGTCGTGTGCTTCGGTTACGTCGGGCTCAGCGCGCCGCTCATGCACAGACTGGCCGACGACGGCATCGCCTTGGTGCTGCTCGATGGCAGCGGGCGCTTCAAGGCGCGGCTCGAAGGCTCGGTCACCGGCAATGTCTTGCTCAGACAGGCCCAACACCGCGCCGCGGAGAACAATGCGGTCACGCTTGGTCTGGCTCGGCACATCGTCGCCGGCAAACTCAAAAACCAGCGCCAGGTGCTGCTGCGCGGCGCCCGTGATACCAAGGAACCAGACGACGAAGCCAAGCTCGCGCGAGCCACGTTGAACCTTGCGGCGAGCCTTCGGGCGCTGCCCGAGGCGCCTGACCTCGACACCTTGCGTGGTATCGAAGGCGAGGGTGCTCGCACGTATTTCGCGGCGCTGAATCTGCTTGTGCGCCCCAACTTGCGCGAGGTTTTCACGATGGACGGACGCAGCCGCCGCCCGCCTCGCGACCGCATGAACGCATTGCTGTCATTCCTGTACTCGATGTGGACCAACGACTGCCGATCGGCTCTCGAGGCTGCCGGGCTCGACCCGCAAATCGGCTTTCTGCATGCCGTGCGACCGGGCCGCGCCGCACTTGCGCTCGACCTCGTAGAAGAGTTCAGACCCTGGGCTGATCGCCTCGCCTTGACGCTGGTGAATCGTGGCCAGCTGGGTTCGGCTGACTTCGCGCTTCGCGAAGGTGGCGCCGTGCTTCTGGAGGGCGAGGCCCGCAAGGCAGTCGTGGTCGCCTATCAGGAGCGCAAGCAAGACGCCCTGACTCACCCGCTGTTGGCAGAACCGATACCGCTCGGACTGGTGCCGCTGGTGCAGGCCCGGCTGCTGGCCAGGAGCTTGCGTGGAGAAACGGAAGGCTACGTGCCGTTCATAGCGAGGTAGCCATGCTGGTGATCGTCTGCTACGACGTCAACACCGAAACGCGACAAGGGCGGCGGCGGCTGCGGCGCGTCGCCAAGATCTGTGAGGGAATCGGGCAACGGGTTCAAAAATCGGTCTTCGAATGCCATGTCGACCTGATGCAGTTGGACGATCTGGAACGCAGGCTGTTGGCCACCATCGATCCAACGCTGGACTGCCTGCGCCTGTATCGCTTGCCAGAAACCAAGGGCTGCGAAGTTCGCGAGCACGGAAAGTTCACGGCGACAGACTTCGAAGGTCCGCTCATCCTATGATGACGGCGCGAACCTGGAGCGTCGCCCCTGACGCCTGACGTTCGCGTTTCAGCAAGTCGTTGAAATAGCGATTGAATTTCAACAGGCGCGCGACACCATGTCCCTTTGTCAGACCGAATTCCAGAGGTTCGCGCGAGGCACTGAAATTACGTGTTCGCAACTTCGGCTTGCGCGCGCGGAGTCGCGCGCTGCTCACGCAGCGCGCGTGGATTGAAACTTCGTGTTCACCATCTTGACGTGCGCGATGCCGTCGTCGCGCGCTGCTCACGCAGCGCGCGTGGATTGAAACGAGGCAGTCGCTTGAGTCAGGCGCGGCGATCGGGTC
>JANXXS010000236.1 GCA_025350505.1 Burkholderiales bacterium
GGCTGTCAACGCCCCACAGATCTCAGCCTGCATCCAAAGACAGATTAAAGCGCGTCGGGGCGCTGTGTTCAGACCCTGTTCTGCCGTGTTCGGGGTGCCGTGGGGAAGGAAAAAGGGCGTTTGAAAAACCTATCCTCCGACGCGTGCCTGCGTCTTCCGCCATCTTCTGATGCGAATCGCGGCGCCGTTGCCGCCTATAGCACGTCATCGATCGTCTTGGGGTCGCCGGTCGGATCAACCTTCGTCAATATCCTGTTCGCGAAATTGAGGACCGCCTTGCTCAGGTCGGCCTCCTTCCCCGTCTTTCCTTTCAACAGGTCGATGACCTTCTTCGCGGCGCCGTTGACGTCGCTGATCTTTCCCTTTGCGCTGGCCAGATTCGTCTTCTGGCCGGGCTGCGCCTTGTTCACTGTGTCCTTGTAGCCGCGCAATTTGGTCTTCGCGGTGTCAAAGGCGGGCTTTTCTTTCGCGAAGCTGTCGCGGGCCTTCTTCACCTCATCGGAATCGGCCGCCTTTTCGAGAAACGACTGCAAGGTCGCGGCCGATGCCTTGAAGGCTCCGAAATCCTTCTGCAGATACGGAGGCACCGGAAGCTTGGGCAAGTCCTTCATGCCGTCAGTGAAGGTGGACATCGTCTCGCTTGCGTTCTGACCCATGGATGACCTCGCTCTCACGCCGGCGACCACCGCCGGCTTCCTTTGATAAAGCGTGATCCGATGTCGAAACCCGCCATGTTGGGCGGCGTCGCGTGCGGCCGAGACGAAGGGCGAGTCCAGACGCCGGCTTCGCTTCTGCAGGTCAGTGGGTTGACGGCGATCCAGATCTCAGCCTGCATCCAAAGACAGATTAAAGCGCGTCGGGGCGCTGTGTTCAGACCCTGTTCTGCCGTGTTCGGGGTGCCGTGGGGAAGGAAAAAGGGCGTTTGAAAAACCTATCCTCGGCAATGACCGACGCCATCCTCGCCTGGGAGTTGAACGGCGCGCCGATCCCGCTCGCGCACGGCGGGCCGCTGCGCCTCGTCGTGCCGGGCTACCAGGGCGTGAACAACGTCAAGTACGTAAAGCGGCTCGCCTTCACCTCGGCCGAGTCGCAGGCCAGGATCATGAGCCACGGCTACCGCATCACGCCACTAGGCGGCACTTCGGTGCCCGGCGAGCCCTCGATTCAACAGATGCCGATCAAGTCCTGGGTCAACTTCCCGGCCGGCGACCGCAACGTGCGCGCCGGCACGGTTTACGTCACCGGCGTTGCCTTCGGCTCGGGCTCGCCGATCCGGCGCGTCGAGGTCAGCAGCGACGATGGCAAGACCTGGATCGACGCGCCCTTCTTCGGCCCCGATCTCGGCCGCTTCGCGTGGCGCCAGTTCGCCTTGCCGCTGCAGATGGCGCCGGGCAACTACATCGTCGCCAGCCGCGCCATCGACGCGGCCGGCAACGTGCAGCCGCAGGAGCGTCTCGAGAACGCGCACGGCTACAACAACAACAGCTGGGCCGACGCCGCGGTGAAAGTTTCGGTTGTCTGAGCGCGGGCCGCGCCGCGGCCTGCGTTTGGTCCGGCTCGCCTTGCTCGCCTCGGCGTTGCTCGCCGCGTCGACATTGATCGTCCCACCGGCCGGCGCCGCCGACGATGCGGCCCAGCTCGCCCTCGGCAAGGCGCTCTTCACGGCCAACGCGGTGCCGCCGTGCGCGCTCTGCCACACGCTGAAGGATGCAGGCGCCAGCGGCGCGGTCGGCCCCGTGCTCGACGAGCTGCAGCCCGATGCGGCTCGCGTCGCGACGGCGCTGCGCAACGGCATCGGCGCGATGCCCTCGTACAAGGCGGCGCTGAAGGAAGAGCAGATCCAGGCGCTCGCCCGCTACGTCTCGAAGGCCAGCGGCGGGGCGCAGTAGCGCGAGCGAAAGCGAAAGCTAGAGCGACATCCGCTGCAGCTCTGGCTTGCGGTCGAGCCACTGGTGCTTCAGGGCACCGCCGACGTGCAGTGCGAGCAGTCCGTACAGCAGGTAGCCGAACGCCGTGTGCACGACGCCGAACAGGGTGTGATCGGCGGCGAGGAGTTGCACAACAACCACCACACCTATCCGACCTCGGCCAAGCTGTCGGTGAAGCCCTACGAGTTCGACAGAGGATAGGGAATTCAAGCGGGGCAGTAGGCGCCGAGCAGGTTCGCAAGAACCCGCTCGGGCCAGGGTCACATGCCGTTGCCCGCGCCGGGATTGATGTCCTTGACCAGTACGGTCGGCTCCGGCGGCGGCTTGTACTTCGGAGAAGAAGGTCGCGGCGTGCTGCTGCACCAGGCGGTACAACGTGGTCTGCTCGGGGCGGTGACGCTCGTAGTGAACCGGGGCGCCATCCGGCACCCGACGGGGCTGCCGACCGATGGCTTGCACGCGTTGCTCACGTCGAGACTGCGGTGCTTCACGGTCTCAAACTGAGCGGCGTGCCGCCATTTGTCCGTGTTCATGACCAGCTCCCCAGGTCGGCTGCCGCGCGAGGATAGCCGGCCCGTAGACTGCCCGGCCATGGAACGTCTTTCCGAATTCACCGCTGGCGCCCCGGGCTCGGCGATCCTGCTGGCGGCCATCGTCGTCGCCAGCCTCGTCGGCCTGTTCGTCATGCCGGCAGTGATCGAGCGCAACACCTACTGGCTGGTCCGCAACCGCGAGTACTGGACGCTTGTCGGCAGCGGCTTCGTCCATGCCGACCTGATGCAGAACGCGAGCGTGTGCAACGGGCTGGCTTGCGCGATCGGTGGCAGGCTGCGCAGGTACGCGTACAGCGCATCCGCGTCGTCGCGCACCACGCGCGTGTAGTTCGGGTAGGGGAATGCCGGATACAGCAATCGGCCGTCGCGCGAGCGCCCGTTGTGCAGCGCGCGCCAGAAGTCGGCCGACGACCACAGTCCGATGCCGGTCTGTGCATCCGGTGTCAGGTTCGGCGCGAAGACTGTGCCGAACGGTGTTTCGATGCCGCGGCCGCCGGCATAGGGAACGCCGCCCTGTGCGGTGTGGCAACCGATGCAGTTGCCGGCCCGCGTGAGGTATTCCCGGCGGGCGATCGAAGCCGCAGGCGAGCGTGTGGCGACGGCCGCGTCCGCCGCCGCGTCGCTCGCGCCTTCGTCGCGGAAATTGAGCGCGACAACCAGGCTCGCCAGCCCGACGAGCGCCAGCAGCGCCAACGCAACGAGGCGCTTGATCACCGCGGCGCAGCCGGTGGATACATGCCGATGACGACGCCACCGCATTCGAGCGGCAGCGGCGCCGGCAACGTCGCCGCCGGTTTGCCGTGCGCCGGCTGGGCCGCGAGCCAGGCCGACAGCGCGCCGATGTCCTGCGAAGTCAGCGCCTTCGCGATCTGCGCCATGCAATCGGGTGCCTGAGCGCGCCGGTGGCCGCCCCTCCAGGCGCCGAGCTGGGCGATCAGGTAGTCGCGCGGCAGGTCGAGCAGACCCGGAATCGAGGGGTCCACACCGGACATCGCCTTGCCGTGGCATTGCACGCATGCCGGAATGCGCCGCGCCGCGTCGCCCTGCATGACGAGTCGGCGGCCCTGCTCGATCACCGCCGCACTTTCGCCCGCCGGCTGCGGCGGGAGGTCAGGGAGGTCCAGGCCGGCGAAGTAGCCGGCGATCTCGCGCAGGTACGCGTCGCTGAGTGGCGTGAGCAGCCCGGTCATCAGAGCGTAGGACGGCGCCCGTCGCGGAAGTTGAGGAGCTGGTTTACAGATAGACCGGCGGCTTGCCGGCGATGCGCGGGTAGTAGCCGTCGGTCGCGGCGCGGCCTTGCGGGCCGTGGCAGCCGGTGCAGGCCTGGACGCGCTGCGCGATCGTGTCCTCGAACTTCGGCGCCGCGCCGGCCGGTGCCGCAAGGGCGCAATGCCAGACCAGCAGCAGCACGATGCAAACGCCCGAGCGTCCGGCACCGTGCCGCGTCGTACGTTCGGCGGGGTCCATCGCTTTCGCGTCGGGCAGCCAGTTCATTGCATACCTATCCGGTTGGCACCCAAGATGCCAACTCGGGTCGGTGATGGCCACAGGACGCTACAGAATGTCCGCTGGCGCGTGCGCAAATTTGACTCACTCCCGATGCCAATAGCGCCAAGGCGCGCATCCTGGATCCGTCTCGCAGTCCTGGCGCTGCATCTTGACCGTGGGTGCCAACCGGATAGGCATGGATCAAACCACCGATGCCTCACCGGGCGTGGTTTTTCACCGGTCGATGCCGGGGTGTGCATCGTCGCCACCGATCGCGCGGGCTGGAGCGGCTGTTGCGGTACTGCGCCCGGCCGCCGTTTAGCGTTCCTGCCGTTACGGGTGGGGGCGTCCATCCTGGGAGGGGTTCAGGCGGCAGCCGGTTCGTGCACGATGGGCAACCACAGCGTCACCGTTGTGCCGCGTCCGGCTTCGCTCTCGACCTCCACGCGCCCGCCGTGCAGCTCGACGATCTCCTTCACCAGGCTCATGCCGAGGCCGGTGCCGGGGATGTTGCCCGACGGGTCGGCACGGTAGAAGCGCTCGAACACGCGCGCCTTCTGCGCCGGCGTCATGCCAATGCCGCGGTCGGTTACGCGCAGCCCCACCGCCGGTGCGTCGCGCAGCGTGCCATCGAGCGTGTCGACCGTGACCGCGCCGCCGTCGGGCGTGTACTTGAACGCGTTCGACAGCACGTTCGTGAACGCGCGCAGCGTTTTCTCCGCGTCCACGTGCAGCAGCGTGTCGGCATGCGCCAGCCGCACGCGCAGCCGCTCGGCCCCGCCCGGCTCGGCAAACGGCGCCGCAGCCTGCTCGATGAGCACGCCCAGCCGGCACGGCTCGCGCTTCAAGTCCTTGCCCTGGCGGGCTTCGATGCGCGCCAAGTCGAGCATCTCATTGACCATGTTGATCAGCAACTGCGACTGCCGGTGGATGGTCTCCAGCATGTCGCGCCGCTGCCCTTCCGGCACCGGACGGTTCAGCAGCAGTTCGGTGAAGCCGTGGACGCTGACCATCGGCGTGCGCAGTTCGTGCGCCGCGGTCGCGAGGAACTCGCTTTTCATGCGGTCGACCTCGGTCTCGCGCGTCACGTCGCGCAGGTAGAACACCCAGCCGCCGTCGTTGGTGCGCGCACTGCCGAGGTGAATGACCGCGGGCCGCGGACGCTCGAGCGCGAGCGTCAGGCCGGCCACGCTGCCGACCTGCCCGTCCATCAGCGAGGCCAACGGCCGGCGGCAGGTCTCGCTCGCGGCGAGCAGGCCACCGATCCAATCGTCGAGCGCGGCTATGCTCAGGGCGAAGACCGCCACACGCTCGAGATCGAGCATCCCCAGCAACGCCGTATTGACATGCTGCAGCGCCGCGCCGGAGTCGAAGTAAACCACCCCGCTCTGGCTGAGTTCGAGGATGGTGGCGAGCTGTTCGGTGCGACCGCGCAAGCGCTCCGCCAGACGCTCGGCGTCCTGACCCGACAAGCGCGCGGTCTGCGCCAGCAGCAGCGAATCGCCGGTGGCGTCGTGTTTGGCAAAGTCGTTGAAGCCCAGCCCGAGGCGAGTCACCTCGTCCAGCGAGTTCAGCACCGGGGCGACCAGCAGCAGCAGCGAACCGTCGTCGCAGGCTTCGGCGCTGCCGCGCAGCGTCAGCGGCTGCGGGCCCAGGGCCACCAGCGTGCACGTTTCACCGACGCGCGCGCGCCAGGTCTCGATGCTGCCGGTGTCGCGCGGGCGCCGGACCCGGAACAGCGCCTGCAGCGGCGCACCGGGCTGCACGGCGGGGTAGGCCTTGCGCAGCGAGGCCCCGGCCGAACACACGCACAGGTCCGCGCCCACGTGCAGATAGAAGGGGAACGCACGTGCAAAGGCCGACGCGCCGAGCGCGAGCGGTCGGGAAGGCAGCGTCACCTCCACGGCCAGCATCGGCTCAATTCGGCAGGTGGCGCACGGTGAAGACATCTTCTCCGTGCGCGTCTGCCTTGGACAGCACCTGCACCACCTCGACCGACTGGCCAAATCGTTTGGCCAGTCCCTTGACCAGGCCGACCACCATGGGGGCCAAGCCCGCGCGCTCGGAAGCATAGTGGATGCGGTACTCGGTGTCGGACACGTCCTCGACGCGGATCGTCGGCGGCCGCAACTGCGGGAAGATGGTCTCCACGCGGGCATGCATCTCGTTCAGGTTGCCCAGGAATTCGCGCAGATGGCTGCCGCCGGCCGCCATCAACTCCCCGTAGCCCTCGGTGGCGGTGTAGGTGATCCAATATTCACCGAATGCCTCCAGCACCTGTTCGGGCGGCAGGCCCAGGCGCGCGCTGACCGCCTGAACCAGGCGGAAGGTCACGTCGTCGTCATAGCTTTGCATCGACACGAATCCGTCGGCCGCGAGACCCGCATGCGCGCACACACCGCGCCAGCCGGCCTCGCCTTTCATTGAAACCACGAGCTGTTCGATTGCCCGGTTGACCAATCCATACATGGCATTCACTCCTTGAGGTAAGCCGGCGCGGCGGCCTGCACTGACACGGACGCTTAAACCGCAGCCATCAAGCGCTCGATGGTGTCCATCAGCTGCAGTGGGCTGAAAGGCTTGACGAGGTATTCGTCGGCGCCGGCTTGGTTCCCAGCTTCGAGGTCGCCCGCCTGACCGCGCGCGGTGAGCAGCACGACCTTCACCGAAGCGAGCGCGGGGTTCGACTTGATCGCCTGGCAGACCTGCAGGCCGTCCATCTCGCCGGGCATCATCACGTCGAGCAGCACGAGGTCGGGGCGCACGGCACTGGCCATACGCAGGCCGAAAGCGCCGTCGCTGGCCTCGTGAATCTCGTAGCTCTCGAACTCCAGCGTCATGCGGATCAGCTTGCGAATGTCGGCCTGGTCTTCGACGATGAGAACGCGTTTCATGGCAAGTCCTTTCAGCAGGTGATCAATCGGCGGCACTGACGCCGGCCGCCGGTGCTTTGGATTTCGACTCGTCAGCGCGCGCGCGCGCCATCAGGGCCGCCAGGTCCGCCGCGTAGCGCTGGGCCTGCGCAACGTCGATCTGGCTCTGCTCCGTGTTGCGATGCGGCGCGCCGGTGGGCAGGTCGATCAGGAAGTTGCGCAGCCCGTCTTCGTTCTCCTCGCGCAACTGGCCGCCGTGCAGCGCGACGATGTGCTGGCAAAGCTTCAGGCCGATGTGGTCGTTGGCGCGAAGGCGCCGCGCCGCTGGCTCGGTGCCCTTGGCGGCGCTCGGCATCTCGGCAGCATCGGTTCTGCGCGTCGCGAAGACGCCGCAGTCGCGGAACACGATGAGGGCGCGTGGCCCCAACTGCACATGTTCGATGTCGAGTGTGGCACCGGGGCGACTGGAGCGCAGCGCCGATTCAAGGCATTCGACGAACACGCGGCGCAACCAGGGCTCGCTGCCGTAGATCGTGGCCAGCGACTCGTTGGCCCCCTGGGCGCGGAAGCGCACCTTGATCGACCGAGACTGGGCCAGCGCCTGCAGTTCGCCCCACACTTGCTGCAGCAGCGGCCACAGTTCGATGCGGTCGTTCGCCAGCAGCGCGCTCGAGCCCCACACCGACGCGAGGTCGATCAGCTTGTTCAATGTCAGCAGCAGTTCGTCGATGGAGCCGCAAAGCGCATCGACGCCGTCCGGCGCGCCGCCGGCCTGGGCGGCGTGCAGCGCCTTGCCGGCCGCCGCGAGCGGGTCGCGCAGGTCGTGCTGGACCACGTGCAACAGGTTCTCGAATGCCGCGCCATGGTCGGCACTCGGCTCGTTGCCGATCAAGACGAAGGCGTCGTCGGCCGCCAGCCCCGGGATCACGCGGCACTTCAGCTCCGGCACCAAGCCGCCTTGCTGCGCCGGGGCACCGAAAGCGTTCACAGCGCGCGGTTCGCGGCCCGTCACGACGGCCGAAACGGCGCGTGCCATGTCGGGGTCGTACAGGCGCCGGCCCGGCGCAAGTCCGGTGCGCGCCCCGGCATCGCCATTTGCGTAGCGCACCAGGCCGTCGCGGCTCACCCACAACAACCCGGGCTTCAGGTTTTCGAGCAGTTCGGCAAGAGTCGAGTGCATGGTGCGATCTCCTATGGTTCATTATTATCAATTCCATCAATAATAGGAAGGAAGTCCTTCACGAAAATGGCACCAAATTCTCTTATTGCCAGTTCCTGGCAACGATCGGCCGGGCATTGCCGCGAACGGCGCGTTGCCGCTGCGGGGACAAAGCTCAGGCCGTCAGTTCGGTCGGGCGCGTATCGCCAGAAGTGCGTGACGGCGGCAGGCGGATGTGGAAGCGGCTGCCGCGGTCGGGCATGTTCTCGGCACTGATCGAGCCGCCGTGGACCTCGATGATCTTGCGGCAGATCGCCAGGCCGAGACCGGTGCCGCCCGAGCCGTCCTTGGTCTTGCTGGACTGCACGAAGGCTTCGAAGATCTTCTCCAGTTCCCCCGCCGGAATGCCCGGGCCGTGGTCGCGCACGCTGATGTGGGCGCCGCCGTCCTCGCCGACTTGCGCGACGAGCACGATGCTCGTGCCGTGGGGCGCGAACTTGATCGCATTCGCCAGCACGTTGCGCAGCACCTGCTGGAAGCGCAGTGGGTCCACTTTGGCCACCATTGGGGCCGCAGGCAAGCCCGCTTCGATGACGAGTTGCTTGGCGTCGAGCAGGGGCCCCAACTCGCGCGAAACCTCGCGCAGCAGCGGCCGCAGGTCGGTGCGTTCGAGGTGGATGGTGCCGACCGCGCTTTCAATCTTCGACACGTCGAGCAGGTCGTTGACGAGCGCCAGCATGCGCTGGCCCGCGGCCAGGATGTCGGCGAACATCGCCACGAGCTTGTCGTGGCCGCGCCCCGGCAGCGTGCCCAGCTCCGAGAAACCGATGATGGCTTGCAGCGGCGTGCGCAACTCGTGGCTGATGTTGGCGATGAACTCGCTCTTCGCACGCGAGCTCTCTTCGGCGGCGTCGCGCGCTTCCTGCGTGGCGCGGGCCGCGTCGTGCAGCTCGGTCACGTCCATGAAGGTGCACAGAATGCCCTGCGGCCGACTGTCGCGGCCCGGTACCGCCACCTTGTTGATGAGCAAGGCACGGCGCGAACCGTCAGGGTGCGTGTACGAGGTTTCGTAGCGCAGGCGGCCGCCGACGTCGAGCAGATGCCGGTCGCGCGCATCGTGATGCCGCGCTTCCTCGGGCTCCAGGTAGTCGCCCGCCACCCGGCCGAGCACGTCCTCGCGACGTCGGCCGGTGAATTCCTGCCAGGCACGATTCACGCTGACGTAGCGGCCTTCGAGGTCGAGCATCGAGGTCGGCAGCGGGCTCATCTCCTGCAGCAGCGCGCTGAAGGCGAGCTGCTCGGCCAGGCGGGCCTGCGCTTCCTCGCGCTCGGTGATGTCGACCGCGCTGCCGGCAAAACCGACGACGCGCCGCCCGTCGTACAGCGCGAGAACGGCGACGTCGAAGCGGCGCGCGCGGTCCCGCTCGGCCCCGAAGGTGACGGTCGCGCTGCGCACGCCGACGCCGCCTTCGGCGTCGAACATCGAACGCACGCTGGCCTGTTCTTCGGTCTTCACGAGCGCCTCGAAGCGGGTGCCGATCACCGTGTCGGTGAGCCCGCCGTCGGCCGCCGGCCCGTGCGCGTTGACGAAGGTCAGCGCGCCGTCGGCATCGGTGCGGAACAGCAGTTCCTGCACGCTGCGCACGATGACGCTGAGCTCGCCTTCGCTGCGCGCCACCTCGGCCTGCGCCACGTCGAGGCTGCGGCGCACGTGTTCGCGTGCTCGCAAGCTGCTGGCCGCGGTCCAGGTGAGCACCGCGACGGCCAGCACCGCGAGCCCGGCGACGAGCATGCGCCAGCGTGTCTCCTGGTACCACGCGGCGAGCACGCTCGCGAGCGGCCGCTCGACCAGCACCACCAGCGGCCGCGTGCGCGAGACGCGGAAGGCCACGGTCTGTTCGCCCGGCTCGACGCCGGCACCCGGGTAGCTCGCGTGTTCGATGCGTGGCAGGTAATCGCGGAACGCCGGGTGGTCCTTCAGCGGCGGGCCGGCGCGCGGGTTCGCCGTGTCGGTGTAGAGGCGGCCGTCCAAGCCGGCCAGCATGGCGTGGCTCGTCGGGTCGCCGATCGTCAGCCGCATCTGGTTGGCCAGCCCTTCCGGGTGGATCAATGCCACCAGCAGCAGCTCGCCGTTGCGGCCCTTGACACGGCGCAGCAGCGGTATGAAGCCCACGGTATCGGGCACCGCGCCCGAGGGGCCGCCGAATGCCGCGTCGCTCAGCCAGCGGCCGGCGACATAGGAGCCGATCACATCGAACCCCTCTGCCGGCAGCGAGCCCAACTGTTTCAGGTCGATGCGTCGGCCGACGTCGACCGGCGTGCTGCTGCCGAGCACGCGCCCCTGCAGGTCCAGCGCCGCCACGGCCCGCAGTTGCGGCAGGCTCACCAGCATCTGCGCCAGCTCGGCCGGGTTCATCGCGGCGCCCCGCAAGCCCTGCTCCGCCACGCTGCCGGCCAGCGTGGCCAGCGACAGCGCGGCGGTGTCGACGCTGCGCGTGACATGGTCCTCGAGCACGCGCGCATAGAGGGCGTTGCGCTCGAGCTGGATGTCGATCGCCTGCTGGCGCTCCTGCACGAACAGCGCCACCAGCGCCGCCAGCATCGTCGCGGCGAACGTCAGCCCGGCGGCCAGCACGAGACGGCTGGTGGAACGGGCGTGTGCGGGCGTTGCGGCCGTTTCAGGGCTCATCGTCGGTTGGCGATGTGCGGCGTGCGGCCGGTGTCAGCGCACGACCAGGCTCGACAGCCGGTTGCGCTGCGCGGCGCCTTCGAGGCGGCCGTCGCGCTGGATGCGATGCACGAAAGCGTCGAGGGCGGCGAACCACTCGTCGTCGCCGGGCTTGACGGCGTACGCATAGGGCAGCACGTGGAAGGGCGCCGGCGGCGCGATCAGCTCGGCCCAATCGGCGTTGTCGAGCAGGCGCCGGCTGTACGGGTAGTCGGTCATGAAGACGTCGATGCGCCCGGCCTCCAGCTCGCGCTCGCGCGTGGCCGGCGGCCGCACCACGACCATGCGCGCCTGCTTCAGCGCAGCGCCCATCACCGGCTCCATGAAGGTGCCGGCCTGCACGCCCACCAGCACACCGGGCTTGTCGATGTCGACCCATTGACGCACCACGCGGTTCGCCTTGGTCGTGACGCCGTAAATGTCGCTGCGCAGGTAGGGCCGCGTGAAGCGCAACTGCTCCATGCGCTGAGGCAGCATGCCGACGGCGAACATCGCGACATCGCAGCGCCCGCTCTTCACGTCGTCGATCAGCGTGACGAACGACGAATCGACGTACTCCAGCCGCGCTTGCAGGTCCTGTGCGAACTGGGCCGACAGCTCGATGTCGATGCCGCTGAGCTGCTGGTTGCGTGGATCGCGGAAGGTGATGCCGTAGTAGTCGGGCCAAATGCACACGCGCACCGTGCCGCTCGCTTTGACGCGGTCGAGCACGGGCCCGGCGACGCCTGTCAGGGGCGCGGCCGCGGCCAAGGCAAACAGGCACGGAAAAATCAGGGCCCGGGCGCTGCGCGCCGTGCGGGCGAATCGGGCGAGCGCTGTCATGCAATGGTCTCCAGGGTATCAACGGCCTCGACGCTGCCGCGCACGAGGTCGGCGAAGCTGAGATGCAGTCGGGTGATTCGATCGCGCAATGCGACGAAGCGCGGCCAGTGGGCCAGAAAGGTGTCGACGATCAGCGGGTCGAAGGCGTTGCCGCGCTCCACCCGCAGCATGTCCTTCACCTTGGCGTCCGGCATCGCCGGGCGGTAGCAGCGGTCCATCGTCAGCGCGTCGAAGAAGTCGACCACCGAGACGATGCGGCCCGACAGCGCGATCGCGTCGCCCTCCAGTCTGTTCGGGTAGCCGCGGCCGTCGAAACGCTCGTGGTGCGTGAGCGCCACCTCGGCCGCCAGCTGGAACAGCGGGATACGCGACTGGCCCAGGATGTCCGCACCGATGCGCGGGTGCCGGTTCATCACCGCGCGCTCTTCCAGCGTGAAGCTGCCAGGCTTCTTGAGCACCGCGTCGGGGATGCCGATCTTGCCGATGTCGTGCATCGGCGCGGCCTTGCGCAGCAGCTCCGCCCAGGATCGGCTCTGGCCCAGCGCCAGCGCCAGCGCCTCGGCAAGGAAGCCGATGCGCACGATGTGGATCCCGGTGTCGTCGTCCTTGAAATCGGCGGCCAGGGCGAGCCGGAACAGCGCATCGTGGTGTGCGCTGACGACTTCTTTCAGGGCCTCGTTGCGCTCTCGGTACATCTGTCCGAGGTCGACCACCAGGCGCTCCATTTGCGCGCCGGCGTCGGCATCGAAACGTAGGCTGTCGCCCCCCGAGTCGGCGCTCGCGGGGTCCAGACTCATCAGGCGACTCCCCGGTCTTGCAGGGCCTGGATCAGCTGCAGCGGGCATATGGCTTGACGGATTCGATTCATGAAAAGTCCACCAGAAAAGGCGGCCCCCGCATTGGAATGGTTGAATTATCATATGTATCGTTTATATCGTATATTCAAAGAATCGGCAAAGTCACCCGATACTGGCAAAATTCACGACATGGTCGAGATTCCCTCTGCGCCCGATGCTCACTGCAGCACCCTGGAAGTCGCGCGCCAACTCGGCATGGCAGTGCGCTCGGTGCAATTGATGGTGGACCGGGGTGAACTCGAGGCCTGGAAGACCCCCGGGGGCCACCGTCGCATCTCGCGTGTGTCGGTCGAACAGTGGCTGGCCCAGCGCCGTGGGGTGATCGGCGTGCGGCGCGCGGTGCAGGCGGTGGCTCCTGCGCAGGCCACCGAAGCCCGAGCAGCAGCCCGAGCCGCCAATTTACCCGTGGCGGCGCCGGTAACGCGGGTGCCCGATGAGGGCTGCGTGCTGGTCATCGAAGATTCCAAGCATTTCCAGAACCTCGTGTCGCTGCTGCTGCGCGAGTATTTTCCGCAGCTCGAGGTGAAGCTCGCCGGCGACGGCATCGCCGGGCTGGCGATGGCCGGGCAGTTGCAACCGCGGGTGCTGATCGTCGACATCCTGCTGCCCGGGATCGACGGCGCGACCTTGATCATGAGCCTGCGATCACAGCCGCAATTCGCCGCCAGCCGGCTGATCGTCATCACTTCCATCGACGAGGCCGACCTCGCCCCCTACCGCTTCGCGCTCGAAGGCGTGACCGTCGTGCACAAGTCGCGCCTCGTCACCGAACTGCCGCTGCGCCTGCGCAAGCTGCTCGGCGCCGCGCACACCGCGAGCCGATGACGCGCGCCCGCGTGCTGCTGGTCGAGGACGACGCCTCGATCCGCCGCTACGTCGGCATGGCACTTGAAGAACTGCCGATCGATCTGGTCGAGGCCGGCACGCTGGAAGAGGCCCGGCAGGCGCTGGCCGGCGGGGCCTTTGCGCTGCTGCTCACCGACTTGATGCTGCCCGACGGCAGCGGCCTGGACCTGCTGGCTCGTCTTCAGGCCGACCCAGCCTTGCGCGGCGGCGCCCGCGTCGTCGTATTCAGCGCCGGCGTTTCAACCGGCGTACGCGAGCAGGCGAGCGCGCTCGGCGCCTGGCGCGTGCTCGAAAAGCCGGTGTCGCTCGCCGCGCTGACCGACTGCGTGACGCAGGCGCTCGACGAACCGGCCGCCGGACCCGCACCGCCACCGACGGCCCGCGCGCCCGCACCATCGCCCCGGGATGTGCGCGCCACCTCCATCGACGCCCACTTCGGCGGGCACGCCGCGCTGTACGACGCGTTCAGGGCGTCGAGCCTGGCGCAGTTTCTGGCCGACATCGACGCCGGCGATGCCGCCTGCCGCGACGGCGACGTGGCCGCGCTGCGCCGCCAGGCGCACAGCCTGAAGAGCGTGCTGCTGCTGCTGGGCGCCGACGCGACTTCGGCACGCGCGCGCACGCTGGAAGCGGCTGCCGCGAGCGGCGCGGCCGGTATCACCGAGCTGGCGCCGCTCTGGCAGGACTTGCGCTCCGCCGTCCTCATCCTGCGCTGACGCGCTGCCGGCTGGGGCCGGCCTCGGACGCGTTGCGAGTGCGCACGAGTGACATTTGTCTCAACTTCCGTCCGGGAAAAATGATTCGAATGCTGTTGTCACAAATATCAACTAGTCCGAAGTTCCTCCAAGCGCCGAGCGAATTTGTTCAAGCGTGACAATCACTTGGAATGACATCGGAGTTCTGGTTTCTGCCTACAACGCGATCCTGTGGAGCAGTTCGAGCGCGCGCTGTTGCTTTGCGTTGGGCGTGGTGAGTACCTCGAAGGTCGGTGGCTCGATTGCGGCGAGCGGCGTGCGGCAGGTGTTGCGCACGATTGTGGCGAGCTCGGCCATCAAGGTGGCGAAGCTGTGAGCGGGCGTGCCGTCGTCCAGCGTATGGCGGGCCGCCTTGGTCTGAGCGGCCTTGGACCGCTTGGCCGGTGCCACGGGGTCACGCGAGGCCTTGGCATCTTGATCGGTGTCGGCGAACATCAGCTCGCGCCAAGCCTCGCGCATGTGCCACTCCACGTAGTAGGCCAGCATGCACAAGAAGATGTGCGCGCGCACCCGATCGGCGGTGCGGTGGTGGATCGGGCGCACCTTCAGGTCGATCGTCTTGAGCGAGCGGAACGCACGTTCCACGTTGGCCAGCGACTTGTAGTTGCGCACGCACTGAGCCGCATCCATCTGCACAGGCGGCACTGAAGTGCGGATGATGTAGATGCCGTCCAGCGCCGCCTCGGCTTTGATGGCGTCGAGCTTGCGGGCGAAGGTGAACGAGGTGGCACCGATCGCCAGCTCGAAATGCTTGGCCATCTTGTACTGGTTGATGAGCTTGCCTACCCGCAAGCCGATCTCGTCCTGGCCGGCCAGCTTGCCCGCGTCGACCCGGGCCTTGATCTTGTCCAGACTGCGCTCGGTAGCCGCCAGCAACTCTTGGCGCTTGTGCGCGCGCAGCTTGGCCAGCGCCGGATTGCGGCACGCCACCAACCGCTCGCCGGGGTAGTCCGGTGAACTCAACTCGACAAGGTTGCGCTCGTCGAACAGGTCGAGTTGGAGTTGCCCTTGCTCGACCAGCGCGCGGATCGACACACTCCTGAGGGCCGTGATCCAGGCGATGCCGTCGCTCTCACGCAGCTCCTCGATGGCCTTGTTGGAGATCATGCCGCGATCGCCCACCAGCACCATTTGCTCGATGCCGAACTCCTCGCGCAGCCGCTTGACCTCGGGCATCAAGGTCTGGCTGTCGGCGACGTTGCCCTCGTACACCGACACCGCCACCGGGCAGCCGCGCGCATCGGTGAGGAGGCCATAGTTGACCTGCAGCAGGCCCGACTTGCCGTCGCGGCTGTAGCCCAGCCTGGCCAGCGGACAGCAACTGCCCTCGAAGTAGCTGGACGACAGGTCGTACAGCACCAGACCGCCTTCGCTCAGGTGGCGCGCGCCGAGCTTTTTTTGGATCGCACTCTGGCGCGCGAGCAACCAGTCCATCGCCGCGTACAGGTCATCCTCGTTGGCCTCGGACACGCCGAAGTCCTCGGCCAGCGTCGTGGTGTGCCACCACCGCGTGGTGGCCAGCTTGGTGTGAGGTGCCACGATGCGCGAGGCCACCATCGCCAGCACCAACTCGCGTTCGCGGCAGGGCTTGGAGCCGAGCAGCGATGCGAGGCCAACGCGCTGCATGGCCAGCGCAACGGCTTGCACGTGGCCGTGCGAGCGTGACTGCGTGATCTCGAAGGCCTGCGCCACCGGCTGCAATGCCTCACCGCGCAGGGCTGCGCGAATGGCCTGGATCTGCACCGCTGAAAGGCTGGACAGATTGGCGAGCGTTCGCTTGGCGACCTTGGCACCCACGCGGTAGGACTCACGCAACAGCACGGTCGGGGGTGACCCGCGGTTCGGAACGATATGCACATGCATGTCTACAAGACTAGTGCATTTATACGCCTAAGTCAATTCTTTTACATGCCTACATTCTGATGCTCAAAAGACTCCTCATAGGGAGTCTCCTCATAGGGGCTTACGGCTCAGAAACTCGAAAATCGATCGGGAACTTCGGACTAATCTTGATCATCGAACCGTGCGCAACTTCGTTCGGGCGGGGTCATTTCCGGAGCGAGCGCAGCGCTCGAGCGGGCCGACTCTGCTCGATGGTCATCGCCACTACGTGGTCTCGCGCGTTGCCGAGGGCTGCCTCAGCGCTGCCCACGTATGGCATGAACTGAGGGCTCGAGGCTTCCCTGGAAGTCGCGGCACAGTGCGAAATGCGATGGCCCGGGCGCGTGCCGCAGCGCTTGCAGGAGGCACATTGACTTCCAAGCACACGGGCTTCTCTCGTCCCTCTGCGCAGCGTGCCTATGCCTGGTTGGTCGGCTGGCCCGCGCGTGAGGCTCACGAGTCCAAGAGCGCCGATCGGCGACGCTTCGTGGAGGCCCTCTGCAGGATCGAACCGTCGATCCAGGTCGCAGCCAGTCTGGCCCGTGCTTCCTGGGCCTGATTCACCGCCGTGACGTCCACGGCTTCGACCGATGGCTGAAGCGGGCAGGCAGTTGCGCAGTGCCAGAGATGCGACGCTTTGCAGCCAGTCTGCGGGCCGATCTGTCGGCCGTGCGCGCCGCCTTCGTCTCGCCTTGGAGCAACGGGCAAGTCGAAGGCCAGATCAACCGGCTGAAGTTCCTGAAGCGCCAGATGTACGGCCGCGCAAAGCTGGATCTCCTACGCCTTCGGGTGTTGCATCCCAACTGAGTAGAAGCGTC
>JANXXS010000334.1 GCA_025350505.1 Burkholderiales bacterium
GCGCTCGGCGTCGACATCCGCGACGGCTTCCTGCTCGCGGTCAAGCTGAACGGCGGCAAGCTCGGCGGCCTGCCGGCCGAGGTGCTGGTGAGCGACGACCAGTTCAAGCCCGACGTGGCCAAAGGCCTGTTCGAGAAGAACATCAAGCGCGACAAGGTCGACTTCATGACCGGCGTCGTGTTCTCGAACATCATGCTCGCCGCCCTGCCCGAGGCGCTCGACGCCAACACCTTCTACCTGAGCCCGAACGCCGCGCCCTCGTCGATGGCGGGCAAGGATTGCAACCCGCTCTTCTTCGCGGTGGCATGGCCGAACGACGCGTACCACGAGGCGGCGGGCCAGTTCGCGACGCAACGCGGCATGAAGAGCGTCTATCTGCTCGCGCCGAACTACCAGGCCGGCAAGGACTCGCTCTCCGGCTTCAAGCGCACCTTCAAGGGCACGGTCGTCGGCGAGAACTACACCAAGCTCGGCCAGCTCGACTACGCCGCCGAGCTGGCCGAGATCCGCGCCGCCAAGCCGCAGGTGCTCTATGTCTTCCTGCCCGGCGGCATGGGCATCAACTTCATCAAGCAGTTCGTCGGCGCCGGCCTCGGCAAGGACATGACCCTGCTCCTGCCCGGCTTCAGCGCCGACCAGGACGTGATCGGGCCGGTCGGCGCCTCGATGTCGGGGCTCTTCAACACCGCGCACTGGTCGCCCGACTTCAGCAACGCGGCCAACCTCAAGTTCGTGTCCGAGTTCAGGAGGGAATACGGCCGCACGCCCACGCTCTACGCCTCGCAGGGCTACGACACGGCGCAGCTCATCAACGCCGCGGTGCGCGACACCAAGGGCAAGCTCGAAGACCACGAGGCGGTGCGCAAGGCCTTGAAGGCGGCGAAGTTCGATTCGGTGCGCGGCCCGTTCAGGTTCAACACCAACCAGTACCCGATCCAGAACTACTACGTGCGCACCGTCGGCAACGACGGCCACGGCGGCCTCATCAACAAGTCGTTCAACGACCCGATCCTCAAGGACCACGGCGACGCCTACGTGCAGTCCTGCGCGATGAAGTAGCCGGCCGCCGCGCGCCTCCTCGTGCCGAGCGTCCTCGTCCTCGAGCAGGCGCTCAACGGCCTGCAGTTCGGGCTCATGCTGTTCCTGCTCGCCGCCGGGCTGACGCTGGTCTTCGGCGTCATGGACATGATCAACCTGGCGCACGGCTCGCTCTACATGGTCGGCGCGTTTCTCGGCGCCTGGATCGTCGGCCTGACCGGATCGTTCGTGCTCGGCATCGTCGGCGCCGTGCTCGGCACGGCGCTGTTTGGCATGGCGTTGGAGTCGACGCTGCTGCGTTCGCTCTACGCGCGCGACCACCTCTCGCAGGTGCTCGCCACCTTCGCGCTGATCCTGATCCTGAACGACGGCACGCGCATGGTTTTCGGCAACGACCTGCCGCTCTCGGCGCCCGAGGCGCTGGCCGGCCCGGTCGAGCTGGTGCCGGGCCTGTCCTATCCCGCCTACCGGCTCGTCATCATCGGCGCCGGCCTCGCGCTCGCTTTGCTGCTCTACCTCATGGTGGCGAAGACGCGCATGGGCGCGCTGGTGCGCGCCGGTGCCTCCAACCGCGAGATGGCGACGGCCATGGGCGTCGACATCAAGCGGCTGTTCACGATCGTCTTCGGCATCGGCGCGGGTCTCTGCGCGGTGGCCGGCGTGCTGATGGGACCGCTCCTCGCGGTGCAGGTCGGCATGGGCGAGAACATCCTGATCCTCGCCTTCGTCGTCATCGTCATCGGCGGCATCGGCTCGATCCGCGGCGCCCTGGTCGGGGCGTTGCTCGTCGGCGTCGTCGATACCTTCGGGCGCACGGTCATGCAGTCGCTGTTCCGCGAATTCCTGCCGCCGCAAATGGCGAGCGCGGCCGGGCCGGCGGTCGCCTCGGTGGCGATCTACGTGTTCATGGCGGCGGTGCTGGCGATCAAGCCGCAGGGCCTGTTTCCGGCGCGCGGGTGATGGCGACGCGCACCGGCACGACGCGCGGCGAGCTCGTCGCCGTCGCGGCCGTCGCGCTGTTGCTCCTTGCGCTGCCGCCGGCGATGAACGCGATCGGTGCCGGCTACTACGTCAGCACCGCCGGCAGGATCGTCGTCTTCGCGATCGCCGCGACCAGCCTCAACCTCGTGCTCGGCTACGGCGGCATGGTCTCGTTCGGGCACGCCGCCTTCTTCGGCCTGGGTGCCTACGCGACCGGCGTGCTCATCAGCGAAGGCATGCTCAACGCCGGCGTGCACCTGCTCGCGACGGTCGCGGTGACGGGCTTCGCCGCGCTCGTCATCGGCGCGATCTCGCTGCGCACGCGCGGCGTCTACTTCATCATGATCACGCTCGCCTTCGGGCAGATGCTGTTCTACCTGGCCAACTCGATCAAAGGCTATGGCGGCGACGAGGGCCTGAACATCCGCGCCCGCTCGATGCTCGGCTTCGGCCTCGACCTGAAAGACGCACCGACCTTCTACTACGTCGCCCTTGCCGTGCTCGGCGCGACGCTGCTCGGCCTGCACGCCTTCGTACGCTCGGGCTTAGGCCGCGCCATCGTCGCGACCCGCGACGACGACCTCCGTGCCGAGGCTCTCGGCTTCCCCACCTACCGCTATCGGCTGATCCTCTTCGTGGCCGCCGGCGCCATCGCCGGCATCGCCGGCGCGCTCTCGGTCAACCAGCAGGGCTACGTCAGCCCGAACCTGCTGCACTGGACCCAGTCGGGCACGCTTATGGTGATGGTCATCCTCGGCGGCGTCGCCTCGCTCTGGGGCGGCGTGCTCGGCGCCGCGGTGCTGGTGCTGCTGCAGGTGTCGCTCTCGGCGTACACCGCGCACTGGGAGTTCTGGACCGGCTGGGTGCTGCTCGCCGTCGTGCTGTTCGCGCGGCACGGCCTGGCGGGATGGCTCTCGAGCGCGTGGCGGCGCGTGCGATGAACAGGCCCGCCGCCGGCAACCTGCTGCTCGACGTGCAGCGCCTGTCGAAGCGCTTCGGCGGCGTCGTTGCCAGCGCCGGCGTCGACCTGCAGGTGCTGCAGGGCGAGGTGCATGCGCTGATCGGCCCGAACGGCGCCGGCAAGACGACGCTGGTCGCGCAGCTCGGCGGGCAGCTTCGGCCCGACAGCGGCCGCATCCTCTTCGCCGGCGAAGACATCACGCAGCTCGCACCGCACCAGCGCGCGCGCCGCGGCCTGGCGCGCTCGTTCCAGATCGCGCGACTCTTCCGCAGTTTCGACGTGGCGGGCAACGTCGCGCTCGCCATCGCGGCTGTCGCCAGCCGTCATCCTGAGCGAAGCGAAGGATCTCGTCCGGCGCCGGGATCCTTCGCTTCGCTCAGGATGACGGTGCACGAGCTGCTCGACGAAATCGGCCTCGCCGACAAGGCCGAAGCGAGCATCGATGCGCTCTCGCACGGCGAGCAGCGTGCGCTCGAGGTCGGCCTGGCCATCGTCAGCCGGCCGCGCCTGGTGTTGCTCGACGAGCCGATGGCCGGCATGGGTCACGACGAATCGCATCGCATGGAAGCGCTCATTGCGCGCCTGCGTCTGCACACGACGGTGCTCCTGATCGAGCACGACGTCGACGCCGTGTTCCGCCTCGCCGACCGGGTCTCGGTGCTGGTGAGCGGCCAGGTCATCGCCAGCGGCGCGCCGGCCGCGGTGCGCGCCGATGCCGGCGTGATCGAGGCCTACCTGGGCGAGGAATGAGCGCCGTTGTCGCCGCCGCCGCACTCACGGTCGAGCCGCTGCTCGATGTGCGCGCGCTCCGCGCGGGCTACGGCCCGAGCGAGGTTTTGCACGGCGTCGACCTGCACGTCGGGTCTGGCGAAGTCGTCGCCCTGCTCGGCCGCAACGGCATGGGCAAGACGACGCTGGTGCGTGCCATTGCCGGGCTCAATCGGGCGCGCCATGGGCAGGTCGTGTTCCGCGGCGAGAGCGTCGAGGCCGAGCCGCCGCATCGCATCGCGCGGCGCGGCATCGGCCTCGTGCCGGAGGGTCGCCAGATCTTCGCTAACCTCACGGTGCTGGAGCACCTGAGCGCGTTCGAGCGGGCGGGCGATGCGGGGCCGAGTCGCGGCGGCGCCGCCAATCGGATCGGCCGCGTGTTCGAGCTGTTCCCGCGCCTCTACGAGCGGCGCACCCACCTCGGCAACCAGCTCTCGGGCGGCGAGCAGCAGATGCTGGCGATCGGCCGCGCCCTCGTCACCGAGCCTCGCCTGCTGATCCTCGACGAGGCGACGGAAGGCCTCGCGCCCCTCGTGCGCCAGGAGATCTGGCATTGCCTGGCGGCCTTGCGCGCGGGCGGCCAGGCGATCCTCGTCATCGACAAGTACGTGCAGCGCCTGATCCAGCTCGCCGACCGGCATGTCATCCTCGAGAAAGGCCGCGTCGCCTGGACCGGCACGTCGGCCGAGCTCGACGCCGACGCCTCGATCTGGCAAGGCTATCTTGGAGTGTGAAGACGATGACGTTCGCAAGCGACCCCGAGATCGACAAGGCCTACCGGCCGAGTGCGGCGCTGGCGCCCGGCACCTTCGAGGCGCAGATGGTGCTCTACCGCGAGCGCTCGGCCGAGGCCTATCGTTCGCTGCCGCACGAGCGCGATCTCTGCTACGACCCGGCGAGCGGCCAGTGCCTCGACCTCTTTCCCGCGCCCGGGCCGGGACTCAAGCCTGTGTTCGTGTTCATCCACGGCGGCTACTGGCGCATGCTGAGCAAGAACGAGTCGACCTTCATGGCCGGCGCGCTGACGCGCCGCGGCATCAGCGTCGTCGCCGTCGACTACACGCTGGCGCCGGCGGTGAATCTGGCCGAGATCGTGCGACAGGTGCGGACCTCGATCGCCTGGCTCCACCGCAACGGACGCAGCCACAACATCGACCCCGGGCGCATTCATGTCGGCGGCAGCTCGGCCGGCGGCCACCTCGCCGGTGCGGTCGTCGCCGGCGGCTGGCGCGAGGCGATGGGCCTGCCCGAGGACGTGATCAAGGGCGCCATTCCGGTGAGCGGCATCTTCGACCTGGCGCCGCTCGCGAAGTCGTTCGTCAACGAATGGATGAAGTTCGACGACGCGCAGGTGCAGGCCTTGAGCCCGATCCATCACCTGCCGCCCATGCCCTGCAAGATGGTCACCGCCTGGGGTGCCGACGAGACGAGCGGCTTTCACGACCAGTCGCATGCCTGGCTTGCTGCCTGGCGGGGTGCAGGCTATCCCGCGGTGGAGATGATGGTGCCGGGCCGCCATCACTTCGACATCGTGCTCGACTGGTGCGACGACGATTCGGCAATGACGCACGCGCTCGCGACGATGATGCTGAGAGCCCCTTGACACGATCTGAACACCACTGGAATCGTGTACACTGCTTTGGAAACACGAAGTTGCCATGAAGAACATCACATTGACGGCCGAAGCAGAGCTCATCGCTGCCGCCCGCGAGCGCGCTCGATCCGAGAACACGACCTTGAACGAGCAGTTCCGGCACTGGCTGCGCGACTACGCGAAGAAGCAACGGATGGATCACTACGAACAGGTCATGGCCGGTCTTCGCGGCAAGGTTGTCGTCGGCCGCAAGCTGACACGGGACGAAATGAATGAGCGTTGATGTCTTCATCGACACCAACGTCCTGATCTACCAGCTCGATAGCGCCGACCGGCGCAAGCACGCCATCGCCGACCGCATCGTCAGCGACGCGGTCGCCACCGAGAGCGCGTGCATCAGCTTCCAGGTCGTCCAGGAGTGCCTCAACACCGTCTTGCGCAAGGCTGAGATCCGGCTCGACATCGCCGCGGCCAAGGCCTACCTGGATACGGTGCTCTCGCCCCTCTACACAGTGAATGCGAGCCTTGCGCTCTATCAGCGCTCGCTCGAGTTGCAGGAGCGCTTTCGATTCAGCTACTACGACGCCCTGATCGTCGCGGCGGCGCTCGAAGGCGGCTGCAAGCACCTGCTCAGCGAAGACTTGCAACATGGACAACGAATCGAAGGGCTGCGCATCGAAAACCCGTTCCGGAAGTAGCCGCGTGACCACGCTGCCGCCCATCGAGTTGCAAGCCCCCGACATCGCCCGCTGGAAAGACGGCGGCACTGGGGTCGACTGGGTCCACGTCTTCGACTCCGGCCGCACCGGCCCGACCGTGATGGTGCAGGCCCTGACGCACGGCAACGAGTTCTGCGGCGCGATCGCGCTCGACTGGTTGCTCGCCGGCGGCTTTCGGCCGCTGCGCGGCACCCTGACGCTGGCCTTCGCCAACGTCGCGGCCTATGCGCGCTTCGATCCGGCCGATCCGTTTCCGTCGCGCCTGGTCGACGAGGACTACAACCGCGTCTGGTCCGACGAGGCCTTGTTCGGTCCGCGCGATTCGCTCGAGCTGCGCCGCGCCCGTGCGCTGCGGCCCTTCGTCGACGCAGCCGACCTGCTGCTCGACATGCACAGCATGAGCGAGCCCTGCCGCCCGCTGATGGTCTGCGGCACGGTCGAGAAGAACGTGGCCTACGCGCGCGAACTCGGCGTGCCCGGCGACCTGCTGGTAGACACCGGCCACCCGGCCGGCAAGCGCATGGTCGACTGCGGCGGCTTCGGCGACCCGGCGAGCCCGAAGCGCGCTCTGCTGATCGAATGCGGTCAGCACTGGGAGAAGGCGGCGGCCGACGTCGCCATCGACGCGCTCGTGCGCTTTCTCGGCCTCACGGGCGCGGCCGACGCCGCCTGGGTGCAGTCGAACACGCGGCTGCCGCTGCCGCCGGCGCAACGCCTGGTGCGCGTGACCGAGCCGGTCGTGGCGAAGAGCGCCGACTTCCGCTTTCTCGTTCCGACCGTCGGACTCTCGGTGATCGCGAAGGCCGGCACGCCGATCGCGCAGGACGGCGATCACGTCTGGACGACTCCCTACGACGATGCCGTGCTGGTGATGCCCGGCACGCGCAACCTCAAACCGGGCGGGACCGCAGCGCGTCTGGGGCAGTTCGAGAAGGACCCTGTGCCCTAGCGACGTTTCAGACACTGCCCAATGCGCCTCTCGCATCGGCCCCGGGTTGCAGCAGCCGCTTCACCTTCACGAAGGCCAGGACCGCGCCAGCTTCGCGGCGCAACAAGTCAGGTCGGAGACCGGCATCGGCGCCTCGGGAGCGTCCCGGCATTGAGCACCGCGCGGGCCGTGGCCTTCGATGCCCGCCGATGACTATCGGCTGAGGTGGGCGATGAGGGCGCCGACGCCGAAGGTCCAGGGCTCGGTCTTGTCGGCATGGTTGACGCGATTGACCAGCGCACCCAGCCGCGGCGTGTGCACCGTGACCACGTCGCCCACGGCATGGGTGAATCCCTGGCCGGGCCCGTACCGGTCCTGGGTGGGCGCGAACATCGTGCCCATGAACAGCATCAGCCCATCGGGATAGCGGTGGTTCGCGCCGATCGCCTGCGCCGCCAGGTCGAGCGGGTCGCGGCTGATCTTCGACATCGAGCTCGAGCCGCTCAGCTCGAATCCGTCGAGCCCGTCGACGCGCAGCATCACGTCGCAGCCGCGCACGTCGGCGATGCCGAAGCCATTGTCGAAGAGGCGGATGAACGGGCCGATCGCGCAGGAGCCGTTGTTGTCCTTGGCCTTGCCGAGCAGGAGGGCGCTGCGGCCCTCGAAGTCGCGCAGGTTGACGTCGTTGCCGAGCGCCGCGCCGACGACCTCGCCGCGACTGTTGATCGCCAGCACGATCTCGGGCTCGGGGTTGTTCCACCGCGAGCCGGGATGGATGCCCACCTCGACGCCCGTGCCGACCGCC
Organism: Burkholderiales bacterium; assembly: GCA_025350505.1. Lineage (GTDB taxonomy): Bacteria > Pseudomonadota > Gammaproteobacteria > Burkholderiales > Burkholderiaceae_C > Schlegelella_A. The sequence goes on from JANXXS010000334.1 coordinate 7,795, forward strand.
GACATCGGCTGCGACTTGGTGAAGATCTCGGCGTCGGGCCCGATGCCCACCTCGAGGTACTGCGACCACATGCGCTGCGCCACCAGCACCTCCTTGAGGCGGGCCGCTTCGGGCGAGCCCGGGCGCACGTTCGACAGGTTGTCGCCGATGACAGCCACCACGGCCTTGCGCGCCGCCTCGGCCCGCGAGGCGTCGCCCCGCGCCTGCTCCTCGATGACGCGCTCGAGCATACTGGCCACGAAGGTCACGCCGGCCGCCTTGAGCGCCTGCAGGTCGCAGGGCGCCAGCAGCCACGGCCGGGTCGGGTCTCGCGTGAGCGGGTCGCAGTTCGCCAAAGCGTCGGCGAGGCTCGCGATACGCGGCAAGTCCGCCGCGGCGATCGCCGCACGCGGCGCCGCGCGCTCCAGCAATTCGCTCACGGTGCGGGCAACGCCCGACAGGTCGTGCAGGCCGCCTTCCCGCACCAGCACAGGCACCGGGCCGCCGCGCTGCGGCATCCAGGCGCGGCCGATCAACGTGGCCGTGCCGTGGTCGCAAGGCAGCACGGCGCTCGGCGAGAGTCGATCACGCAGCGTGTTCATGACGGATCCCCCGATGCTCACGGCTTGGGCAGATGGTCCAGGAATTCGAGGATCGCCGCGTTGGTCTCTTCGGGGCTTTCCTGCTGCACCCAGTGGCCGATGCCGGGAATGAGCGTCACGCCGCGCAGGTTCGGCACGACCGGCTTCATCATCGCCGCGAGGTGCTCGGCCGTCGCGCCGCGAATGACGACGTCCTTCGATCCGGCGATGAAGAGGACCGGCTTCCGGACCTGGGCGCCCGCGAGCTGCGGCGTCGTTTCCCAGTTGCGATGGAAGTTGCGGTAGTAGTTGATGCCGCCGCGAAAGCCCGCCTCCTTGAACTCGCCAACGTAGAAGTCGAGGTCATCGGCGCCGAGCCACTCGGGCAGGCCCTTGGCCGCGCCGAGCCGGGGGATCCAGCCGCCCGCGACGCGCTTCGGGTCGGTCACCAGAGGTGCTTCGCGCGGCGAATCGGGCGAGAGGTACAGGCGGCTCAGGATGCCGCGCGGGTCGGCGTCGAACTCCGCCTCGGCGACGCCCGGCTCCTGGAAGTACAGGATGTAGAAAAAGTCGTCGCCGTGCGCCTTGTTCAGCATGTCGACCAGCGACATCGGGCCGCGCCCGCCGAAGGGCACGCTCATCGCCACCAGCGCCGTGAACCGCTCGGGGTGAAGCAGCATGCATTGCCAGGCGACGATGGCGCCCCAGTCGTGCGAGATCAGCACCGCCGTCTTCTCGCCGAGCGCGTCGACGATGCCGACGATGTCGGCGCCGAGGTGGTGAATGTCGTAGTCCTCCACCGCTTCCGGCTTGTCGGTCTTGCCATAGCCGCGCATGTCGGGCGCGACCGCGTGGTAGCCCGCGGCGGCGAGCGCCCGCAGCTGGTGCCGCCACGAGTACCAGGACTCGGGCCAGCCGTGCACCAGGATCACCAGCGGCCCACTGCCCATCTCGGCGATGCGCATCGTGATGCCGTTGACCTGGATGAAGCGCAGCGTCGCTGTCGTCTTGTCGTTCATGCCAGCTCCGCTTGCCGGGACATCTCGGCGATGAGCGCGGGCAAACGCGCCGCTGCGGCGCCGGCGGCCGCACCGGCGGACCGCGCCAGCGCGATCCGCTCGACGTCGTCGGGCGCGACGCCGCGCATGTAAACCGCCGCCGCGTTCAGCCGGCACTGCGTCAGCCATTCGCTCAGCCCGGCGTGCTGGCGGCAACGGCCCAGGTTGACGATGCTCACCAGCCACATGCGCAGCCAGTCGACAGGATGCTCGGGGCTCGGCACGACGCCGCACGGCGCGTTCTTCTCCGCCTCGGGCAGGTGGCACTCGACGTAGGCGATCAGCGCCGCGCTGAACAGGGGCTGGCAGGTGCGCACCATGGCCAGGTTGATGCGGTTGCCGTCGAACACGCGCAGGTCCGCGGGCGGGTGCACGATCGCCGTCGCGCTGCAGTCGATATAGAGGGTGTCCGGGTCGGCCGAGACCCCGCCCTTGGCGAGCACGATCCGGTCGCGTTCGATGCGCTCGACGCGGCCGAGCCGGACGACGCCCTCGATGCTCCGCAATTGCGCCAGTTCGCCGGGCGACACGGTGGCGCAGCGGTAGGTCGTCGGCGGCACGGACGGGTCGATGCGCAGCAGAAGCCCCTTGGCCTCGAGCCGGGCGAACAGGTCGGCGGCGGAACTGGCCTCGACGATCGCCTGCAGCTGGTCACGCTGGTGGCCCATGCTGCGCTCGAAGTTCTCGAGGCCCGGCTGCACGTTGGCGCGGTTCATCATCCAGGCATCGCGCGGCATGATCCAGCGGATGCGCGACGGCGGCAGGCCGTTCTCGAGCAGCCAGAGCACCGCGTCCATGCCGGTCTTGCCCGAGCCGACCACGGCGTAGGCCGAGTACGCCCGTCCGATCTGCGGCAGCGCGTTGAGCGGCACGCACCGCACGCCGTCGGCGACGGCGTAGCGGGGCGGATGGGTCGAGGGCACGGTGGTGCGCGCATGCGTCGCATCGACGACCTTTCGCCGCACCGTCACTTCCCGGACCTGCCCGCTGGTCAGCGACGTGACGCGATGGCTGCCGTCGGCCGCGGCGTGGTGCTCGGACATCGGCAGCCACTGCACCCGGCCCGACGGCAGGAAGCGCTGCTGCATCACTTGGTCGAAATAGGCCAGCACCTCCGCGCCCGAGGCGAGCCCGTAGAGGCCGGCGTTGATCCCGGCTTCGTCCCTGGCGCCGTGGCCTAGCTCGCGCGACGCCACGCCGTACCACTGCGAAGGCTGGTGCAGCCGCACGAACGGATAGGCGTGATTCCAATGGCCGCCCGGACGATGGTTGCGGTCGACCATGAGCACCGTGGCGGTGGCGTCTTCGGTCAGCAGCGTG
>JANXXS010000354.1 GCA_025350505.1 Burkholderiales bacterium
CGACCAGCGCCTTCAGCAGCGCCGGCTCGTCGAGGTCGGGCACCTCGTTGCCGAACTGGCCGAGCACCTGCGCCAGCATCGAGCCGGCCATGCGCATGCGACCCTGGCCGAGGTCGACCAGGATCAGCGTCGTGTCGCCGGCTTGGAGCTGCGGCGTCGACGCCGGCCGGACATCGGTCAGGGTCGTGAAGGCGCTGACGACCAGGCTTACCGGCGCCGTAACCTGCTTCGCTGCGCCGGCGTCGTCTTTCCAGCGCGTGCGCATCGACAGGCTGTCCTTGCCGACCGGCACGCTGATGCCGAGCGCCGGGCAGAGCTCCATGCCGACGGCATGCACGGTGTCGTAGAGCGCCGCGTCGTCGCCCGGTGAGGCGGGATCGTCGCTGCACGCCGCCATCCAGTTGCAGCTCAGCTTGACGCGGTCGAGCTCGATCGGCGCGGCGAGCAGATTGGTGATCGCCTCGCCCACCGCCATGCGTCCCGAGGCCGGTGCGTCGAGCGCGGCGAGCGGCGTGCGCTCGCCCATTGCCATCGCCTCGCCGCGAAAGCCGCGGTAGTCGGCGAGCGTGATCGCGCAATCGGCCACCGGCACCTGCCACGGCCCGACCATCGGGTCGCGGCTCGACAGGCCGCCGACGGTGCGGTCGCCGATCGAGATCAGGAAGCGCTTGCTGGCGACGGTGGGATGGCGCAACACGTCGAACGCGGCCTTGCGCAGCTCGACGCCCGTGAGATCGAGCGCAGGCAGCGCGACGGAGCGACGACGCACGTCGCGATGCATCTTCGGCGGCTTGCCGAGCAGCACCTGCATCGGCATGTCGATGTCGCTCGCCGCCTCGTCGCGTAGTACCAGGCGCCGCGCTTCGGTCGCGACGCCGACGACCGCGAACGGACAGCGCTCACGCTCGCACAGGGCGCGAAATTGCGGCAGCGACCCAGCGTCGAGGGCGATTGCATATCGCTCCTGGCTCTCGTTGCACCAGATCTCCTTGGGCGCGAGACCGCTCTCTTCGACCGGGATCGCGGCGCGGTCGAACTCGCCGCCGCGATGCGCGCCGTCGACCAGCTCCGGGAAGGCGTTCGACAGGCCGCCGGCGCCGACGTCGTGGATCGCCAAGATCGGGTTCTTCTCGCCGAGCGCCTGGCAATGGTCGATCACTTCCTGGGCGCGACGCTGGATCTCGGGGTTGCCGCGCTGCACCGAATCGAAGTCGAGCTCGGCGGCGTTGGCGCCGGCCGCCATCGAGCTCGCCGCGCCGCCGCCCATGCCGATGCGCATGCCCGGGCCGCCGAGCTGCACGAGCAGCGTACCGGCAGGAAACTCGACCTTGTGCGTCTGCTTCGTGGCGATCGAGCCGAGGCCGCCGGCGATCATGATCGGCTTGTGATAGCCGCGCCGCTCGCCGCCGACCGTCTGCTCGTAGACGCGGAAGTAGCCGTTCAGGTTGGGCCGGCCGAACTCGTTGTTGAAGGCGGCGCCGCCAAGCGGCCCGTCGATCATGATCTGCAGTGCGCTGGCGATGTGGCCGGGCTTGCCGTAGGGCTCGCGCTCCCAGGGCTCATCGGTGCCGGGCAAGTGCAGGTTGGAAACGCTGAATCCCGTGAGGCCGGCCTTCGGTTTCGAACCGCGGCCAGTCGCGCCCTCGTCGCGGATCTCGCCGCCGGCGCCGGTCGAGGCGCCGGGAAAGGGCGAGATCGCGGTCGGGTGGTTGTGCGTCTCGACCTTCATCAGCACATGCACCGGCGCCGTGCTCGCGCGGTACGGCGTCGCCGTGTCTCCGCCGTCCGGACGCCAGCGCTCGATCTCGCCGCCTTCCATCACCGACGCGTTGTCGCTGTACGCCACCACCGTATGCTGCGGCGCGAGCGCATGGGTGTTGCGGATCATGGCGAACATCGAGCGCGGCTCGGCCCTGCCGTCGATCGTGAAGTCGGCGTTGAAGATCTTGTGCCGGCAGTGCTCGCTGTTGGCCTGCGCGAACATCATCAGCTCGACGTCGGTGGGCGCGCGACCCAGCTCGGTGAACGAGCGATGCAGATAGGCAAGCTCGTCGTCGGAAAGGGCCAGACCGAACTCGCGATTGGCGCGTGCCAGCCCTTCGCCGTGGTCGTGGATCTCAACGGCGACGACCGGCGCGGCGGTCTTCTCGTCGAACAGATGGGCGATCGCGGCGCGGTCGTCGAGCACGCTCTCGGTCATGCGGTCGTGGAGCAATGCGGCGACGGCAGCACATTCGTCCGCAGCGAGCGGTTTGCTCCCGCCCAAAAGGCCGTGGTGCAGCGCCAGCTGGAATTCGGTGACACGCTCGACACGATGCACCGGCAGGCCGCAATTGCGCGCGATGTCGGTTGCCTTCGAGGCCCAGGGCGAGATCGTGCCGAGACGCGGCGCGACAATCAGCGACAGGTCGGCGTCGCCAGGCGCGAAAGGATCGCCGTAGCGCAGCAACCGCTCGGCCCGCGCGCGATCGGCTTCGCTCAGCGGGGCGTCGGTCCAGACGACGTGCAGGTAGCGCGCCCGAACCGACTCGATGCTCGTCGCGGCGGCGCGCAACTTCTCGAGCAGCGCCCTGGCGCGGAATTCGGAGAGCGCGTTGCCGCCCTCGAAGTGGGTCAGATGCTTGCCGATGGCCATCGCGCGGGGCGGGAAACCCCCGTGGAAACCCGTGATTCTAGAGCCTCGATGCGATAATCCCGGGATGGCAATTTCGATCAAGAGCCCGTCCGATGTCGAGGGCATGCGCGTCGCCGGCAGGCTCGCGTCCGAAGTGCTGGACATGCTCATGCCGCACGTCGTGCCCGGCGTCACCACCGACCATCTCGACAAGCTCGCGCACCACCACATCGTCAATGTGCAGGGCGCGGTGCCGGCACCGCTCAACTACGCGCCGCCCGGCTATACGCCCTACCCGAAGTCGATCTGCACCTCGATCAATCACCAGGTCTGCCACGGCATCCCGAACGACCGGCCGCTGAAGAACGGCGACATCGTCAACATCGACGTCACCGTCATCAAGGACGGCTGGCATGGCGACACCAGCCGCATGTTCATCGTCGGCACCGGCTCGATCGCCGCCAGGCGGCTGATCCAGATCACCTACGAAGCGATGTGGAAGGGCATCGTCAAGGTCAGGCCCGGCGCGCACCTCGGCGACATCGGCAACGCGATCCAGACCTTTGCCGAGACGAACGGCTTTTCGATCGTGCGCGAGTTCTGCGGCCACGGCATCGGCGCGCGCTTCCACGAGGAGCCGCAGGTGCTGCACTACGGCCGCCCGGGCGGGCTCGAGGAGCTGAAGACCGGCATGATGTTCACGATCGAGCCGATGATCAACGCCGGCAAGCGCGAGATCCGCGAGACCGGCGACGGCTGGACCATCGTCACGCGAGACCGGTCGCTCTCGGCGCAGTGGGAGCACACCGTCCTCGTCACCGATAGCGGCTACGAGGTGATGACGCTTTCGGCCGGCTCGCCGCCGCCGCCGGCCTTCGTCTCCGGCGCGTGACCCTGGCCGAGGCCGACGCCGTGCTGGCCGAAGACACGACGGCGCTGCGGGCGATCGGCCTGGCCGGGATCCGCGCCCGCTTTCGCGATGGCAAGGCGGCGCTGCTGGAGCGTTTCGCCGCCGCGCGGCCGACCGCACGCGCCGCGCTCTCGCTGGTGCGGTCGCTCGCCGGCCAGGTCGACGTCACGCTGCTCGAGCTGTGGCGCCATTCCGGCATGCCGGCTGGCGCCTCGCTGGCGGCCGTCGGCGGCTACGGTCGCGGCGAGCTCTTTCCGCACTCCGACGTCGACGTGCTCGTGCTCCTGCCGGTCGACGGCACGGCCGGCCTGGAACGCATGCGCCGCGCCACCGAGCGCTTCATCGCCGACTGCTGGGACGCCGGCCTCGAGATCGGCTCGAGCGTGCGCACGGTCGAGGAATGCGTGGCGATGGCAGAGGCCGACGTCACGGTGCAGACCGCCTTGCTCGAGGCGCGCTTTCTCGATGGCGACCGCAAGGTCTTCGCCACGTTCCAGAAGGCCGCCGCGGCAGCGATGGACGCCAAGGCCTTTCTGCGCGCCAAGACGCTCGAGATGCAGCAGCGGCATCAGAAATACGAGAACACGCCGTACTCGCTCGAGCCCAATTGCAAGGAAAGCCCCGGCGGCCTGCGCGACCTGCAAACGGTGATCTGGGTCGCGCGCGCGGCGGGCTTCGGCCGCACCTGGCAGCAGCTCGCCGCGCACGGCCTCATTACGCCCTTCGAGACGCGCCAATTGCAGCGCAACGAAGGCGTGCTCAAGCTGATCCGCGCCCGGCTCCACGTCATCGCCGGTCGGCGCGAGGACAGGCTGGTGTTCGACCTGCAGACCGCCGTCGCCGAAAGCTTCGGCTACCACGCCGCGCACGGCCAGCGCGCCTCGGAGCGGCTGATGCGCCGCTACTACTGGGCGGCCAAGGCGGTGACGCAGCTGAACCAGATCCTGATGCTCAACATCGAGGAGCGCGTCAACGGCCTGCAAGACGCGCCGATGCGGCCGATCAACGAGAAGTTTCTCGAGCGCGGCGGCATGGTCGAGGTGGCGAGCGACGACCTCTACCAGCGCGACCCGCACGCCATCCTCGAG
>JANXXS010000372.1 GCA_025350505.1 Burkholderiales bacterium
GACCGCGCGCGCTTTCCCAAGTTCGGCTACGACGGCTTCTCGGAATTGTGGTTCGACAGCGAGGACGACATGGTCGCGGCGTTCGCGAGCCCCGAAGGCAAGACGCTGCTCGCCGACCTGCCGAACTTCACCAGCGTCATCGACCCGATCATGTCGGTCGAGACGCAGATGCTCTGGCCCTGAGGACCGACATGGCACGCAAGATCAGCATGGTAGGCATCGGCATGATGGGTCACGGCATCGCCAGCAACCTGTTGAAGCACGACCACGCGGTGACGCTCTTCGAGCACGCCGGCAACCAGCCGGTGGACGACCTGAAGGCGCGCGGCGCGGTCGGCGTGGGCAGCCTCAAGGAGCTGGCCGAGCGATCCGAGATCGTGATCCTGGTGCTGACCGGATCGCCGCAGGTCGAAGCGGTTCTGACGGGCGCCGGTGGCGTGCTCGAAGGCCTCGCGCGCGGCAGCGTGGTGATCGATTGCTCGACGGCGATCCCGTCTTCCACCGTCCGCATGGCGCAGGCGGTGCAAGCGGCGGGCAGCCGCTTTCTCGACAGCCCCATGACCCGCACCCCCAAGGAGGCCGCCGAGGGCCGGCTCAACCTGCTGGTCGGCGGAGATGCCGACCTGCTCGAGGCATGCCGCACGGTGCTGGCGTGCTTCGCCGAGAACATCACCCATGTCGGACCCGTCGGCGCCGGCCACAGCATGAAGCTGCTGCACAACTACGTCTCGCTCGGCATGGTCACGCTGCTGGCGGAAGCCGGCGCGTGCGCCGCGCGCAACGGCGTCGCGCCGGCCGCGTTCGTCGACGTGCTTGCTAAGGGCGGCGGCGGCGGCATCGCGCTCGAGCGCATCAAGCCCTACCTGCTCGCGCAGGACCCGACGGGGCTGCGTTTCTCGATCGCCAATGCGCGCAAGGATCTCGACTACTACAACGCGATGGCGACCGACGCGGCATCGCCGAAGAGTCTCGCCGCGGCCGTGCTCGCGACCCTGCAGGATGCGGTCGCGCAGGGAAAGGGCGAGGCCTTCGTCCCGGAGCTCGTCTCGATCCTCGGCGGTGCGCGTCGAGGTTGATCCTCGGTCCGCCCTTCCCGTCATCGACAACCACCCACTTTCTTGCAGGTGCCCCATGCCCGTCGCCACCACGTTCGAAGAGTTCCGCCGAGACGCGCTAGCGCGGGGATGCGACGAGGCTCTCGTCCGTGAATGGCCCACCGCAAAGGTGGTGGCCGAGCACACCCATCCGTTCAGCGCACGTGCGCTCGTGGTACGCGGCGAGATGTGGCTGCGCATCGGCAGCGAGCAGGCGCGCCATCTGCGCGCGGGGGACACCTTCGAGGTCGAAGGCGCCCAGCCGCACGACGAGCGCTACGGCGCCGAAGGCGCCACCTTGTGGGTCGCGCGGACTCACTGAGACTAGCGCACGGGCGGGACGGGCAGGCGGCGCGGTCGGCCGAGGCGACCATGACGAGCACGATCGCCGCTGAATTCGCGGTTCGGCCGGAGTGGCTCGCGACGCGCAGCGAGGAGGCCCTCGAGCCCGCACTGCCGATCATCGACCCGCACCATCACCTGCTCGACCGGCCGGCGCACGGCACCTACCTGCTCCCCGACCTGTTGGCCGATCTGGGCAGCGGCCACGACATCGTCGCTACCGTCTATCTCGAGTGGCAGTCGATGGTCCGTGCCGACGGGCCGCTCGAGATGCGCCCGGTGGGCGAAGTGGAGTTCGCCAACGGCGTGGCGGCGGTGTGTGCGAGCGGCGGCTACGGCAAGACGCGCGCGTGTGCCGGCATCGTCGGACACGGCGACCTGACGCTCGGGTCGAAGATCGCTCCGGTGCTCGAAGCCATGATCGCGGCCGGAGGCGGTCGCTTTCGCGGCGTGCGTCTGATCGCCGCGTCGGATCCGGACCAGCCCCGATGGGGCGGCAAGGTCGTCCGGCCTCAGGGCCTGCTGCTCGACTGGAAGGTGCGCGAAGGGTTCGCGCAACTCGCGCCGCTCGGTCTCAGCTTCGAGACGTGGGTCTTTCATCCGCAACTCGGCGACCTGCTCGACCTCGCGCGCGCTTTTTCCGAAACGCCGATCTGCGTCGATCACCTGGGCGGTCCGATCGGCCTCGGCCGCTTCGAGTGCCAGCGCGACGCCGTGTTCGCCGACTGGCGCCGGCGCATCGGCGAGCTTGCAGCGTGTCCCAACGTCCACGTGAAGCTCGGCGGCATGGGCATGAAGTCGTTCGGCTTCGGCTTTCACGACGCCGAGATCGCGCCGAGCTCGGAGCAGCTCGCAGCGGCGTGGCGGCCCTATGTCGAAACGTGCATCGAGGCCTTCGGTCCCGAGCGCGCGATGTTCGAGAGCAACTTCCCGGTCGACAAGGTCTCGTACGGCTACGGCGTCTACTGGAACGCCTGCAAGCGGCTGGCGAAGGGCATGAGTCCGTCCGAGAAAGCCGATCTGTTTCACGGCACGTCGTCGCGCTTCTACCGGCTCGGCCTTTAGCACCTGCCGGCAGGCCCTGGTCGATCAGCGGATCGCGCCGACCGCGACACCATGCGCAGGACGCGGCGGCACAGCCCGAGGGTCGGCAAGCGTATTTCGCAAAGGTATCGACTTGAAGTACGCCTTCATCCAACGTGACCGGCGCGTGTGGCCGATCTCGGTGCAGTGCCGGGTGCTGGAGGTCAGCGTGGCCGGTTACCACGAGCACTTCGTTCGCCGGGCCGGCGATGCACACCGCCGGCACCTGGGCGACGACGCGCTGCTGGTGCACACCAAGGCCATCCACGCCGAGACCCGCGGCGGCTACGGCTGGCCGCGCATCTGGAAGGAACTGCTCGCACGCGGCATCCGGGTGGGCAAGTTGCGGGTGCAATAGCTCATGCAGCTGCATGGCATCCGGGCCAGGGGCAAACGGCGCTTCAAGGTCACGACCGACAGCAAGCACGACCTGCCGATCTCACCCCACCTGCTGGATCGACAGTTCGACGTGGCCGAACCAGACAAGGTCTGGGCGGGCGACATCACGTACATCGCCACCGACGAGGTCTGGCTGTTCCTAGCCGTGGTGATCGACCTGTTCTCCCGCCAGGTGGTGGGCCGGTCGTTGCGGGCCGACATGACGCGCGACATCGTCATCGATGCGCTGCGCATGGCGTGGTTCAAGCGGCATCCAGCCAAGCAGACCGGGCTGATCTTCCACAGCGACCGCGGCAGCCAGTACGCCAGCAAGGACTACCAGAACATGCTGACCGAGTACGGCATCACGAGCTCGATGAGTAGGCGTGGCAACTGTTGGGACAACGCCCGCAGCGAAACGCTGTTCGGTTCGTTGAAGGTGGAGCGCCTGCGGTCAGTCCGGCTTCAGTGGTAGTCGTCTTCAAGTTGATGCCGAACGGCCAAGACGAAAACGGTAGCGACCGAAATCTCGTACAGCGCCACGTACCCGGCGGCGCCAAAGGTGATGACCAACTCTCGGCGTGTGAGACTGGTACCTGCCTTTCGGAAGAGGTGCGGAGTCCTCGCCAACTGCACCTTGCAAGCCAACTCGATCTCATCCACCGCTCTGTCGGCGAGGTCTAGCTCCTCGACCGTTTCGGCACGACTCAAGAGGTACTCATGGAGTCTCTCGAGATCGGAACGAGCCGCTTCTGCAAAGACGACCTCAAAAGTCATCCACGTGTCTGAAGCTTGTCTCGTCGAGCTGCAGTCTTCTCGCGCAGCTTGGCCAACACTTCCTCGGCAGGATGGGTGATGCCGCCACGTTGAATCTCCTCCCACGCTGCCTGGCCACGAGCGTGGAAGTCGGCCTGGACACGTCGGTACTCGACTGCGCGCCGCACGGTTGCCTCGATGAAGCCGGTCAGGCTCTCACCCTCGTGGAGCACGCTTTCTGCGGCGGCGCGGAATTCGGGCTCGACGCGAACTGGAGGAAGGGTCGTCGACTTCATTGCTGAAGCATAGCACTTGCGATGCATTGGTGCATCTCGTGCCAGGAGGGGTCTGACTGTCAGACCCGCAGCGCGGGCACCCCTTTTCCGCATGACGCGCCGTGAGATTCACCTCTCGATTTCGGGCCCGTTGCGTGTCCGGTCGGTGGTCAGTTGAACCCGCTCCCGCGCCGGCTCACGCCCTCGGTCCAAGAGGACGCGCGGGGCTCGCGCGGCACCGCGGTCGTCCTTGCCTGTCCGCGCCGAGGCCAAGCAACGCCAGTGGCATGCCTTCCTCCGGAAGAATCGCATCGCCGCCGGCGGCCTGCCCGAGACCGTCAGCTTGCTGCTTACACTGTTGTGGCCAGCGAGCCAGGTGGCCGCCAGAAACGACGGCGCCACCGCCGCATGGAAGGCCGACGAACGGCGATGGCGCTGAGGGCCAGCGACAGCCTCACACCGTTTGCCCGGACGATCGCCAGAATGCCCACCCGTTCGAGCGGCGCTGCCGCCG
>JANXXS010000391.1 GCA_025350505.1 Burkholderiales bacterium
GTGCGGCTAGCATCGGGCATGCGCACCCGTGCCCTTGTTCTTTCGCTGCTCGCCCTCGCCTCGCAAGCCGCGCTGGCCGACGATGCCGAGCCGTCGACCACACCCTATCGACCGAGCGTCTCGACGCCGGCGTCGCTCTCGGCGCCGGGCTGGCTCGAAATCGAAGCCGGCTTCGAGCACGATCACGCCGGTGCCGGCGCGCGCCGCGACAGCGTGCCCACCACCTTCAAGCTCGCCTTCTCGCCGGACTGGGGCGTGCGCGTCGGCCAGGAGGCCTGGGTCCGGCAGGGCGACGACAGCGGCCATGTCAGCGGCGTCGGCGACACCAGCGTCGTCCTGAAGCGCCGCTTCGCGATCGACGACAAGCAGGCCTTCGGCCTCGAGGCCGGCGTGACCCTGCCGACCGGCCGGCGCGGCATCGGCAGCAGCAGCGGCAAGCCCGACTACGGCATCAACGCCATCTACAGCGCCGACCTCGGCGACTGGCATACCGACCTCAATCTGGTGGCGACGCGGCTCGGCCAGACCGACCCCGGCGCGTCGCGCGGGCAAGTGCTCTGGGCGGCGTCGCTGTCGCGCGCGCTCAACGACCAGTGGGGCGTCGTCGGCGAGTTCTCCGGCACGCATGAGCGCGGCGCCGAGAACACCAGCCAGTTCCTGTTCGCGGCGAGCTTCAATGTCGACAAGCGACTGACCCTCGACGCCGGCGCGGCGCGCAGCCTGCGCGGCGGCACGCCGGTGTGGTCGGCGTTCACCGGCTTCACCTGGCTCGCGGCCAGGCTGTTCTAGGGCTGGCCGCCGCCCGCGGCGTCAGTGGCGCCGCGCCGCAGCGAGGCGGATCAGCGCTCGTGCTCGTTCTTGTTGCCGCCGCCCCGGTGTTCGTTGCCGGGGTCGACACGACCGGCCGGCGCTTGATGGGCTTGCGGCCGCTCGCCACGCGGCGCTTCGACGCGCGGTTGCGGATGAGGTTGCGGTTGCGCCTGCATCTGTGCCTGCGGCTGCGCATGCGGCGGTTGGAGCATCGGCGCGCCACCGTGCTGCGCGGCCGCCTCGGGGCGGTCGCTGCGCCGGTCGTGCGGCGCCATTGCCGGCGCCGCTTCGCCGCGGGCCAGATCGCGACGCGGCGGCGGCGGCACGTTGCCCATCGGCCGCTCCGGCGCTGGCCGGCCGTGCATCGCCTCGCCACCACGCTGCTCGGCCGGGCGCGGCATCGCCGCGAGCGTCGGTGCGCCATGGTTGAACGCGGCACGCTGCTCAGGCGTGCGCATCGCCACCTGCTCGTGACGCTGCTGCATCTGCGTCGGCGCGAAATGATGCTCGGCATTGGCCAGGCGCTCTTCGGGACCCGGCCGCGCCATCACGCCGCCCTGCCCGCCGTTGAAGCTGACGCGCGTGTGGTTCTCGGCGACCGGCGCGTTGTAGACGTTGCGAATGATGGTCGTGTTGGTGATGTTGGTGACGCTGCGGTTGTAGTTGAAGACACCGCCGCGCCAATAGCCGCCGTGGTAGCCGCTGCCGACGTAGCCGTAGCCGTAGTTCACGCCGCCGTAGAAGCCGACGCGCGGACCCCAGTAGCCGCCGTGCCAGAAGTAACCACCGCCGCCCCAGCCCCAATAGCCGGGGGTCCAGAGCAGGCCGACCGCGGGCGGCGCGACCCAGGTGCCGGGCACCCAGAAGTAGTCGGCGGCGATTGGATCCCAGCGCCAGTAGCCGGGCGTCCACAGGTAGCCCGGTGCCGGAATCGCCGGCTGCACGTAGACCGGCAGCTGCGGCGGCGCGATGTTGACCGAGATCGAGACCGCCGCCTGGGCGGCGATCGGAAGGACCGTGGCGAGGGCGACGGCGCAAAGCAGGCGTTGCAGCTTCATGGGAGCCTTTCGATGGCGACCGGCGTCGCGATGCTATGACAACGCGCGCCGCGGACCGCAGGACGACCGGTCAGGAACCCGGTCTGTAAAGTTCCGTTGCCGGCAAGGGTTGTGCCCGTGCGTTCGTTTGCGCTTCAGCCCGCGATCAGTCGATAGCCGACACCCGTCTCCGTGACCAGCATCTTCGGCTGCGCCGGGTCGTCCTCGAGCTTGTGGCGCAGGTTGCCCATGAAGACGCGCAGATAGTGGTTGTGCTCGATGTGCGAAGGTCCCCAGACCTCGCGCAGCAGGTGGCGGTGCGTGAGCACGCGCCCGGCGTTGGCGACCAGCACGCCGAGCAACCGGTACTCGATCGGCGTCAGGTGAACGGCGACGCCGCCCTTCTTCACGATGCGTGCGGCGCGATCGATCTCGACGTCGCCCAGCATCACCGTCGTCGCCGCCTCGCTGCCGCGCGCACCCTGCTGGCGGCGCATGTGCGCGCGCACGCGGGCGAGCAGCTCCGAGACGCCGAAGGGCTTCTCGATGTAGTCGTCGGCGCCGGCGTCGAGGGCGCGCACCTTGTCGTGCTCGTCGGAGCGCGCCGAGAGCACGATCACCGGCACCTGCGACCAGCCGCGCAGCTCGCGGATCAGCTCGCTGCCATCGCCGTCGGGCAGGCCGAGGTCGGCGATGACCAGATCCGGCCGTCGCGTCGCCGCGTCCGCGAGGCCCTGCCTCGCGGTCTCGGCCTCGAACACGCGCCAGCCTTCGGCCTCGAGCGAGGCGCGGACGAAGCGGCGGATGTGCGGGTCGTCTTCGACCAGCAGGACGACGGGCGCGGTCTCGGCCATCACGCGGCCGCGGCCGGCGCCGCTTCTTCCGGGATCTCGCCCGGCGCTTCGGATACACCGTCGAATACCGGAGGCGTGCCGAGCGGCAGGCTGAAGGCGAAGGCGGCGCCGCCCTCGGCGCGGTTAGCGACGCTGATCGTGCCGCCGTGCGCCTCGACGATGGCCTTGCAGATCGCCAGGCCGAGGCCGACGCCGGAGACCGCCGATTCGCGCGCCCCGCGCGTGAACTTCTCGAAGATCGCCTCTTCCTGGCCGGCGCGGATGCCGGGCCCGTCGTCGGCCACGGCGATGCGCATCGCGCCTTCTTCGGTGCGCGCCGAGATGCGTACGCCGGCCGAAGACGGCGTGTACTTGGCCGCGTTTTCGAGCAGGTTGACGAAGACGCGCTCGATCAGCACCGCGTCGCACTCGACCAGCGGCAGGCCGGACTCGAGTGCGGTCGTGATCGTCCGCGGCGCGAGCACGCGCGAGGTCGCGCGAACCGCACTGCCGACGATCTCTTCGATCGAGTGCCACTCGCGGCGCAGGCGCACCTCGCCGCTCTCGATCCGCGCCATGTCGAGCAGGTTGTTGACCTGCGTGCTCATGCGCAAGGCTTCGACTTGCAGGGCAAGCGCGATCTCCGACTGCTCGGCGCTCAGCGCCGGCTTCGTCAGGCGCAGGCTCTCGGCCAGGCCGACCAGCCCGGCCAGCGGCGTGCGCAGGTCGTGCGACAGCGCCGCGAGCAGCGAGTTGCGCAGGCGCTCGGACTCGATCTGCACGGTCGCGCCCTGCGCCACCTCGACGTAGTGAACGCGTTCGAGCGCGATCGCCGTGAGGGCGGCGAAGGTCTCGAGCTGGCGGCGCTGCTCGGGAACCAGCAACAGGCGCGGCTCCTCGGGCTTGAGCGCGAGCACGCCGCGCGCTCGCATCGGCGCCTTGAGCGGCAGGTAGAGCCAGACGCTGCCGGGCAAGGTGTCGGTGCCCAGGCCGGCCGCCTGCGCATGATCGAAGGCCCAGCGCGCCGTGTCGGCGTCGAGGCCGGCGTCGTCGAATGAAGAGGCGAACGAGCGCAGGCGATCGTCGTTGTCGAGCACGAAGATGCGGGCGCGAGCGCGGAACTCGCGGGCCACCGCTTCTTCGGCCGCCTCCACCACCTGGTCGGTGGCCAGCACGCTCGACAGGTCGCGTGCCACCTCGAACAGCGAGTGCGAGCGGCGCTCGCGATGGGTGGCGATCCGCGCCTGATAGCGCAGCCCGGCGGTGAGCTGGCCGACGATCAGGCCGACCGCGAGCATGACGCCGAAGGTCAGCAGGTACTGGGCGTCGGCGACGCCGAACGAGAGCTTGGGCGGAACGAAGAAGTAGTCGAAGGCGGCGACGTTGAGCAACGAGGCGAGCGCGGCCGGTCCGCGCCCGTAGCGCAATGCGATGCCGAGAACCGCCAGAAGGAACAGCATGACGATGTTCGGCAGGTCGAGCACGGCCTCGAGTGGCAGCGCGACTGCCGTGAGCAGCGCGCAGGCGGCGGCGGCGACGATGTAGCCGGCGGGCTGCAATGCAGCGCCGGCGGAAGCCGCGCCGCCAGCGGGCGCACGAGGCGCGCGTGGGGCACACGCCGGTGCGCCGATCTCGATCAGGTCGACATCGGGCGCCAGGCGGCCGAGCTGCTGGGCCAGCGTTCCGGCCGGACGCCAGAAGCTCGCCTGGTTGTGGCCCATGACGATCTTCGACAGGTTGTGCTCGCGCGCGTGCTCGACCACCGCCGCGGCGACGCTCGCGTTCGGCAGCACCGCCGTCGTGGCGCCGAGCTCCTCGGCGAGTTTGACCGCGCGCAGGATCCGTTCGCGCCGCTCGTTCGGCAGTCGCTGCAGCGCCGGCGTTTCGACATAGACGGCGTGCCACGACACCGCGAGCTGCTGCGCCAGCAAGGCGGCACTGCGCACGATGTGCTCGCCGCCTTCGCTCGGGCCGACGCAGCAGAGCACCGCGCTCTCGGTCTTCCAGACGCGGCCGATCGCACGCTCGACGCGATAGGCCTGGACGTCGTCTTCGACCCGGTCGGCGGTGCGGCGCAGCGCCAGCTCGCGCAGCGCCATCAGGTTGCCCTTCCTGAAGAAGTGGGCCGCGGCGCGCTCGGCCTGCGGCGCGCCATAGACCTTGCCGGCCTTCAGTCGCGCGATCAATTCGTCGGCCGGCGTGTCGACCAGCACGACCTCGTCGGCGCGGTCGAAGAAGGTGTCGGGCAGGGTCTCGTGGACGCGGATGCCGGTGATGCCGCCGACGACGTCGTTCAAGCTTTCGAGATGCTGGACGTTGAGCGTGGTCCAGACGTCGATGCCGGCGGCGATCAGCTCTTCGACGTCTTGCCAGCGCTTCGGGTGGCGCGAGCCGGCGACGTTGGAATGGGCCAGCTCGTCGACGAGGATGAGGCCGGGCCGGCGCGCCAGCGCGGCGTCGAGGTCGAACTCGGCGAGCGCGGTCCTGCCGCCACCGGCCATCGTCTTGCGAGGCAGCACGTCGAGGCCCATCATCTGGGCGATCGTCTCGGCGCGACCGTGCGTCTCGACGACGCCGGCGACGACATCGATGCCCGCGTCCTTGGCGGCGCGCGCCGCCACCAGCATGGCGTAGGTCTTGCCGACGCCGGCCGACGAGCCGAAGTAGATGCGCAGCTTGCCGCGCGAGGCCCTGGCCTCGTCGTCCCGGATGCGCTCGATCAGCGCATCGGGATCGGGGCGCGCGTCGTCCATCATCTACGATTGAACGAAGACAGCGTGGGGCACGCTCAAAGCCACTTGGCGCGGCGGAACAGCCACCACATGACGACGCACGCCACCGTGATGATGCCGAGCGCTACGGGATACCCCCAGGGCAGCTTCAACTCGGGCATGTTCTGGAAGTTCATGCCCCAGATGCCGGCGAACGCCGTCGCCACCGCGAAGATGCCGGCCCAGGCCGCCAAGCGCTTGGTGATCTCGGTTTCCTCGATCGTCACCATCGAGAGGTTGACCTGCATGGCGATGCCGATCGTGTCGCGCAGGGAGTCGAGCGAAGCGTTCATGCGCGCCAGGTGATCGTAGACGTCGCGAAAGTACTCGCGGTTGTCGCTGCAGACCTGCGGCACCCGGCCGGAGATCAGCTTTGCCACCGATTCCTGCAGTGGCGCGACGGCGTGCTTGAGGACGCCGATCCTGCGCTTCAAGGCGTAGAGCAGCTCGATGTTCTGGCGCCCCAGGTGCGGCTTGAAGATCTGCTCCTCGATCGTCTCCACATCGGTTTCGAGCGAGTCGATGATCGGAAAGTAGCGGTCGACCACCGCGTCCATCAGCGCGTAGAAGACGAACGCCGGGCCGTGCTTGAGCAGGTGTGGCTCGCGCTCGGCGCGGGCGCGCACGCCGAGAAAGCCCTGCTGCGTGCGGTTGCGCACCGAGAGCACGAAGTTCTTGCCGACGAAGATGTCGACTTCGCCGATGACGAGATCGTCGGTCGGGCCGAGCTCGACCGTGTGCAGCACGGCGAAGAGGGTGTCGTCGTATTCCTCGATCTTCGGCCGCTGGTGGCCGTGCCGCGCGTCCTCGATCGCCAGCTCGTGCAGGCCGAACTCCTCCTGCATCTTCGAGAGTTCTTCGGGCGTCGCGTCCTTCAGCGCCACCCAGACGAAGCAGCCTGGCTTGACCAGGTAGTCGCTGATGTCGTCGATCGGGCAATCGGCGAGCTTGGCGCCGTCTTTGTAGGCCACGCAGTTGATGAGCATGGTGCGGCGCCTTCCCGGACGGTTGCGACCGGGTAATTCTAGGAGCCGGCCGGCGCGCGCCGGCGTCGGCCTGCGTCAGCGGGTCACGGTCTGGTCGCGGCATCGAGCGCGAGGTTGAGCGCCAGCACGTTGACGCGCGGCTCGCCGAGGAAGCCGAGCAGCTGTCCCTTTGCGTGCCCGGCGATCAGGGCGTGCACGCGTTCGACCGGTATGCCGCGCAGGCGCGCCACGCGCGCCGCCTGGTAGCGGGCCGCCGCGACGCTGATCTCCGGGTCGAGGCCGCTCGCCGAGGTCGTGACCAGGTCGACCGGCACCCGCGCCGCATTGCCCGGGTCGGCGCCGCGCAGCGCCTCGACGCGGCCCTTCACCGCATCGACCAGTGCCGGATTGGCAGGCCCGAGGTTCGAGCCGCTCGAGCCTGCCGCGTTGTTCGGCATCGGCGAAGTCGCCGACGGCCGGCCCCAGAAGTTCTTCGCATCGCTGAAGCTCTGGCCGATCAGCAGCGAGCCGACGACCTTGCCGTCGCGCTCGACCAGGCCGCCCGCCGCCTGATTCGGGAACACCGCCCGGGCGATGCCGGTGATGGCGAACGGGTAGGCGATGCCGGTGAGCAGAGAGAGCAGCACGAAGAGGACGAGTGCCGGTCGGACGAGGGTGTTCATGGTTGCCTTGGAGGGTCAGACGAAGTGCGCGGCCGACAGCAGGAGGTCGATCAGCTTGATGCCGACGAACGGCACGATCAGCCCGCCGACGCCGTAGATCAGCACGTTCCGCCGCAGCAGATCGGCCGCCGGCGCGGGCCGGTACTTGACGCCACGAAGCGCCAGCGGAATCAGGAAGACGATGATGATGGCGTTGAAGATCACCGCCGAGAGAATCGCCGACGACGGGCTGGCCAGCCGCATCACGTCGAGCGCGGCCAGTTGCGGGTAGGTCGTGGCGAAGGCCGCCGGGATGATCGCGAAATACTTGGCCACGTCGTTGGCGATCGAGAAGGTCGTGAGCGACCCGCGCGTCATGAGCAATTGCTTGCCGGTCTCGACGACCTCGAGCAGCTTGGTCGGATTCGAGTCGAGGTCGACCATGTTGCCGGCCTCTTTCGCCGCCTGCGTGCCGGTGTTCATGGCGACCGCGACGTCGGCCTGGGCGAGTGCCGGCGCGTCGTTGGTGCCGTCGCCGGTCATCGCCACGAGGCGGCCTTCGGCCTGGTACTCGCGGATCATCTTCAGCTTGGCTTCGGGCGTCGCCTCGGCCAGGAAGTCGTCGACGCCGGCTTCGGCGGCGATCGCCGCGGCGGTGAGCGGGTTGTCGCCGGTGATCATGATCGTCTTGATGCCCATCCGGCGCAGCTCGGCGAAGCGCTCCTTGATGCCGCCCTTGAGGATGTCCTTGAGCTCGACAACGCCGAGCGCACGGCTGCCTTCCGCGACGACCAGCGGCGTGCTGCCGCGGCGGGCCACGTCGTCCATCTGCGTCGCCAGTGCCGGCGGAAACGCGCCGCCCAGTGCTTCGACGTGACGCCGGATCGCATCGCCCGCGCCCTTCCTGATCTGCCGCGGCGCGCCGCCGCTGCCCTCGAGGTCGACGCCGCTCATCCGCGTCTGCGCCGTGAAGGCAACGAAGCGGGCGCCGAGCGAAGTCATGTCGCGCTCGCGCAGATTGAACTTCTGCTTGGCCAGGATGACGATGCTTCGCCCTTCCGGCGTCTCGTCGGCCAGCGACGCGAGCTGCGCCACGTCGGCGAGGTGCTGCTCGGTGACGCCGGGGGCAGGAAAAAAGGCCGAGGCCTGGCGGTTGCCGAGGGTGATCGTGCCCGTCTTGTCCATCAGCAGCACGTCGACGTCGCCGGCGGCTTCGACGGCGCGGCCCGAGGTGGCGATGACGTTGGCCTGCATCATCCGGCTCATGCCGGCGACGCCGATCGCAGAGAGCAAGGCACCGATCGTCGTCGGGATCAGGCACACCAGCAGGGCGACCAGCACGGTCACGGTGACCGCCGAGCCGGCCTGGGCCACCTCGACGCTGAAGATCGACATCGGCAACAGCGTGACGACGACGACCAGGAAGACGATAGTCAGCGCAACGAGCAGGATGTTGAGTGCGATCTCGTTCGGCGTCTTCTGCCGGCGCGCGCCTTCGACCATCGCGATCATGCGGTCGAGAAATGACTCGCCCGCGTTGACGGTGATGCGCACGACCAGCCAGTCGGAGAGCACGCGCGAGCCACCCGTGACCGACGCGAAATCGCCGCCGGCCTCGCGGATCACCGGCGCCGATTCGCCGGTGATGGCGCTCTCGTCGACCGAGGCGACGCCTTCGATGACCTCGCCGTCGAGCGGGATCGTGTCACCGGCCTCGACCAGCACGACCGCGCCCTTCTTCAGCTCCTCGGCCTCCTGGGGATGCCACGGGGAGCCGTGCCTGGGCGTGTTGAGCACCTTGGCGATGACCCGCCTCTTCATGCCACGCAGGCTCGCCGCCTGGGCCTTGCTGCGCCCTTCGGCGAGGGCCTCGGCGAAGTTGGCGAACAGCACCGTGAACCACAGCCACACCGCGACGGCAAGGATGAACGCGGCCGGCGCTTCGCCCTTGCCGCCGAGCGCCTGGACGCCCAGCACCGTGGTGAGGATGCTGCCGACGTAGACGACGAACATGACCGGGTTGCGCCATTGCACGCGCGGGTCGAGCTTGGTGAAGGCCTCTCGGATGGCCGGGCGCACGAGCGCCGGATCGAACAGCGAAAAGGAAACGCGGGTGGTGGACATGGCGCTCACTTGCCTGAAAAGAGCATGAAGTGCTCGACGACGGGGCCGAGAGCCAGCGCCGGTACATAGTTCAAGAGGCCGACCAGGATCACGGTGCCGATCAGCAGCAGCACGAACAGCGGTCCGTGCGTCGGCAGCGTTCCTGCCGTGACCGGCAGTCGTTTCTTGGCGGCCAGCGACCCGGCGACCGCGAGCACCGGGACGATCACCGCGAACCGGCCGAACCACATCGCGATCGCCAGCATGACGTTGTAGAAGGTCGTGTTCGCCGAGAGGCCCGCGAAGGCGCTGCCGTTGTTGTTGGCCGCCGAGCTGAAGGCGTAGAGGATCTCCGAGAAGCCGTGCGCGCCCGGGTTGGCGATGCCGGCCCGGCCGGCGTCGGCGCCGACGGCGATGGCGGTGCCGGCCAGCACCAGGATCGGCGTCGCGAGGATGGCGACCGCGACCATCTTCATGTCGTAGCTCTCGATCTTCTTGCCCAGGTACTCGAGCGTGCGGCCAATCATCAGGCCGGCGATGAAGACGGTGAGGATGGCGAACACGAGCATGCCGTACAGGCCCGAGCCGACGCCGCCGAAGACGACCTCGCCGAGCTGGATCAGCACCAGCGGCACAGCGCCGCCGAGCGGCATGAACGAGTCGTGCATGGCGTTGACGGCGCCGCACGACGCGGCAGTGGTGATGGCGGCAAACAGCGTCGAGGCGGCGATGCCGAAGCGCGCTTCCTTGCCTTCCATGTTGCCGCCGGGTTGCAACGCGCCCGCGGTCTGGTCGACGCCGAGCGGCGTAAGCAGCGGGTTGCCGGCCTGCTCGGCCGGCGCGACGATCGCCACCATGACGACGAACATCAGCGTCATCGCCGCCAGCACGGCCCAGCCCTGACGCATGTCGCCGGCCATCCGGCCGAAGCCGAACACCAGGCCGGCCGGAATCAGGAAGATCGACAGCATCTGCACGAAGTTCGAGAGCGGCGTCGGGTTCTCGAACGGGTGCGCCGAGTTGACGTTGAACGGGCCGCCGCCGTTCGTGCCGAGCATCTTGATCGCCTCCTGCGAGGCGATCGGGCCCATCGCGATCGATTGCGTCGGCGCCTTCAGGTCTTCCATGACCGGGTTGCCCTTGGCGTCCTTCAGCGGCTGGCCGTCGGGTCCGTTCTTCGGCGCCTGGTAGGCGTTGACCTCGAGCGTGGTCGCGTCCTTGTAGGCATCGAAGTTCTGGATCGCGCCCTGGCCGACCAGGAAGACAGCGAACACGACCGAGAGCGGCAGCAGGACGTAGAGCGTCGAGCGCGTCAGGTCGACCCAGAAGTTGCCGACCGTCCCCGACGAGCGCGCGACGAAGCCGCGGATCAGCGCCCAGACGACGGCGATGCCGGTGGCGGCGGAAAAGAAGTTCTGCACCGTGAGCGCGAGCATCTGCGTCAGGTAGCTCATCGTCGACTCGCCGCCGTAGCCTTGCCAGTTGGTGTTGGTCACGAAGCTGACCGCGGTGTTGAACGACGAGCCGGCCTCGACGCCGGCCATCGCCTGCGGATTGAGCGGCAGCACGCCCTGCAGCCTTTGCAGCGCGTAGACGGCGATGACACCGATGACGTTGAAGGCGACGACGGCGAAGGCGTAGCGATGCCACGAAGTGCTCTCGTCGGGGTCGACGCCGGCCAGCCGGTAGACCGCCCGCTCGACGGCCACGATCGGCTTCAGCCAGCGCGGCAGGCGGCCGTCGGCGACGGCGGCGAGCCACAGGCCGAGCGGCCAGGCGAGCGCCAGCAGAAGGGCCAGGAACACGGCCAGCTGCAGCCAGGCCTGGAGCGTCGGCATCACAGGTTCTCCGCGTTGAACAGCGCCACCACGAGGTAGACGAACAAGGCGACCGTGACGACGCCGCAGACCAGGTAGAGGCCGCTCATCGACGTTCTCCCAGGGCAGCACAGCTGGCGACAAGGCCGAACACGGCCGCGGCGAAGGCGGCGATCAGGGCGAGATAGGCGAAGTCCAAGGGTGCACCCGTTGCATGACGTAGCGAGGTGCAGAGCGTGCGCCGGCGGCTGTCAAACCGGCATAGAGAGCAGGGGCCGGCGGTATCAAGAAGGTATCAAGACCGGCGTCGGCACGCGATATGCCAGATCAGCGGCACGGTCCAACCACCCAGGAGTCGAGATGGCAAGCTACGGCAAGAAGGCTTCCGAGAAGGTCGAGAAGGCGATGCACGAGCGCAACGAAGGAACGTTGAAGAGCGGCGTCTCCGGCAAGAAGGTGACCAGCCGAAAGCAGGCGATCGCGATCGGCCTGTCGGAGGCGCGGGCGGCAGGCGGCAAGGTCCCCGCGAAGAAGAGCACGGCGAGCAAGAGCGCATAGACTTCGCGCATGTCCTTCTGGCTGCGCACCGTCCTGAGCTGGCTTCTCGCGGCCACCCTGCCGATGCAGGGCGTGGCAGCGGCGACGATGTTTCACTGCGCCGAAGGCGGGACGCCGGCGGCTCATGCACATGCCGCCGATCACCCGCGAGCGGCAGAGACGCCGATGGCGGCGATGTCGCATCATCACCATCACGCGGCGGGGCAGGCGAGCCTGCCCGTCCAGACAGACCCGCGATTCGCTTCGACCCCGGCAAAGTGCAGCGTCTGCGCCGCTTGCTGCATCGCGACTGCCCTGCCCGTGGCGAATCGCGGCTTCGCTGCCGCGGCGCCGGTCGAGTCCTTCGCGCCGGTCCTGACGCGGGTCGACCCGCTGTTTCTCACCGGCGGCCCCGAGCGGCCCCCTCGACCGCAGCTCGCCTGAATCGCCGCCCCGTGCGGTGACGGCGCCGCCGCGCCGGTGACATCGCGTCCATCGTTCCGCCGCCTCGCGGCGCCGACCTTGCACCTCAGATCACCGGGCCGGCCGGCTCTCCCCATTCGATCGAAGGCTCGGCCATGAAGTCCAGTTCTTTCCGCCACGCGGCGCTGTCGTGCGCGCTGGCGTTGCTTGCCGCCGCCGAGGCGACGGCGCAAACCGCGGCGCCCGAAGCGCCGCCGCACCAACACCATGAAGGCATGGTCATGGACATGGGCAAGGGCGACGCCATGGCCACGCACGACATGAAGGGCCAGCTCGGGCCGTATGCGATGTCGCGCGAGGCCTCGGGCACCAGCTGGCAGCCCGAGGCGACGCCGATGGAGATGCTGCAGACGACGCGCGGCGACTGGTCGCTGATGCTGCACGGCTACGCCAGCCTGGTGGCCGACCGGCAAACCGGCCCGCGTGGCGACCGCGAGACCTTCGGCGAAAGCATGCTGATGGCGATGGCGACCCGGCCGCTCGGCGCGGGCACGCTCGGGCTGCGCACCATGCTCTCGCTCGACCCGCTGATGGGAAAGAGCGGCTACCCGCTGCTGCTGCAGACCGGAGAATCGCCCGACGGCAAGACGCCGCTGATCGACCGGCAGCATCCGCACGACACCTTCATGGAGCTCTCGGCCAGCTACAGCCTGCAGCTCGGCGACGATCGTGCCGCCTTCGTCTACACCGGCCTGCCCGGCGAGCCGGCGCTCGGGCCGGCGACCTTCATGCATCGCTTCTCGGGCATGCGCAATCCCGAAGCGCCGGTCGCGCACCACTGGTTCGACGCGACGCACGTCACCTTCGGCGTCGTCACCGCCGGCGCCATCCAGGGGCCGTGGAAGCTCGAAGCCTCCTGGTTCAACGGCCGCGAGCCCGACGAGCGGCGCTGGAACATCGAGACGCGCCGCTTCGATTCCTGGTCGACGCGGCTGACCTGGAACGCGACGAAGGCGTGGTCGGCGCAGGCCAGCTACGGATACATCAAGAGCCCCGAAGCGCTCGAGCCGGAAGCCAGCGTGCGACGGCTGACCGTGTCGGCGACCTGGCAGACGCAGCTCGCCGGCAGGGACTGGTCGACGACGCTGGCCTGGGCGCGCAACGACAAGCGCGCGCCCGAAGGTCGTTCGCTGTCGCCGGCGCTGTTGCTCGAATCGACCTGGGTCGTCGCCGAGCGACACACGCTGTTCGGCCGCCTCGAGCAGGTCGACAAGGACGAGCTGTTCGCGCCGGGCGATCCGATGCACGGGCAGAGCTTTCGCGTGAGCAAGCTCTCGCTCGGCTACGTCTACGACTTCGCCTCGACCGGGCCGCTGCGCTGGGGCCTGGGCGGCGTGGTCGGCATGCCGCGAGTGCCCGCGGCACTCGATACGGCGTATGGTCGCAACCCGATGTCGTATCTGCTCTTCCTGCAAGCGAGGATCGCCCCATGACCAGGCTCGAGGACCTGGTCTGCGGCATGACCGTCACCGAGCAATCGAAGCACGTGCACGAACACGCGGGCCAGCGCTTCTATTTCTGCGGCGCCGGCTGCAAGACGAAATTCGCGGCCGACCCGGCGAAGTACCTCGCGCCCAAGCCGGCCGGTCCCGTGGTCGAAGCCGCGCCGCCTGGCACGGTCTACACCTGCCCGATGCATCCCGAGGTGCGCCTTGACCATGCCGGCGCCTGCCCGAAGTGCGGCATGGCGCTCGAGCCCGAGATGCCGAGCCTCGACGAAGGCGAAAGCCCCGAGCTCATCGACTTCCGGCGCCGCTTCTGGTGGACCTTGCCGCTCACGATCGTCGTCACGACGCTGGCCATGGCCGGCCACCGCATGGCCCTGCTCGACCCGGCCGTGCAGGGCTGGGTCGAGCTGCTGCTGAGCGCGCCGATCGTGCTCTGGGCCGGCCGGCCCTTTTTCGTGCGAGGCGTGCAGTCGGTGCGCAATCGCAGCCCGAACATGTGGACGCTGATCGGCCTGGGCACCGCGTGCGCCTTCGTCTACAGCGTCGTCGCGACGATCGCACCGGGCGCATTCCCGGCGTCGTTCGTGTCGATGGGTCGGGTGCCGGTGTATTTCGAGGCCGCCGCCGTCATCATCTCGCTGACCCTGTTCGGGCAGCTGCTCGAGCTCAGGGCGCGGGCGCAGACGTCGGCGGCCATCAAGTCGCTGCTC
Organism: Burkholderiales bacterium; assembly: GCA_025350505.1. Classification (GTDB taxonomy): domain Bacteria; phylum Pseudomonadota; class Gammaproteobacteria; order Burkholderiales; family Burkholderiaceae_C; genus Schlegelella_A. The sequence goes on from JANXXS010000391.1 coordinate 14,177, forward strand.
GGCCTCGCGCCGAAGACGGCGCGGCGCATCCGTGCCGACGGCAGCGAAGAAGACATTCCCTTGACGCACGTCCACGTCGGCGACTCGCTGCGCGTGCGGCCCGGCGAGAAAGTGCCGGTCGACGGCGGCGTCGTCGAGGGCAGCAGCGCCGTCGACGAATCGATGCTCACCGGCGAGCCGATGCCTGCGTCCAAGCGCGCCGGCGACAAGCTGATCGGCGCCACCCTCAACACCAGCGGCGCGCTCGTCATGCGCGCCGAGAAGGTCGGATCGCAGACGGTGCTCGCGCAGATCGTGCAGATGGTGGCGCAGGCGCAGCGCAGCCGGGCGCCGATGCAGCGCATGGCCGACAAGGTCGCCGGCGTCTTCGTGCTGGCCGTGATCGGCGCCGCCGCCCTCACCTTTCTCGCGTGGGGACTCTGGGGACCGGAGCCGCGCTGGGTCTATGCGCTGATCAACGCCGTCGCCGTGCTCATCATCGCCTGCCCGTGTGCGCTCGGCCTGGCGACGCCGATGTCGATCATGGTCGCCACCGGCAAGGCGGCGACACGCGGCATCCTGTTTCGCGACGCCGCGGCGATCGAGAACTTTCGCCGCGTCGACACGCTCGTCGTCGACAAGACCGGCACCCTCACCGAAGGCAAGCCCTCGCTCGATCGCGTCGTCGCCGCAGCGGGCTTCGACGAGGCCGAGGTGTTGCGCCTCGCGGCGAGCCTCGAGCAGGGCAGCGAGCACCCGCTCGCCGAGGCGATCGTGCGCGCCGCGCGCGAACGCGGTCTCGCGCTCGACAAGGCCGAGGGCTTCGAATCGGCGAACGGCGTCGGCGTGCGCGGCAAGCTCGGCGGCAAGGCGATCGCGCTCGGCAACACCGTCTTCATGCACGAGGCGGGCGCGACCATCGATGCGATGAAGGACGATGCCGAAGCCCTGTGTGGCGAGGGCGCGAGCGTCGTCTACCTGGCGGTCGGCGGCCAGGCCGCCGGCATGCTCGCCATCACCGACCCGATCAAGGCGACGACCGTCGAGGCGCTCACCGCGTTGAAGGCCGCGGGCATCCGCGTCGTCATGGCCACCGGCGACGGCCTGACGACGGCGCGCGGCGTCGCCGCCCGGCTCGGCATCGACGAGGTGCATGCCGAGGTCAAGCCGGCCGACAAGCTCGCGCTCGTGACCCGGCTGCAGAGCGAAGGCCGCGTCGTCGCCATGGCCGGCGACGGCATCAACGACGCGCCGGCACTGGCCAAGGCAGACGTCGGCATCGCCATGGGCACCGGCACCGACGTGGCCATGAACAGCGCGCAGGTGACGCTGGTCAAGGGCGACCTGCGCGGCGTCGCCGAGGCGTACCGGATGTCCGGCGAGACGATCGCCAACATGAAGCAGAACCTCGCCTTCGCGTTCGTCTACAACGCGCTCGGCATTCCGCTCGCTGCGGGCATCCTCTATCCGTTCACCGGGCTGCTGCTCTCGCCGATGGTCGCGGCGCTGGCAATGAGCCTGAGCTCGGCCTCGGTGATCACCAACGCGCTGCGTCTGCGGGCGACGAAGTAGGCGCGCTCCGTCGCCAGCGCATCGGCGTCAATAGCCGAGTGCCAGTCCGGTGTGGGCGCGGCCGTCGTTGGCGCCGTAGAAACGCTTGCCGGGCTCCGGTTTGCCGGCGAGCGACGGCGCGCCGATCAGGATCGCGGCGACATGATTGGCCGGCCGCGACGGCAGGAAGCCATGGCCCATCGCCTCGAGCGTCTTCTTCGTGTCGGGGCTCAAGGCAAAGGGCTCGACGATCGTCGGGTTCGGCAGCCACTGCTGATGAAAGCGTGGCGCGTCGACCGCCTCCTGCAGGTTCATGCGGTAGTCGACGACGTTGAGGATCGTATGCAGCACGGTCGTGATGATGCGGCTGCCGCCGGGCGTGCCGACGACCATCACCGGCTTGCCGTCTTTCGTCACGATGGTCGGGCTCATCGAGCTGAGCGGCCGCTTGCCCGGCGCGATCGTGTTGGCCACGCCCTGCACGAGGCCGAAGCTGTTCGCGACGCCGGGCTTGGCGGTGAAGTCGTCCATTTCGTCGTTGAGCAGCACGCCGGTCTTGGCCGCGGTGACGCCGGCGCCGAACCAGTTGTTGAGGGTGTAAGTCACCGAAACGGCGTTGCCCTTGGCGTCGACGATCGAGTAGTGCGTGGTATTGCTGCCTTCGTGCGGTGCCGTGCCGGCAGTCAGGTTCTGCGACACCCCGGCCCGGGCCGGATCGATCGCTGCGCGGATCTTCGCGGCGTAGCCTTTGTCGAGCAGGCGCTCGAGCGGATTGCGGACGAAGTCGGGATCGCCCAGCGCGCTGTTGCGGTCGAGGTAGGCGTGGCGCATCGCCTCGATCTGCACGTGCACCGCCGCCACCGAGCGAAAGCCCCAGGCCTCGAGCGGATAGCCCTCGAGCACGTTGAGGATCTCGCAGAGGACGACGCCGCCCGAACTCGGCGGCGGCGCCGAGACGACGTGGTAGCCGCGGTAGTCGCACTCGACGGGCGTGCGCTCGCGGGTCGCGTACTGGTCGAGGTCGGCCTGCGTGATCAAGCCCTTGCCGGCGCGGCTCGAGGCGACGATGGCGTCGGCGACCGGTCCGCGGTAGAAGCCGGCCGCGCCGGTCTCGGCGATCTGCTTCAGCGTCGCCGCGAGATCGCGCTGCACGAGGCGATCGCCGGCGACAAAGGGCCGTCCCATGTTCAGGAAGATCGCCGCCGTCGCCGGGTCGGCCCTGAATGCGTCGGTGCCGATCGCGAACAGCTCGGCGTCGCCCTGGTCGAGGACGAAGCCCTGCTCGGCGTAGCCGATCGCCGGCGCGATCAGCTCGGCGCGCTTCATCGTCCCGTACTTCGCGAGCGCCGTCTCGAGGCCCGAGACGGTGCCGGGCACGGCAACGGCAAGGTGTCCGCGCACGGTCGCGCCCCGGATGACGTTGCCGGCGGCATCGAGATACATGTCGGCAGTCGCGGCGAGCGGCGCCTTCTCGCGGAAGTCGAGAAAGGCCTTGCGGCCATCGGCAAGCTGCAACGTCATGAAGCCGCCGCCGCCGAGGTTGCCCGCCGCGGGGTAGACGACGGCGAGCGCGTAACCGACCGCAACGGCGGCATCGACGGCGTTGCCGCCCTTCTTCAGCACGTCGACGCCAACCTCGGTGGCCAGGTGCTGCGCCGTCACGACCATGCCGTTGTCGGCGGCGACCGGCGCCGCGGAGGCGGCCTCGGCCTCGCCGGCCCCGCCGGCGAGGCCGAGGCAGAGCACGAGAGCGGCGGCAAGCGGCTGGAGCAGGGTCGGCTTCATGAATCGAGGTCGGCGCGCGCGCAGGCCGCGTCGCCCACTGTAGCGCCGGCCTCGAATCGGCACGGGGCGCGGCAGAGCGATACGTGGCGAATAAGGTGTTACCGCCAACGATACGAATCGGCGGGTTTGTTCACGGACACCGCCGCGCCACCTCGATAAGATCGTTTTCCGTTGTCGCGCGTGCCCGCTCTCCAGCCGGCGCGATGCACAGCGGTCACCTTCGACCGTCGATGCATCGCGTCCTGCGCCTTCTCACCCTGATCGCTCTCGGCGGCGTCGTCGGACCGCTGCTGGTCGCCTGCTCGCCGGTCGGACTGCTCGTCGGCGCGACCGGCATGGCGACGGACACGAGCATGACCTGGGACATCGTCAAGCATGTCCACGGCAAGCTCACCGAAGGCGATGCGACGCCCTGCGTCCGCCTCAACAGCGTGCAGCGGGCGCTCAACGCGCGTTGCGAGTACGTCGCCGGCAGCATCCAGCCGGCCGACCTGGCGCGCTCCGGCCTGCAGCAATGCGCGCTCGCCGCGGCCACCCGCGACCCGCGCCTCTGGCGCGCCCTGCCCGAGCTGCTCGACAAGGGCGCCAGCGTCGACAGCTGCCCCGGCTCGCCGCTGATCGCGCTCGCCGAGTCCACGCCCTGTCCCGATTTCGCATCGGCGCCGCCGGCCGTGCTCGGCGCGATCCGCACGCTCGCCGAATCGGACCCGCGCGCGGTCCGCCACGACGTGTTCCGCATGCTCGGCTGTCCGAAGGCGCGCGCCGCCGGTCTCGACCGGGTGCTCGTGACCTGGCTCGACCGCGGCGACCTCGAACCCGGCAAGCTTTCGTTCAGCCCGCTCGACGCGGCTGATCCCGACCTGCTCGTCTCGCGCTTCGGCCACGAGCTCGAAATCGCGGGACACAAGCCCGAATCGGCGCTCGACGGCTACGAAGGCAGCTTGCCGAGCGGCTTCGAGCTGGCCTTGCGCAACAGCCACTGGGCTGCCCTCGAGTGGTGGCTCTATCGCCTGCCGCAGCTCGCCAACCTGGCGCCGCCGCAGGGCGGCGGACAGCTGGCCTGGGTGCCGCTGCAGCGCGTGCTCCTGCCCGGCTTCCTGCAGTTCCCCGAAACGCAGCGCGACATGATCGGCTTCCTCATGGCGCGCGGCGCCAGCCCGCGGCAGAAGCTCCCCTTCGACCCGGGCAAGACCGTCGTCGCTTTCGCGGCGCAGATGAAGAGCCCGATGCTCGTGCTGCTCGAACCCCCCGCGCGCTCGGCCGCGATCGCCGACCCGCGGGCCGCCCTGCCGGCCCTGGTCGAGACCGGCGCACCGCTGCGCCATGCCTTGCGAGCCCAGCCGCAGGTGGCGGGCAGCCTCGACACGCCGGCGCCGCGCTGAGCGCACGCGGCGGTCGTTCCGCGCCACGCCGATATCCGTCGCTGCCGGGCCGTTACCGGACCACGGCACCCTCAGTGCGGGTGCCGATGGTGCAGGTCCGGGTAGTGCGGATGCCGGTGCGTCAACGCAGTGTGGTCATGTGGATGCACATGCGGCTCGCTGCCGTCCCACGCGAAGTCGTGCAGATGATGGTGGTGCGCGTCGTGCGTGTGCGGATGCGTGTGCAGCAGCGGCTCATGCGTATGCGCATGGGCATGCCGTTCGCGCAGATGCAGCCAGACGCCGAAGCCCATGAGCGCCGCCGCGATCCAGAAGACGGCGTCCGGCGCTTGCGGCCAGAGCGCGAAAGCGACAAGCACGCCGAATAGCGGGGCGACCGAGAAGTAGGCACCGGTGCGCGCCGTGCCCAGCGTGCGCAGTGCCACCACGAACAGCGCCAGGCTGAGACCGTAGCCGGCAAAGCCGACCGCCAGCGTCGCGACGATCGACGCCAGCGGCGGCAGGACGGCACCGCCGGTCAACGCCAGCGCCGTGTTGCAGGCACCGGCAATCAGCCCCTTGAGGCAGGCCACGAGCATGGCGTCGTTGGCCGAGACCTTGCGCGTCAGGTTGTTGTCGACGCCCCAGCACAGACAGGCGGCGATCACCAGCAGCGCGCCTGGCGCAAGCGCGACCGCGCCGGGCTGCCAGGCGAGCAAGGCACCGCCGGCGACGATGGCAGCCATGCCGGCGACGATGCGCCGGTCGGCGTTCTCGCGAAACACGAGCCAGGCGATGAGCGCCGTCAACACGCCCTCAATGTTGAGCAGCAGCGACGCCGAAGCAGCACTCGTCCGGGCGAGCCCGGCCATGAGCAGCGCCGGCCCGAGCATGCCGCCGGCGACGATCGCGCCGAGCAGCCAGGGCAGGTCGCGGCGCGGCAGCGCGAAGATCGGCGCCGGGTCGCCGCGGCCCGACGCCATGGCACGGCGCAGGCCGATCAGCAGGGCAAGGCCGACGCCGCTGCCGAGGTAGAGCAGGCCGGCGAGGAGGAGGGGCGCGGTCTCGCCGACGAGGAGCTTGGCCAGCGGCGTGCTGGCGCCGAAGAGCAGCGCTGCCGACAGCGCGGGCGCGGCATGGCGAAGCGAGGCGTTCATGAACCGTCGAACGGCGGGGTCGAAGAGCAGATCGTCATCGTGCCGCGGCGCGCGGGCGCAAGTCGTGGCGCAGCAGGCCGAGGCTTCGCTCACCATTTTGGCCGACGTTGAAGGTCGCAATGCTGTCGAGGCTGTGGAAATGCTCCCAGGCGATGCCCTGCGGGTCGGTGACCCAGTGCTTCTCGCTGCGCGCATAGCAGCAGGTCGTCTCGCCCTCGTCGAGCAGCGTCACGTCGGCGGCCTGGGCGCGCGACTTCAGCTCACCGAACGGCGGGCGAAGCGCCTTCGCCTCAGTCGTTGGCGAAGCTGTAGGGACCGCCGCGTTCCAGCGCCTTGCGGTAGGCCGGCCGGGCGTGGATCTTTTTCAGGTACGTCATCAGCTTCGGCCGGCTCGCGTCGAGCCCGGCGCGCTGCGCCGCGGCCTCGACCGGAAAGCTCATCTGGATGTCGGCGGCGCTGAAGTCGCTGCCGGCGAACCATTCGCTCTTGGCCAGCTCGCTTTCCATGTAGTCGAGCTGGCGCTTCAGGTTCGGCTCGCTCAGCGCCTTCTTGACCTTGCCCGAGATGCCGCGCGCGATCGGCTTGACGAAGAACGGCATCGGCGAACTCTCGATGCGGTCGAAGACCAGCTTCATGAGCAGCGGCGACATCGCCGAGCCCTCGGCGAAGTGCAGCCAGTAGGTGAAGCGCAGCCGCTCCGGCGTGCCGGCCGGCGGCATCAGCCGGCCGCCGCCGTGGCGCTCGAGCAGGTACTCGATGATCGCGCCCGACTCGGCGACCGTCACGCCATCTTCGGTGATGACCGGCGACTTGCCGAGCGGATGCACCTTCAGCAGCGCCGGCGGCGCGAGCATGGTCTTGGCGTCGCGCTCGTACTTCTGGATCTCGTACGGGATGCCCAGCTCCTCGAGCAGCCAGAGCACGCGTTGCGAGCGCGAATTGTTGAGATGGTGGACGATGATCATCGCGCGGTGTGCAGAGTTGCGTTCGGCCCGATTGTGATGGGCGCCGGTCCGGAATAGATTGGACCCTGGTGCATCCGGCCGGCGCCGGCGCGCATCCAAGCCTGCGTGGCAAACAATGCCTGACGGCATCGAGGGGAGATGAATGGTGGAAAGCTTGATCGCATCGGGGCAACTGCAGAATCTGCTCGGCCCGCTCGTCGGCATCTTTTCAGTGATGATGCCGGTGGCCATCGTCTTCATCGTCCTGCACTTCAGGCACCGGCGCTCTGCCGAGACGCTGGCAACCGTGCGCTACCTCGCCGACAAGGGCCTGCCGGTGCCGGCCGAGCTGCTCCGGTCGGACAAGGAAGACCGGCCCGCCTCGGACTCGCGAGCGATGCTCATGACATCGCTCTCCATGCTCGGCGCCGGCATCGGCCTCATGATCTTCTTCTACACATGGCCGTCGATGCGCTTTCTCTGGGGCGTCGGCGCGCTGGTGGCGATCGTCGGCGTGGCCCAGCTGATCGGGCTGTGGCTCACCCGCAAGCCAGCGCCCGACGATGCCGTCACCGGCCCGGGCTGAGCCGACCAGCGCCGACGGCGGCGATGACGACCCGTCCTTGCTCGCGGCGGCGCAGCGCGGTGACGCGAACGCCTTCGGCCAGCTCGTGATGCGGCACCAGTCGACGGTTCGACGCCAGCTGCGCCATCTCGTGCGCGGCAGCGACGCAGTCGCCGACGAGCTGGCGCAAGACACCTTCGTGCTGGCCTGGCGGCGCATCGGCGAGTTCCGCGGCGAGGCGCGTCTGTCGACCTGGCTGCATCGCGTCGCCTACCGGCGCTACCTCATGCATCGGCGCAGCGAGGCCGGGCGCATCGAGACGACCGACGAGAGCCGAGCGGGCGGCGCTGCCGACACCGGCGCGACCGGCATCGACATCGACGTCGCACGTCGGCTCGATGTCGAGCGGGCGCTGGCCGGCCTGCCCGAAGCGCAGCGACTCGCCTTGTTCCACTGCTTCCAGCTCGATCTCTCGCACGAGGAAGCGGCCGACGTGCTCGGCATGCCGGTCGGCACCCTGAAGTCGCACGTCGCGCGCGGCAAGGCGCGCTTGCGCGAGGCCCTGGCGGCCTGGGCGCCGGCGCGAACGGAGCGGCCGTGAGCAGCCGTGATGCCGGCAGCGACGTCACGCGTCCGGCCGACGACCCCTGGCTCGACGCCGTGCTGCGCGCGGCACGATCGGCGCCCATCGCCGACGCCGGCTTCAGCGCGGCGGTGCTGGCGCGCATGGCCGCGCACCCGGTCGTGCTGGCTCCGGCGGCCGTGCTGGCGACGCTGCGCCGGGCTCACGATCGCGAGCGCATCGTCCGCCGCTGGACGATCGCCGGCACGCTGGTCGGGGCGCTGGTCGCGGCCCTGGCCGGGGCGCAAGGGTCGCTTCCTTCCACCGACCCGGCGGCGATACTGATGCCGGGCCTGGCGCTGCTCGTCGTCTCGAGCGTGATGGCCTGGCTGGCCATTTCCAGGAGCTGAGTTGAAGGAACGAAAGCAACACGTCGTCGTTGCCGGCGCGGGCTCGATCGGCTGCTTCGTGGGCGGCCAGCTCGCCGCCGGCGGCCACAGGGTCTCGTTCCTGGCCCGACCACGCATCGCCGACGAGCTGGCGCAGCACGGCCTGACGCTGAGCGACCAGGACGACTGCACGCTGCGCGTCGCGACGAAGGATCTCGCCGTCGCCGTCGACCCTGGCGTGCTCGCCTCCGCCGACGTCGTCCTCGTCACCGTGAAGAGCGGCGCCACGCGCGAGATGGCGGCAAGCATCCGTGCCCTCGCGCCGGCACACGCAGTCGTCATTTCGCTGCAGAACGGCGTCGACAACGCGAGCATCCTGCAGGACGCGTTGCCCGGCATGAACGTCGTCGCCGGCATGGTGCCGTTCAACGTCGTCGCGCTCGGCGCCGGGCGCTTTCATCGCGCCACCGGCGGCGACATCGTCATCGACGCCAAGGCCGCAGCAATCGCCGAAGCATTGGCCACGCCGTACCTGCCGATCACGACGCATGCCGACATGCGTGCCGTCGCCTGGGGCAAGCTGCTGCTCAACCTCAACAACGCACTCAACGCGCTCGCCGGCGTGCCGCTGCGCGAAGAGCTGGCACTGCGCGACTGGCGCCGCGTGCTTGCCGCCTGCATCGGCGAGGCGCTGGCGGCGCTGGGCGCGGCCGGAATCCGGCCTGCCAAGGTCGGCGCGCTGCCGCCCGCGCTGCTGCCGTCGGTATTGCGACTTCCGGATGGACTGTTCAAGCTCGTCGCCGCCGCCCAGCTGCGCATCGACCCGAGCGCGCGCTCCTCGATGTGGGACGACCTCGAGCATCGCCGCACGACCGAGATCGATCAGCTGCAGGGCGCGATCGTCGCCCTCGCGGCGAAGCACGGCACGGCCGCGGCCATGAACCGGGCCGTGCTCGAGCGCGTCAAGGAGGCGGAGAAGAAGAGCACGGGCTCACCGCATCTCGCGGCGGCGGCGCTACTCGGTCAGAGCCTAGATTGACATCCGGGCCCGCGCGCCCTCGGCAGCCATGTCGGCGCCGCGACCCTGCTGCACGATCTCGCCGCGCTCCATGACGAGGTAGCGGTCGGCGAGCTCTTCGGCGAAGTCGTAGTACTGCTCGACCAGCACGATCGCGATTCGCTGCGGCGGCCTGCCGGCGATGGGGAGCCCCGTGTCGGCGAGCATGCGGATGATGCGGCCGATGTCCTTGATGATCGACGGCTGGATGCCTTCGGTCGGCTCGTCGAGCACGAGCAGGCGCGGCCCGGCGGCGAGCGCGCGGGCGATCGCCAGCTGCTGCTGCTGGCCGCCAGAGAGGTCGCCGCCGCGCCGATGCAGCATCGCCTTAAGCACCGGGAAGAGCTCGAACAGCTCGGGCGGCATGCGCGTCGAGCCGGGCCGGTAGGCCAGGCCCATCGCCAGGTTTTCTTCGACCGTCAGCCGGGCGAAGATCTCGCGCCCCTGCGGCACGTAGCCGATGCCGCGACGCACCCGCTCGTAAGGCGTTTCCTTGCCGATGTCGACGCCGTCGAAGACCAAGCTTCCCGAGCGCACCGGCACCACGCCCATCAGGCTCTTCAGCAGCGTCGTCTTGCCGACGCCGTTGCGGCCGAGCACGACGGTGACCTCGCCTACCGCCGCCTCGAGCGAGACGCTGCGCAGGATGTGCGACCCGCCGTAGTACTGGTTGAGCGCCTCGACCCTGAGCAGCGGAGCGCCGGTGGCCTGTCGCGCCGGCGCGGCCGCCACGGGTGTCGCGACCTCAGCGCCCAAG
>JANXXS010000395.1 GCA_025350505.1 Burkholderiales bacterium
CCGTTTGCTGCAGCAGGCCGTCATCACCGAACCGGTGACGTATGAGGACGTGGTGAGGAAGAGATCGACCCCTGCGCGGCGCAAGCATACACTGGATGGGCATCCAGTGGTATTGGGGTGACTGGAGCTAAGCGGATACCCCATGGATCGATACAGTAGCGGGTCGATGCGCCTCGAACTCACCCTCGACTTCCAGCTCGTCGACGCCCGCTTTCGCAAGCTGGCGTTTCCCAACGTCCGCGTCGAGAAGCTCCACTCCGGGTGCCGCTGGGCTGAGGGGCCGGCCTGGTTCCCGGCCGGTCGCTACCTGGTCTGGTCCGACATCCCGAACGACCGGATGCTCCGCTGGGACGAGACCGACGGCTCGGTCTCGGTGTTCCGCCAGCCGTCGATGAACGCCAACGGCCACACCGTCGACTTCCAGGGCCGGCTCGTCTCGTGCGAGCACCGCAGCCGCTCGGTCACGCGTACGGAGCACGACGGCTCGCGCACCGTGCTTGCGGCGCGATTCGAAGGCAAGCGCTTCAATTCGCCGAACGACGTGGTGGTCAAGTCCGACGGCAGCGTCTGGTTCACCGACCCGAGCTACGGCATCGACAGCGACTACGAAGGCGACGCGTCGCCGAGCGAGATCGGCGCGCAGCGTGTCTATCGCGTCGACCCGGCGAGCGGCGCGATCGGGGTCGTGGCGAGCGACTTCGTGCAGCCGAACGGCCTCGCCTTCTCGCCCGACGAATCGCTTCTCTATATCGTCGATACCGGCGTCACGCACGTCGTCGACGGGCCGCACCACGTGCGCTGCTTTCGCGTCGGCGCGAACGGCGCGCTCTCGGGCGGCGAGGTGTTCGCGATCTGCCCGGTCGGCGTCTACGACGGCCTGCGCGTCGACGTGCACGGCAATCTGTGGCTGAGCGCCGGCGATGGCGTGCATTGCCACGCCCCCGACGGCGCGCTGCTCGGCAAGGTGCTGATCCCCGAGTCGGTTGCCAACCTCTGCTTCGGCGGCGCCAAGCGCAACCGCATGTTCATCTGCGGCACGACCTCGCTGTACTCGGTCTATCTCAACACGCGCGGCGCGCGCTGAGCCGAAGACGACGAGGTCGCGAGCGGCGCATCAGGCCGGCGAAGGCGCCAGCTTTGCCTTCGACGCCGCCAGCGTCCGCGCGAGCAAGCCGGCGATGCCGTAGACCGCGGCTATCGACGGTGTCGGCGTACCCGTGATGCGGCCGAGCTCGACGACGCTGCCGACCAGCGCCTCGAGTTCGAGGGCACGGCCGTGCTCGACGTCCTGCAGCATCGAGGTCTTGTGCGCGCCGACCGCCTCGGCGCCGGCGATGCGCTGCTCGATGGAGATCTTGAAGGCGACGCCGAGCTTGTCGGCGACGGCCTGCGCTTCCTTCATCATCGCCTCGACCGCCGCGCGGCCGCCCGGGTCGCGGCAGATGCCTTCGAGCGTGGCGTGGGTGAGGGCGCTGACCGGGTTGAAGCTGACGTTGCCCCAGAGCTTGAGCCAGATCTCGGCGCGGATGTCCTTCGTCACCGGCGCCTTGAATCCCGCGCCCATCAAGGCCTGCGACAGCGCCTCGATACGCAGGGTGCGGCTGCCGTCGGGCTCGCCCAAGGTGAAGCGATTGCCCTCGATGACGCGCACCAGCCCCGGCTCGACCAGCTCGGTGGCCGGGTAGACGACGCTGCCGATGACGCGCTCGGCGCCGATCGCCGCGGCGACGGTGCCGCCGGGGTCGACGCTTTCGAGCGTGCGGTTTTCGTACGGTCCGCTCAGGCGCTGGAAGTACCACCAGGGCAGGCCGTTGATCATCGTCACGACCGCCGTCTCCGGCCCGAGCAGGCCTTGTATCGACGACAGGATGTCGCGTACTTGATGCGCCTTGACGGTGAGGAGCACGCAGTCCTGCGCGCCGGCGTCGCCGCCATCGGCGACAGCCTTCGCCTGCGTGGCGTGCTGCTCGCGGCCGTCGGCCTCGATCAGGCGAAAGCCGTTCTGCGAGATCGCCGCCAGATTCTTGTTGCGCGCGATGAACGTGACCTCGTGGCCCGCGAGCGAAAGCCGCGCCCCGAGAAATCCGCCGATCGCGCCGGCGCCGACGACCGCGATCTTCATGCTGCGTTCAACCGATGCCCAGCTTGGCCGCCAGGCCGATGCGCTGCAGCTTGCCGGTGGTGCCCTTCGGGATCTCGTCCATGAACAGGATCTTCTTCGGCACCTTGTATTCGGCAGCGCGCTCGCCGACGAAGGCCTGCAGCTCGCGGTCGGTGGCGGCGCTGCCCGGCTTGAGGACGACCACCGCCGCCACCTCCTCGCCGAGCTTGGCGTGCGGCATGCCGAAGGTGACGACCTGCGCCACCGCCGGGTGGTCCATCAGGATCTCGTCGACCTCGCGCGGGCTCACCTTCTCGCCGCCGCGGTTGATGATCTCCTTCAGCCGCCCGGTGATCGAGAGATAGCCCTCGGCGTCTTTCACGCCCTGGTCGCCGGTTCGGAACCACCCGTCGCGAAAGCCCTCGGCGTTGGCCTTCGGGTTGTTCTCGTAGCCGGCCGTGACGTTGGCGCCGCGGATGACGATCTCGCCCGTTTCGCCGGCGCCGAGCAGCTCGCCCGACTCGCCCATGATCTCGACCTCGGGGCCTGCCGCGACGCCGACTGTGCCGGGTTTGCGCGTGTGCGGCGGCAACGGGTTCGACGCCATCTGGTGCGTCGCCTCGGTCATGCCGTAGGACTCGATCAACGGCGCGCCGAAGGCCGCCTCGAGTTCCTTGATCACCTGCGGCGGCATCGACGACGACGACGAGCGCATGAAGCGCAGCGGGTTGTTGCGGATCGCCTCGGCGTTGCCCTTGGCGCGGCCGACGATCGCCTGGTGCATCGTCGGCACGGCCGTGTACCAGGTCGGCCCGGCCTCGTCCATCCACGCGAAGAATTTCAGCGCGTTGAAGCCCGGCGTGCAGAAGACCGACGAGCCGGCCGAGAGCGGCGCCAGCACGCCGGCGATCAAGCCGTGGATGTGGAACAGCGGCATGATGTTGAGGCCGCGATCGTCGGGCTGCAGCGCGAGCGTGGCGCGGATGTTCGCCGCCGAGGCGCACAGATTGGCGACCGAGAGCGGCACGATCTTCGGCCGCGAGGTCGTGCCCGAGGTGTGCAGCACCATCGCCGTGTCGGTCGGCGTCGAGTAGCCGCCGCGGGCGGACGGCACCGCGGCCTCGCCGGCCGGCGCAGCCCGCGGTGAAAGCGTGAAGCTGCCCGCCGGCGCACCCTCGGCAACGACGAGGTTGACGATGCCGACGCCGAGCTTCTGCGCCACCGCGACAGCCGGCGACGTGCTGCCTCTGGCGACGATGAGCAGCTTCGCGTTCAGGTCCGACAGGTAGAACTCGAACTCGTCGGCGCGGTACGCCGGATTGAGTGGCGCGCTTGCCGTGCCGGCGGCACAGGCGATGAAGCAGGCCGCCATTTCAGGCCCGTTGTCGAGGACGATGGCGACGCGGTCGTTGCGCCCGGCGCCGGCCGTGTTGAGCGTCGCCAGCGTCGTCGCGACGAGCTGGCGCAGCGCGCCGTGCGAGAGTGTCGGCCGGCCCGGGGCCGAAAGGGCGGGCGCCGCGTCGGCGCCGACCGCGAGGATCGACTCGAAACCGGCGGTCGGCTCGCCAAGCTTCACTTCTTCGGCTCGGGCAGGCTGCACACGTAGGTCACGACCAGGTCGCGCACCGTGCGCGGCGTCGGCACGCCGTAGGGCAGCGCCGACTCGTCGTATTTGTAGCTCGAGACCGGATCGAGGCCGCGGTCGTCGGCATAGCGCGTGCCTTCCGATACGGCGTAGCTGCGATTGCTGCAGTGGGTGATCTGCAGCTGCCGCTCCAGACGGTACTGACGCGGCGGGTCGGCGCCCGGGACGTCGGTCAGCGCCTTCCAGCGCCATTCGAGCTGGGCGCGCGTCTCGGTGCTGCTCTTGCGCACGCTGTCCTTGTCCACATAGACGGCGACCGGGCCGGCGTCGCCGACCTTTTCCCATTTCGCGGCGAAGGCCAGCGCGGGCGCGGCCAGGCAGGCGAGGGCGAGCATCGAAGGTCGGATCGGCACGGAGCGGCTCCTCGGAAGAAAGGCGATGGGCGGCGACTTTATCGCGGCTCGATCGGCCGCGACCTGCGATTGTGTGACCGGGCGTCGCCGTGCCGCGATCAGGCCGCGGCGGCGATCTGGCGCAGCGCCTGCGCGAAGACCTCGGGGGGCTGGCCGCCGGAAATGAGGTGTTTGCCATCGATCACCACCGCCGGCACCGAGCTGATGCCACGCTCCTGCCAGAAGCGCTCGCGTTCGCGCACCTCTTTTGCGTACTCGTCGGAGTCGAGGATGGCGCGCGCCCGATCGATGTCGAGGCCGACCTCGACGGCCAGGCGGAGCAGCACCTCGCGCGAACCGGGGTTCTCGGCCCGCGTGTGATATGCGCTCAGCAAGGCGTGCTTCAGGGCGCGCTGCTTGTCGTCGTCGGTCAGGCCGGCCCAGTGCAACAGGCGATGTGCATCGAACGTGTTCCAGACCCAGGGCCGCTCGCCGAACTCGAAGCCGACCGCCGCGCCGCGTTCGCGGATCGCGGCGCGCGACTTGGCGAGCTGCTCCGGCGGCGCACTGTACTTCTTCGCGAGGTAGCGGATCGCGTCCTCGCCCTCCGGCGGCATCGTCGGATTGAGCTCGAAGGGCTCGAAGTGCAGCTCGACGGGAATCGCGTCGCCGATCTCGGCGATCGCCTTTTCCAGCGAATGCAGCCCGACCGCGCACCATGGGCAGGCGACGTCGGAAACGAATTCGATCTTCATGCGATGCGTTGTCTTTCACGGACGATTCGTCGAGTCTACGGCTGGACAGAATTTCCCGACGAGCTACTCTTTGGCGATGACCGCACCACGCGCCCTGCGCCGCAGGACCACCCTGGCCCGGCTCGGGCTCGCCGGGCTCGGCCGACGTGCTCTGGAGCTCGGCGATGGACCTGCAGATCAAGCTCGTCAGCGACGGCGGCGCCATGACCTACGCCTCGCCCGAGATCGCCGCCCTGCCGTCCTGGGCGGTGTGGAAGAACGAGGCCTTCGGCACCACCTACGAGCCGCTCGCCATCGTCTACAACAAGCGGCTGCTCTCGGGAGACGAGATCCCGCAGAGCCACGCCGACCTGCTGCGCGTCTTCACCACCAAGGGCGACAAGCTCAAAGGCAAGGTCACCACCTACGACATCGAGAAGTCCGGCGTCGGCTTCATGCTCATCACCCAGGACAGCAAGTACAACCCGCAGTTCTGGGACATGGTCAAGGCG
>JANXXS010000403.1 GCA_025350505.1 Burkholderiales bacterium
GCGCTCGGGCAGCACCTTGATCGCCTCGACCAGGGCCTCGCGCATGCGCTGGTCCTGCAGCTGCGCGAGCGGGTTGCCCTCCTCAACGCCGACGTGGCGGTCCAGAAAGTCGTTGTCGCCCTCGTCGCCCGACATGTCTTCGAGGTAGACGAGCTGGGTGCCGCGCACCTTGCCGAGCAACTCCTGGTATTCGGTAAGCGTGACGCCCATTTCCTTGGCGATCTCGCTCTCCGCGGGCGCACGGCCGAATTTCTGCTCGAGCTTGGCGACCGCCGATTCGATCGAGCGCTGTTGCTTGCGCGTGCCGCGCGACAGATAGTCGTTGCCGCGCAGCTCGTCGAGCATCGCGCCTCTGATTCGTTGCGTCGCGAAGGTCTCGAACTGCACGCCCTGCGCCGCGTCGAAGCGCGAGAGGGCATCGGTGAGGCCGATCATGCCGACCTGGATCAGGTCGTCGATCTCGACGTTGGCCGGCAGCTTGGCGATCATCTGATGGGCCAGGCGCCGAACCAGTCCGCTGTATTGCTTCAGCGTCGTGTTCAGGTCCAGCTGGCCTTTGGCGGTGTACATGGCAGCTCCGGAAATCATGAGAACGCGAGGCCCGTGGACGCGGCAGCGGTGGCCGGGCTTCGCTGCGGCGCGCCGCCGGGTCGGCTGGCGACGTCGCCGCCGAGCCGCGTCGCCACCAGGCGGCAGAGCGCCGCGCTTGGCGTCTCGGTCGCTTCGCCGGCCGGATCGACGCGGGCCCAGTCGCGCAGCACGGCGCCGAAGAAGCCGTCGGCGCAGTTGGCGAGCTGGCGGGCGATGCGCTCGGTGCGCGGCGAATTAGGCGCGGCGCCGAGCAGCAGGTCGAACACCGAGAGGCCGGCGCGCTGCGTCAGCAATTTCATCGCCGCGTAGGCGTGCGTGACGCTGCCCGGCCGGTCTTCGGCGAGGACGATCGGGCACGGTGCTTCGCTCCAGGCGCTGGCGGCGCGGCGTTGCGAGAAGAGCCGGCACAGTTCGGGTGCACTGGCGTGCACGAGCACGACGCTGCATTGCGGCGCCGCCTCGGCGACGGCGTGGAGCATGCTGTGCGTCGAGCCGTCCGAGTCGACGAAGCGGATCGGCAGGCCGCGCGCCGGCAGGTAGGAGACGCGCGCCGAGAGCTTCTCGACGCATTGGCCGAGATCGACCAGCGCCATCTCGCCGGCCTCGCCGGCGCGCTCGCCGGCGTCGACGACCAGCGTGTTGGCCTGGCGTTCGGCGAAAGCGGTGCAGAGCCGTTCGAGCAGCACGCCGCCGAAGGCGATGTGCGGATTCGAGACGACCGGCACGAAGCGGACGCGCGAGTGCGCGAACATGCGGCGCAGGCCGTCGGCCTGGTCGCTCGCGGTGGCAGCGCGATCGGACATGTCGGAGTGCGACGGGAGAGGCGGGCGGGCGAAGCTCATGCCGCGACCGCCGATGCGCTCGACACCAGGCCGCCGCGCGGCGCCGCGAAGACGAGGTTCATGTCGCCGGCGTCGAAGCGCCAGGCCGAGCTGCCGCCGCCGCGCATGGCGCGCTGCACCAGAGCGCTGGCCGACAGGCGATGCCAGTCTTCGGGCACGCGCTGGCCGTTGGCGACGCCGACGATCTTCAGCTTGTGGCGGATCGCCGCGTCGAGCGCCGGGCCGAGCTTGACGGCCTCGTCGATCTTGCTGAGGACGATGCCGGCGCAGGTCGCGGCGTGATAGGCGACGATGACGTCTTCGATGGTCTCGCCTTGCGAAGCGGCGCTGACCACGAGCAGGCGCTGGATCGAACGGTGCGAGAGCATTTCGAGCAACTCGCGCGTCCGCGTGTCGCGTTGCGCCATGCCGGCGGTGTCGATCAGCACCATCTTCTTGGCCGACAGCAGCTCGAGCAGGTCTTCGAGCGAGGCGCGGTCGTGCGCGGTGTGCACCGGCACGCCGAGGATGCGGCCGTAGGCGCGCAGCTGCTCGTGGGCGCCGACGCGGTAGGCGTCGAGCGTGACCAGGCCGAGGTTGGCGGCGCCGTGGCGCGCCGCGAAGGCGGCGGCGATCTTGGCGGTGGTCGTGGTCTTGCCGACGCCGGTGGCGCCGATGACGGCGAACACGCCGCCCTGCTCCTCGATGGCGATGTCGCCGTCGCGAGCGCAGAGGTTGCGTTCGAGGACCTGCGTCGCCCACGCCGTTTCGTCGCCGACTGCGGCGGTCAGGCCTTCGGCCATCTTGCGGATCAGTGCCGGCGAGAAGCCGCAGTCGAGGAGCTTTTGCGTCAGGCGCGCTTCGCCGGGACGGCGCTGCAGCTTCTCCATGAACGCCAGAGCGCCGAAGCGCTCTTCGATCAGGCCCTTCATCGAGCGCAGCTCGGCGAGAAGGTCGCCGTGGTCGCCGATCGGGTTGGCATGGTGGATGGGATCGGCGGCGACGGGCGGCGGCGCCACAGCGCGGGTCGGCTGCGCGCCGTCGGCCATGCGTTGCTCGAGGACCTTGCCCTCACCCCAGCCCTCTCCCGCGAGCGGGAGAGGGCGTTCGGACTTGACGCGCGCAGCAGCGGCAGCGTAGATCTCGGCCGGCGTGGCCGAGCGTTCGTTCGGAAACTCTGTGTCGTCCGCGACACGCACATCGATGTCTTCCCCCCGCTCCCGCGCGCGGGAGAGAGTCGGGGTGAGGGCCGCGGTGAGTACCGCCGCATCGTTGTCCATCGCCGCCTTGCGGCGCTTCAGCATGCGGTTGCGAACGTAGTCCTGGAAGGAGAGCGTGCTCATCTGCAGGCGCTCGACGTCCTGCTCCACACTCGTTTCATCCTGAGCGGAGCGAAGGATCTCATCGTCGCGGCGAGATCCTTCACTGCGTTCAGGATGACGTGCGAGTCCTGACGCGTCGCCGGCGAGCCGCTCGACCTGGCGCATACCTTCGGGCGCCATCGCCAGCACCTCGACGCCGGCGCCGGCCGGCTTGGTCGAGAGCACGACGGCGTCTTCGCCCAGCGCTTCGCGTACCTGGCGAAGGGCTTCCCGCGAGGTGCGGGCGGTAAAGCGTCTGACGTTCATGCTGCTGCTCCGATGATGGAACCGATGCGGATCGAATGGGTTTCAGGGATCTCGCTGTGCGAGAGCACCTTGAGTCGCGGCGCGGCGCGCTTGAGCAGGCGCGCCATCGGCGCGCGGATCAGGTCGGGCACGAGCAGGCAGGCCGGGTGACCGAGGTCTTCCTGGCGCTTGGCCGAATCGGCGGCGCTGCGGCTCAGCGTATCGGCCACACCCGGATCGAGCGCGGCGCCGTGCGGCGAGTTGAGGGCGTTGGTGACCATGCGCTCGAGCTCGGGCTCGAGGGCGATGACCTCGAGCTCCTTGATCGGCCCGTAGATCTGCTGCACGATCGAAGGCGCCAGGTGAACGCGGATCCGCTTGGCCAGCTCGGCCGGGTCGGTGATGGTGGCGGCGTACTCGGCCAGGCACTCGACGATCGAGCGCATGTCGCGGATGTGCACGCCTTCCTCGAGCAGGAGCTGCAGCACCTTCTGCAAGGCGGCGATGCCGACCATCTTGGGGATCACGTCTTCCATCAGTTTCGGGGCCAGCTTGGTCACGTGCTCGACGAGCTGCTGGGTCTCGACACGGCCGAGCAGGCGTGCCGCGTGCAGTTGCATCAAGTGTGAAAGGTGGGTGGCGATGACGGTCGAGCAATCAACGACCGTAAATCCGGCTATCTGGGCCTGCTCGCGCTGGCGCTCCTCGATCCAGGTCGCCGGCAGGCCGAACGCCGGGTCG
>JANXXS010000435.1 GCA_025350505.1 Burkholderiales bacterium
CGCCGTATCGAAGGCGCTGCTCATGAGCGGCATGTTGGCGCCGAACGAACTGTTCGCTGCCGTTTTCGACGCTGCCTTGACGGGCTTGTCGATGCTCTTTTCGTTGACGCCGGGGGCCACTTCCGTCGCCCGCTCCCATGACCCTGATTCTTGGGAGCGGGCTACTGAAAAGAATAGAAGCACCTGAACGGTACTTTGCGCTCCGCCCAGAAGTCTGCGGCGTCGCGAAAGACGTCGAGCAACTGCTCGCGCGCCTCGCGGTCGAAACGCGGGTTGTCGGGCAGCTGCTCGAGCACGACGACGAAGCCCGGCTGCGAGCCGGCCTTCTGCACCAGATCGGTCATGCAATCGAAGAGCGCATCGAGGTTCTTGCCGAAATGCGTCGGAAACAGGAACGCTTCGGCGATGCCCTCGAGCACTTCCTGTTTGGACTGCGCCGCCGTCAGATTGGCATACAGAAAATGCTGGTCGGCATGGTTGGCCGCCTGCATGAGATCGTCGACGCGATACGCTCGAATCGACTGCACGATGTTTGGACGGACTGTATGCAAGAGCATGTCGCGTTCCTCCTGTTCAATAAAGTTCGCTAAGGCGCTCATGGCCTGATCCGTTTGAAGCTGGCGTAGTGGTCGCCCGTGTAGAAGCAGGTGGTCGGCGCCACCGGAATTCGCCCGCCGCAGACGATTCGCCGCGCGCCCCGGTCGCGCGCGCCCGGCGTTGCCACCGTGTATTCGCGGTAGTACCCGCGCGTTTCGGCCGGCAAGGCATGCTCCCGGTTGCCGAACACGCCGCCGTCCTTGGACGACACGAACGGGCCGCCGGTGTGGATGGCGCGATAGGTGACTTGCGCTTCTGCGGGTAGCTGCGCCAAAGGCACCGATCCCGAAAACGGTGCCGATTCCCGCGCTTGTAAGGTGCCGCCTGCGAGCAGCCCTGCGACGCCGATTCCCACTCCCCACCGGAGCAGTGGCCGCCAAGGCTGCAGCCGACCCATCAAAACCACGGGAAATCCCTGAACTGTGAATCTGCAGATGTTACCGAAGCGGGGCGAAAACCTCAAGTTGATGCCACAAATTGGGGCACGGGAAATAGGGATTAAGTTGGCGCACACACCTACGGAAATCAAGTTCTGGAAACGTTTCGCGGCTCCGATCGATAAATTGACATCCGCCGTCGCCGAGGCTCGGGATTGGCGACGCCTCAGCGGGCCGCGTTGGCGTCGGCGACCGTGAGCGCGGCCATGTTGATGATTCTGCGAACGGTGGCTGACGGCGTCAGGATATGCACCGGCTGCGCCGCACCGAGAAGGACGGGTCCGATCGCGATGCCGCCGCCGGCGGCTGTCTTGAGCAGGTTGTAGGCGATGTTGGCGGCGTCGATGTTTGGCAGAACCAGCAGGTTGGCCTCGCCGGTCAGCGGGCTGTCCGGCATGGTGTCGTGGCGGTAGTGGGCGTCGAGCGCGGTGTCACCGTGCATCTCGCCGTCGACCTCGAGCCAGGCAGCGTTGGCCTGGAGCAGGGCCAGCGCCGCCCGCATCTTCACGGCCGACGGATGGTTGCTGGTGCCGTAGTTGCTGTGCGACAGCAGCGCCGCCTTCGGCTTGATGCCGAAGCGCAGCATCTCCTCGGCGGCCATGACCGTGATCTCGGCGACCTGTTCGGCGGTCGGGTCGTAGTTGACGTGGGTGTCGACCAGCATCACTTGCCGCCCGGGCAGGATCAGCCCGTTCATGCAGGCATAGGTCTTGGCGCCTTCGCGCAAGCCGATCACCTGATCGATGTAGTGCAGGTGCATGGCCGTGCCGCCCCAGGTGCCGCAGAGCATGCCGTCGACCTCGCCGGTCTTCAGCAACATCGAGCCGATCAGCGTCAGGCGGCGTCGCATCTCGATCTTGGCGAGCTGCGCCGTCACGCCCTTTCGTACCGTCATCCGGTGGTAGGTCTGCCAGTAGTCGCGGAAGCGGTGGTCGTCTTCGGTGTTGACCAGGTCGTAGTCGCGCCCGGCGACCAGGCGCAGGCCGAACTTGGCGACGCGCTGCTCGATCACCGCGGGACGGCCGATCAGCGTCGGCCGCGCGACGTTCTCGTCGACGACGACCTGGACGGCGCGCAGCACGCGCTCTTCCTCGCCCTCGGCGAAGGCGACGCGCTTGTGCTTGGCTGTCTTGGCCAGGCTGAAGATCGGCCGCATCGTCGTGCCCGAGGCGTAGACGAAGGTTTGCAGCTTGGCGCGATAGGCCTCCATGTCGAGAATCGGCCGCGCCGCGACGCCGGAGTCGGCGGCCGCCTGCGCCACCGCCGGCGCGATGCGCATCATCAGCCGCGGGTCGAAGGGCTTCGGGATCAGGTATTCGCGGCCGAAGCTCTGCGTCGCACCGGCGTACGCCGCCGTCACCACCTCGCTCTGCTCGGCCTGCGCCAGACCGGCGATGGCGTGCACCGCGGCGATCTCCATCTCGGCCGTGATCGTCGTCGCGCCCGAGTCGAGGGCGCCGCGAAAGATGTACGGGAAACAGAGGACGTTGTTCACCTGGTTCGGGTAGTCGGAGCGGCCGGTGGCGACGATGGCGTCGCTGCGCACCGCGTGCACTTCCTCGGGCAGGATCTCGGGCGTCGGGTTGGCAAGCGCGAAGATGATCGGGTTGGCGCGCATCGTCGCCACCATCTCGGGCTTGAGAACGCCCGCGGCCGAGAGGCCGAGAAAGATGTCGGCGCCCTTCATGACCTGGGCGAGCGTGCGGTGCTCGGTCTTTTGCGCGTAGACGATCTTGTCTTCGTCCATCAGCTCGACCCGGCCCTCGTAGACGACGCCGGCCAGGTCGGTAACCCAGATGTTCTCGCGCGGCACGCCGAGCTTGACGAGCAGGCCCAGGCAGGCGAGCGCCGCGGCGCCGGCGCCCGAGGTGACGAGCTTGACCTCGTCGATCTTCTTGCCGCTGACAGTGAGCGCGTTCAACACGCCGGCGCCGACGACGATCGCCGTGCCGTGCTGGTCGTCGTGGAAGACCGGAATCTTCATGCGCGAGCGCAGCGCCCGCTCGACGTAGAAGCAGTCGGGCGCCTTGATGTCCTCGAGGTTGATGCCGCCGAAGGTCGGCTCCAGCGCGGCGATCAGCTCGATCAGCTTGTCTAGGTCCTTCTGGTTGACCTCGATGTCGAAGACGTCGATGCCGGCGAACTTCTTGAAGAGCACGCCCTTGCCTTCCATCACCGGCTTGGCCGCCAAGGGGCCGATGTCGCCGAGGCCGAGCACGGCCGTGCCATTGGTGATCACCGCGACCAGGTTGCCACGCGACGTGTAGCGAAAGGCATTGGCCGGATCGGCGACGATCTCTTCGCAGGCCGCGGCGACGCCGGGCGAATAGGCGAGCGCGAGGTCGTGCTGGTTGACCAACTGCTTGGTCGCCGCGATGGCGACCTTGCCGGGCGTCGGAAACTCGTGATAGTCGAGGGCGGCACGGCGCAGCTCGGCGGCGCGTTGTTCGGAGATGGGCATGATTCGCTCGGCGGGTGGTCCCGTCCTTGGGGTTCGCGGCTCGGCCGCAGCCGGCCATCATTGCAGAGTGCAAGCCGGCTCGACCCCGATATTTCCCGGGGCGCAGGCACGCCGACAGGAGTGCGTTTTCGACGCCCGCGCGGCGCGCTCGGGCCGACGCCTATCATCGCCCGCTCCATCATGGCGCAGCTCGGCGAATTCGAACTCATTGCCCGCTACTTCACGCGGCCGGTGCGTCGTGCCGCCCTCGGCGTCGGCGACGATTGTGCGCTGCTCGCCGTCGCCCCGGGCATGACGCTGGCGGTATCGAGCGACATGCTGGTCGAAGGCCGGCACTTCGTCTCGACGGTGGCGCCGGAGCGGCTCGGCCACAAGGCGCTGGCCGTCAACCTGAGCGACCTGGCGGCCTGCGGCGCGCGACCGCTCGCCTTCACGCTGGCGCTGGCCTTGCCGAGCGCCGACGAAGCCTTCCTCGCCCCCTTTGCGCGCGGCCTGTTGGCGCTCGCCGACCGGCACGACTGCGAGCTTGTCGGCGGCGACACGACGCGCGGGCCGCTCACCATCGCCATCACCGTGTTCGGCGAGGTCGCGACCGGCGCCGCCTTGCTCCGATCGGGGGCCCGGCCGGGCGACGATGTCTACGTCAGCGGCACGCTCGGCGACGCCCGGCTGGCGCTGGAGGTGCTGCGCGGCGCGACCGCCGTCGAAGGCGCCGCCTTTGCCCGCGTCCGCCGTGCCATGGAGGAGCCGCGGCCCCGCATCGCGCTCGGCCTGGCGCTCGTCGGCATTGCCAGCAGCGCGATCGATGTCTCCGACGGGCTCGTTGGCGACCTCGGCCACCTGCTGCACCGATCGGGCGTGGCCGCGGTCGTCGATGTCGATGCCTTGCCGCGCAGCGCCGACCTCGCGGCGCAGGCCGTCGCCATGCAGCGCAAGTGCCTGCTCGCCGGCGGCGACGACTACGAGCTGGTATTCACCGCAGCCGTCGAGCGCCGTGACGCGGTCGCCGAAGCGGCCGCGGTCGCGGCAACGACCGTGACGCGCATCGGCCGCATCGAGTCGGGCAGCGGCCTTCGCTTCGTCGCCGCCGCCGGCCGCGACGTCGCCGCCCCGGCCGGCTCGTTCGACCACTTTCGAACCGTGGCGGCACCTGCTTCGTCATGAGCACCGAGCCGATGCTGAATCCACCGTTGCGCGGCACCGGCCGCAAGCCCGACGGGCGCTTTCTCCTCGCACACCCGGCGCATGTCATCGCCCTCGGCTTCGGCAGCGGACTGTCGCCGGTCGCACCGGGCACCGCAGGCACCTTGTGGGCCTGGTTTGCCTGGGTCGCCCTGCAGCCGGCGATGAGCGACAGCGTGCGCGCCATCGTTCTCTTCGTCTCGACGCTGGTCGGTTGGTGGGCCTGCACCATCACCGCCCGCCACCTGGCGCAGGCCGACCCATCGGCCGTCGTCTGGGACGAGATCGTCGCATTCTGGTTCGTGCTCTGGCTCGTCACGCCGGCCGGCTTCTGGGGCCAGTTGGCGGCCTTCGTTCTGTTTCGCTTTTTCGACGCTGCCAAGCCGGGTCCCGTTGCCTGGGCTGACCAGCTCTTCAAGCACCGGCGCGGCCGGCCGATCGGCTGGGCGCAAGGCTTCGGCATCCTCTTCGACGACTTCGTCGCCGCGCTCTGCGCCTTGCTCGTGATCGCGCTGTGGCGATTCATCTGATGGACGAAGCGATGATTGGGCGGCTGCTCGAGCGCCTGGCCGATGCGCTGCGCGCACGCGGCGCTTTCATGGCGACCGCCGAGTCGTGTACCGGTGGCCTGATCGCCGCGGCCTGCACCTCGCTGGCCGGCTCGAGCGAGTGGTTCGAGCGCGGCTTCGTCACCTATTCGAACGAGGCCAAGGCAGAGATGCTCGGCGTGCCCTCTGCGCTCATCGTCGCCCAGGGCGCGGTCAGCGAGGAGGTCGCTTGCGCGATGGTCGAGGGCGCGCTCGCCCATTCGCGGGCGCGCTTTGCCGTCTCGGTCACGGGCATCGCCGGACCGGGTGGCGGCTCGGTCGCCAAGCCGGTCGGCACGGTGTGGATCGGCGTGGCGCGGACCGGCGCGCCGGCGGCGGCCACCCTGCTTCAGGCCAGCGGCGATCGCGCCTCGATACGCGCCGCGTCGGCTCTTCGTGCGCTCGAGTTGCTCGTGGCGCTCTGCGAAGCGAGCTGACCGATCAGGCGGTCAGGGCGATCCGCGTCGTCGCGCCGCGGCCGGTGCGCGCGGTTTCTTCGGCGAGCATGAGGACCAGCCGTTTCAGGCCCTGCCACGGGTCGAGCGGCCAGTCGGGATGGCGCAGTCCCTTGACCAAGCCATCGCAGATATGCGCGGCCTCGAGCAGATGAGCCAGGGTCGACTCGCTGAGCAGGCCGAGCGCGCGCTCGAAGACCCGCTCCTTGGCGCCCCAGACGCGCGCTTCGCGCAGGGCGATCGGCATCGGCTTGCCGGCGCCGAGTGCATCTTTCACGCGTTTCAGGCCGCGGATGTCCTCGGCCAGCGTCCAGTGCACGAGCACGGCGGCCTCGCCTTCGGCCTCGAGGCCCTCGAGCATGCGCAGGGCGCGCGCCGCCTGACCGGCGAGGACCGCCTCGCCGAGCTTGAAGACGTCGTAGCGGGCCACGTTCAGCACCGCCGCCTCGATCTGCTCGAAGCTCAGCTCGCCCGCCGCATAGAGCAGGCCCAGCTTCTGGATTTCCTGGTGCGCCGCGAGCAGGTTGCCCTCGACGCGATCGGCGAAGAAGGCGAGGGCGCGCTGGCCTTCGGCGCCGGAGACGACGCTTTGCCCTTGCGTCGACAGGCGCTGCGCGATCCAGGCCGGCAAGGCGGCACGATCGACCGGAAGCACGCGCACAGAGACGCCGGCGCCGTCGAGGGCGGCGAACCAGGCGCTCTTTTGCTGCATCCCGTCGAGGCGCGGCAGTTGCACCAGCGTGATCACGTCGCGGCCGCCGCCGGCGATTGCCGTTGCGCAATAGCGCTGCAAAGCATCCGATCCTTCTTTGCCGGGCTTGCCCGAAGGGATGCGGATCTCGACGAGTTGCCGATCCGCGAACAAGCTGAGCGCCTGCGCCGCGCCGAGCAGGCTGCTCCAGTCGAAGTGCGCCCCGGCGACAGTGTGCACCTGGCGCTCGCTGCAGCCGGCGGCGCGCGCCGCGGCGCGGATCGTGTCGCAGGCTTCCTGGGCGAGCAGGGCCTCGTCGCCCCACACGGTGTAGACCGGGGCGAGGCCGCGCTTCAGTTGCGCCGCGAGGGCATCGGTCCGGATCTGCATGACACCTCTGCCGAGACTAGAGAAGCTGCACCGACGCCAGCCGGCGCAGCACCTGCGAGACGATGTCGCTCTGCATCGCGCGATACAGGAAAGCCTCTTCCTGCTCCTGGGCCAGCGCCGCGCTCTCGGTGTAGGTGAGGTCGCGCTTGAGCAGTATCTCGCTCGGCGGGATCAGCTCCTTGCCGGCGGCGGTGCGCAGCGAAAAACGAAAGCGCGAGCGCAACTCGAACTCGCGCACCTGATTGGCAGCCGTCACCGCGACGATGCTCTTCTGCCGCTCGTCGGAGAGCGCCTGCAGCACGACCTCGGCGTCCTTGGCGGCCTCGACGACCTGGGTCGTCGTGCTCGCGTCGATATTGCGCTTGAGTTCCTCGGCGAGCGGCGAGCGGGTCGGAAATCCGGCCAGCTGGATCGTCTTGAAACGCAGCGCCGGCGGGCGCTTGAGCTCGAAGCCGCAGGCCCCGAGCGCGGCGGTGGCGAGGGCCAGGACGAAGGCGCGGCGCCCCGTCATCAGACGACGATGTTGACCAGCCGTCCCGGCACGACGATGACGCGCCTGACCTGCGCGCCTTCCGAGAAGCGCGCGAATTCGGGCGAGGCGAGCGCCGCCGCCTCGATGCCGGCCTTGCTGGTCGCGGCCGGCACCTTGATGCTGCCGCGCAGCCGGCCGTTGATCTGCAGCATCAACTCGATCTCGGCCTGCACGAGCGCCTGCGTGTCGACCGTCGGCCACGGCGCGTCGAGCAGCGCGCCGAACTCGGCCTCGTAGCCGAGCTCGCCCCAGAGCGCCCAGGTCGTGTGCGGGCAGGCCGGGTAGAGCGTGCGCAGCAGGATGCCGAAGCCTTCGCGCAGGGCGGCCGCGTCGGTCTCGGCATTCGCTTCGAGTGCGTTGAGCAGCTTCATCGCGCCGGAGACGACGGTGTTGTATTGCATCCGCTCGTAGTCGTAGCTGATCTGCTTGAGCACGGTGTGGATCTCGTGGCGCAGCGGCGACGTGCCGGCGGCCTTTCGCCCCGAGGCGCCGGCGATCGCGTCGACGTGCCTGGCGCCGAACTTCCACAGGCGCTTCAAGAAGCGGCTCGCGCCTTCGACGCCGGCATTGTTCCAGTCGAGCGTCTGCTCGGGCGGCGAGGCGAACATCACGAAGAGGCGCGCGGTATCGGCGCCGTAGCGGTCGATCAGCTCCTGCGGATCGACGCCGTTGCGCTCGGTCTTGCCCATCTTCAGCATGCCGCGGTATTCGACCGTCGAGCCGTCGGCCAGCGTGCCCGCGCTCGGCCGGCCTTCGCTGTCGGCCAGTGGAGTGACCTCGTCGGGCGGGAAGTAGTCGACGCCGCCCTGCTCGGTCGGCCGTGCCCAGACGTGGTTGAGCACCATGCCCTGGGTCAACAGGCGCGTGAACGGCTCGTCGATCTGGACCAGCTTCAGGTCGCGCATGACCTTGGTCCAGAAGCGTGCGTAGAGCAGGTGCAGGATCGCGTGCTCGATGCCGCCGATGTACTGGTCCATCGGCATCCAGTACTTCGTGCCGGCGCCGACCATCGCGCCCTCGAGCGACGGGTCGCAGTAGCGCATGAAGTACCAGGCGCTGTCGACGAAGGTGTCCAGCGTGTCGGTCTCGCGACGCGATGGCTCGCCGCAGCGCGGACAGGCGACGTTCAGGAAGGCGGCACTCTTGTTGAGCGGATTGCCGCTGCCGTCGGGGATCAGGTCCTCGGGCAGGACGACCGGCAGGTCCTTCTCGGGCACCGGCACGACGCCGCAGACCTCGCAATGGACGATCGGGATCGGCGTGCCCCAGTAGCGTTGCCGGCTGACGCCCCAGTCGCGCAAGCGCCACGCCGTCTGCTTGCCGCCCAGGCCGCGATGCTCGAGCGCCGCCGCCACGGCATCGACCGCGGCCCGGTAAGACAGGCCGCTGTAGTTGTCGGAGTTGATGGTGACGCCGCATTCGGTGTCGGCGTACCAGTCCTGCCAGTGGTCGTAGGTGAAGTGCTCGCCGTCGACGTGGATCACCTGCAGCAGGTCGATGCCGTACTGCTTGGCGAAGGCGAAGTCGCGCTCGTCGTGTGCCGGCACGCCCATGACGGCGCCATCGCCGTAGCCCATCAGCACGTAGTTGCCGACCCAGAGCGGGATCGCTTCGTGGCTGAGCGGATGCACGACATGGATGCCGGTGAACATGCCTTTCTTCTGCTGCGTCGCCAGCTCGGCCTCAGTGGTGCCGCCGCTCTTGCAGGATTCGAGGAAGGCGGCCAGCTCGGGGCGCGAAGCCGCCGCGTGCAGGGCGAGCGGATGCTCGGGCGCGACGGCGCAGAAGGTCACGCCCATGATGGTGTCGGCGCGCGTCGTGAAGACGTACAGGCGCCCGCCGCCGATCGGCTCGCCGTCGCTGCCGTGGATCGAGTGCAGGAAGGCGAAGCGCACGCCCTCGCTCTTGCCGATCCAGTTCTCCTGCATCGTCTTGACGCGCTCGGGCCAGCCCGGCAGGCCGGTTTTCACGCACTCGAGCAGCTCGTCAGCGTATTTCGTGATCTTCAGGTAGTAGCCGGGGATCTCGCGCTTTTCGATCAGCGCACCCGAGCGCCAGCCACGGCCGTCGACAACCTGCTCGTTGGCGAGCACGGTCTGGTCGACCGGATCCCAGTTGACGACTTGGGTGCGCCGCTCCGCCACGCCCGTCTCGAGCATTTTCAGGAACAGCCACTGGTTCCATCGGTAGTAACTCGGGTCGCAGGTCGCGATCTCGCGGCTCCAGTCGATGGCCAGTCCCATCGATTGCATCTGCCGCTTCATCGCCGCGATGTTTTCGCGTGTCCACTTGGCCGGCGGCACGCCGTTCTTCATCGCCGCGTTCTCGGCAGGCAGGCCGAACGCGTCCCAGCCCATCGGCATGAGCACGTTCATGCCGGTCATGCGCAGGTGCCGCGCCATCATGTCGTTGATGGTGTAGTTGCGCACATGGCCCATGTGCAGCAGGCCGCTCGGGTACGGCAGCATCGAGCAGGCGTAGAACTTGGGGCGATTCGGGTCCTCGCGAACGCGATAGACGTCGCCGGCGGTCCATGCGGCCTGGGCCCGTTGCTCGACCTCGCGCGGCTCGAAGTCGGGATTCATGCGAAGACCAGTCGACGAGAAGGCATCGATCGATTATAGAAAGCGATGCCACGCTCGCTCGGGGGAGCCCGTCCCCTGACGGGGGCTCTAGCCATCGACGGTGTTGGTACGGAGCATCGGGTCCTTCGCCACGAGTGGCACTTGAACCCGGGTTCACCATGCGCGACCTTTCGACCCGAACCCTGCGCCGCCGCCTGCTCGTCGTCGCGACCGCGGCCGGCGCGGCCTTGTCTTTCGTCGCCCGCGCCCGCGGGCGCGACGCCGGTGCCTGCCCGTCGGACTGCGGTCTCCGGCCCTTGCTGGCCAACGCCTACACCGGCCAGGTGGATCCGGCGCTTTGCCTGGTCAGCGAAAAGTACGACGGCGTGCGCGCCCTATGGGACGGCCGGGTGCTGCGCCACCGCAGCGGGCGCGAGGTGTCGGCGCCGCGTTCCTTCCTGGCCGCGTTGCCCGGGGAGCCGGTCGACGGCGAGTTGTGGCTGGGCCGCGGCCGTTTCGAGGCGCTCTCGGGTATCGTTCGCACCGCGTCGCCGCGCGAGGCCGACTGGGCGCGCATCCGCTACATGGTGTTCGAGATGCCGGGTGCTGGCGGCACTTTCGCGGAGCGTGCCGGTCGCCTGCGTGAGTTCGTCGCGCGCATGGCGAATGCGCCGCTCGTCGCGGCGCCGCAGACGCGGGTCGCCGACCGGGCCGCGCTGCGCAGCCGTCTGGCGTCGGTGGTCGCCGCCGGGGGCGAGGGCCTGATGCTGCACCTGGCGTCGGCGCCGGTGGCGAGCGGCCGCAGCGATCTGCTGATGAAGTTGAAGCCCCATCTCGATGCCGAGGCGGTCGTCGTGGCCCTGCGCGGCGGTGCCGGCAAGTACCGGGGTCAGGTCGGCGCGCTCGAGGTCGAGGCGCCGGACGGACGCCGTTTTCTCGTCGGCAGCGGGCTCAGCGACGCGCAGCGGCGCGATCCGCCGCGTCCGGGCCAGACCATCACCTATCGCTACCGCGACCTCACGTCGAACGGCCTGCCGCGCTTCGCCACCTACCTGCGCCGCCACGACGACGCTTCGTGACGATTCGCCCGCGTACTCAGGAGCCGCTGGCGGCGGCGGCCGGCTCGGCGACGAAGCCGATGCGCGTGAGGCCCGCCTTCTGGACGATGCCGATCAGCTCGGCGACGCGCCCGTAGGCGACGCCGCGGTCGGCGCGCAGCTGCACCTCGGTCTGCGCGTTGCGCTTGGCCGCGGCAGCGACGCGCGTCGCGAAGGTGGCCGCATCGACCGCCTCGTCGCCGAAGAAATAGCGGCCATCGCGGTCGAGCGCGACGGCGATGAACTGCGGCGTCTCGCTCGGCTGGGCGGCGTCGGTCTTCGGCAGGTCGAGCTTGAGGCTCGAGGTCATGAGCGGCGCCGTGATCATGAAGATGACGAGCAGTACCAGCATCACGTCGATCAGCGGCGTCATGTTGATGTCGCTCATCGGCTGCGCGCCGGGGGTTCGCTCGAGGCGGCCGAATGCCATGACGTCGATCGTTCGCTCAGGTCGGCGACGAGGTGTCGACGATCATTTCGCGCAGGTCGTGCGCAAAGCCCTCGAGCTCGGCCTCGCTGGCTGCGACGCGCTTGCCGAACACGTTGTAGGCGAGCACCGCCGGGATCGCCACGGCCAGGCCGGCCGCCGTCATGACCAGCGACTCGCCGACCGGGCCGGACACCTTCTCGATGGTGATGGCACCGGCGGCCGAGATGCTGAGCAACGCGTTGTAGATGCCCCAGACCGTGCCGAACAGGCCGATGAAGGGGGCCGTGCTGCCGATCGACGCGAGCAGCACCTGGCCGAACTGCAATTGCGCCAGGACGCCATGCAAGGCATCGCGCAGACGCCGCGTCAGCTGCGAATCGGCGTGACCCTTGGCCTCCAGCGTGCCGCCAGGCGGCACGGTCAGGGCCGCTTCGAGCAACGGCGTCAGCACGGCTTCGCGGTCGAAGCCGGCGAGCTGATCGCGTCCTGCCTCGACCGACGGCGCCGCCCAGAACGCCGGCACGGCGCGCTGCAGGTCGAGCTGCACCCGGCGCAGCAGCCAGCCCTTCCAGAAGATGACGACCCAGGCGCTCACCGACATAGCCAAAAGCAGGATGGCGACGCTGCGCGTGATGCCGTCGCCCTGCGACCAGAAGTTCTCGAGTCCTGTCATGGGGATGCCTTGGCCGGAGTGTCGAGGCCCAGCACCTGGGCCATCCCGAAGAGACCCGACTTCTTGCCGGCGAGGAAGCGCACGGCGCGCAGGCTGCCTTGGGCGTAGTTGGCGCGGCTGGTCGAGCGGTGCGTGATCTCGATGCGCTCGCCGACACCGGCGAACAGCACGGTGTGATCGCCGACGATGTCGCCGCCGCGCAGCGAAGAGAAGCCGATCGTGCCGGCGCGGCGCGCGCCGGTGTCGCCGTGCCGCGCATGGACCGCGCAGGCTTCGAGCGTCGTGCCGCGCGCCGCGGCGACGACCTCGCCCATCTGCAGCGCGGTGCCGCTCGGCGCGTCGACCTTGAGCCTGTGGTGAGTCTCGACGATCTCGACGTCGTAGCTGGCGTCGAGGGCCCGTGCCGCGACGTCGAGCAACTTCATGAAGACATTGACGCCGACGCTCATGTTCGGCGCCATGACGATGGCGATGCGCTCGGCGAAGGCGGCGACCTCGACCTTTTGCGGCGGTGTGAGGCCGGTCGTGCCGACCACCGCGTTGACGCCGAGATCGCGGCAGACGGCGAGGTGGGCGAGCGTGCCCTCGGGCCGCGTGAAGTCGATCAGCACGTCGGCTCCGGCGAGGCCGGCGCGCACGTCGGCGCCGATGCGCACGCCGCTCTGCTGGCCGAGAAAGGCGGCGGCGTCGTTGCCGATCGACGCGCTGGCGGCGACGTCGAGCGCTCCGGCGAGCGCCAGGTCGGGACTCGCCACGACCGCCTCGATCAGCGCCTGCCCCATCCGCCCGGAAGCGCCGGCAACGGCAACGCGCAGCCGGCGATCGCGTGCCCCCTCGGTCATGTGCGCGGCTCGAGCGGCGGATAGCTGCGTGTCGGCGCCGGCGGGACGGGCTCGGGCGCCGACGCGGGCGCCGGCACCGGCAGCGCCTTGAGCTGCTCGTCGGTGAGAGCCAGCGTCGGGGCAGCGCGCGAGGTCTTGAGGGTGTCGATCGAGGCTACGAACTCGCGCTCGCCCGGCAGATCGCCGCCGGTGTCGATGCTTTCGAGAGCCTCGCCCTTGAACAGCACGACGACACGACGCAACTGCGGCTCCGCACCCTGGCGCCGGATCGTGAAGACGTAGTCCCAGCGGTTCGCGTGGAACGGGTCGGCGAGCAGCGGCGAGCCGAGCACGTCGCGCACCTGGGCGCGGTTCAGCCCCGGCCTGATCGCTTCGGCCTGCTCCCGGGTGATGACGTTGCCCTGGACGATCTCCAACCGGTAGGGCGTGATGATGCCGAGGAAGTTGTCCGTCGATTGCAGCGATTGGCAGCCGGCCATCAAGGTTGCGAGCGCGGCGCCGGCCAGAGCCGTCGATCGGCAGGTCAGCGAGAGGGTTGGGGTCATGGTCATTGGGGGGCGGCAGACTGGCGCCACGGCGCCTGCCAAGCTCGTATCATGAAACGATTCTATCGGCTTGACCTCGTGCCGGACCCTTCCCATGACCCACGCCGATGAACTGAAGAACAGCGGCCTCAAGGCGACGCTGCCGCGCATCAAGGTGCTCGAGGTCTTCCAGAAGACCAAGGAGCGCCACATGAGCGCCGAGGACGTGTTCCGCGCCCTGCTCGCCGAGCACGCAGACGTCGGTCTGGCCACCGTCTATCGCGTCCTCATGCAGTTCGAGCACGCGGGCATCCTCTCGCGCAACCATTTCGAGATCGGCAAGGCGGTGTTCGAGCTCAACGAGGGCAAGCACCACGACCACCTCGTCTGCCTCGACTGCGGCCGGGTCGAGGAATTCTTCGACGCCGAGATAGAAAAGCGCCAGCGCAGCATCGCCCAGACGCGCGGCTTCGAGCTGCAGGACCACGCGCTCGCGCTCTACGCCGCCTGCACGAAGAAGAACTGCGAGTTCCGCATCAAGCGCTGAGCGCGCCCGCCGTCATTCGGGCTTGGCCATCGCCTTGTGGTGCCGGGCGATGAACTCGGTATAGGTGTCGATGCCGCGCAGCTGCAGGATGGTGTTGCGCACCGCCGCCTCGACCAGCACAGCGAGGTTGCGGCCGGCGTCTACGGCGATCACGGTCTTCCTGATCGGGACGTCGAGGATGTCCTCGTTCAGCGGTTCGTAGGGCAGCCGCTCGAAGTCGCGGTCCATCGTTTCCTTGCGCACCAGATGGACGATCAGCTTCAGGCGCATCTTTCGCCGCACCGCGGTCTCGCCGAAGATCGCCTTGATGTCGAGCAGGCCGATGCCGCGCACCTCGAGCAGGTTCATCAGCAGCTCGGGGCAGCGGCCTTCGAGCGAGGTCTGCGAGACGCGGTAGATGTCGACCGCGTCGTCGGCGACCAGGCCATGGCCGCGCGAAATGAGCTCGAGGCCGAGCTCGCTCTTGCCGAGGCCCGATTCGCCCGTCAGCAGCACGCCGAGGCCGAGGATGTCCATGAACACGCCGTGCCGGGTCGTCCGCTCGGCAAAGTGCTGGCCGAGATAGCCGCGCACGACGTCGATGACGTGGCCGGCCGATTCGGCGGTGACGAAGAGCGGGATGTCGGCGCGGTCGCAGAGCGCGACCAGGCGATCCGGCGGCACCTGGCCGTCGGCGACGATGAGCACCGGCGGGTCGAGCGTG
>JANXXS010000003.1 GCA_025350505.1 Burkholderiales bacterium
GCCGGCGAACTCGACGACGCCGTCGCCGATCGTCCGCACCGGCGTGCCCGTCGGCGCGCTGTAGTCGACGCCGTTGTGCTGCTTCCAGGTGTTGAGGATCGGATGCATGCGCATCGCAAAGCCCGAGGTCACGCGCGAGAATTCGAGCGGGCTGGCGAGGAAGGTGCGCTGCTTGCTCTGGCCGTCGAGGCCGAAGTAGGCGCCTTTGCCGTCACCGTCCTTGAACCACATCGCCGAGAAGGTCTGGTTCTTGTTGATGAACTCGGCCGCGAGGACACGGCCCGCGCTCGGTCCCCAGGTGATCGGCTCGCCGTCGGCGGTCAACGCCTCGTAGACCACCGAGAAGGTCGCGCCCTTCTTCAGCTCGCGCCGGAAGTCGATGTCGGTCGCGAAGATCTCGGCGATCTGCGTCGCCACCGCGTCGGGAATGCCGGCTTCGTCGGTGGCCGCGAACAGCGAAGAGCGAATCGTGCCGCTGGCCAGGAGCGACTGCGACTCGAGCGGTGCCAGCGCCGCGTAGGCAATCAGCTTGCCCGCCACGCGCTCGACGCGCAGCCGGGTGAACTGCGTCGGCAGCTTGTCGTTGCCGGGCGCGGCGTAACGGGCCACCAGTTCCTCGAGCCGGCCGTCGGCGTCGACCCGCACCTGCACGCGCTTGCCGGCGCGGCCGTCGAGAAGCTTCTTCGCCACCGGGTCGGCGCGAAGAAAGGCGGCGGCGTTGGCGTCGCTGACGCCGAGCCTGCGCAGCAGCGAATCCACGGTGTCGCTGGCGCGGGTGGCGTCGCTGCGGAAGAGGTCGTAGTCATGCTCGGCGAGCGCTTCGAGCTGCGGCCGCAACTCGGCGGTGGCGACACTTTCCGTGACCATGCGCCTCGGCAGGCTGGACGCGTCCGGGACCATCGGCGCGACGCCGAAGGCAGTGGCTCCGAACCCGGCCAGACCGATCGAGACGGTCACGGCCAGCGTCTTCGGATAGCTGGAAGCAAAACTGGCAGCATGCGCCGAGGCGTAAGCCCAGGCGAGCCCAAGGGGAGCCAACGATTTCAATTTCAGCGGAGCGCAGTCGCTCGGGTCGGTCGGCGCTCGCTGGGTCGGCTCGCGCTTCGGTTGATCGTCGCCGCCGATGCACCACTAGAATCGTGGGCTCCCGGCTGGCCTCGTAGGATGGTTCGAGGCGGCGTTGTAGGACGCCGCCGCGCAGTATAGCGGGCTGGTCCGGCGCCCCCTTCACCTCATTTCCCCCTATGTTTGTATCTTCTGTTGCCGGGTCTCCGGGCCTGGCACACCCCGTCGACGATACCGTCTTGCGGGCGATGGAGGTCTCGAAGCGCCGTTGCAACGAGCTCTTGCCCGAAGCGGACTGGCTGGCAAAACTGGCGCGGTCGCAAGCAACAGGCGTGCCACTTCGCATTAAATTGGGGCTCGACCCGACCGCCCCGGACATTCATCTTGGTCACACGGTCGTTTTGGGCAAGTTGCGCGAGCTCCAGGACCTCGGCCACACCGTCATCTTCCTGATCGGCGATTTCACGTCGATGATCGGCGACCCGTCCGGCCGTAATACAACCCGGCCGCCGCTGACCCGGGAGCAGATCGAGGCCAACGCCAAGACCTACCAGGCGCAGGCCGGCCGCATCCTGGACGCCGAAAAGACCGAGATTCGTTACAACTCCGAATGGAGCGACCCGCTCGGCGCCCGCGGCATGATCGAACTCGCCTCGCGCTACACGGTGGCGCGGATCATGGAGCGGGACGACTTCTCGAAGCGCTTCAAGGCGGGGACGCCGATCGGCATTCACGAATTCCTCTATCCGCTGATGCAGGGCTACGACTCGGTGGCGCTGAAGTCCGACCTCGAGCTCGGCGGCACCGACCAGAAATTCAATCTCCTCGTCGGCCGCTCCCTGCAGACCGAGTACGGTCAGGAGCTGCAATGCATCATGACGATGCCGTTGCTGGAGGGTCTCGACGGTGTCGAGAAGATGTCGAAATCGAAGGGTAACTACATCGCGATCACCGATCCGCCCAACGACATGTTCGCCAAACTGATGTCGATCAGCGACGATCTGATGTGGAAATACTTCGATCTTCTGAGTAATCGAAGTCCTGACGAGATTGCCGGAATGCGCACTGTGACGGCCGCCGGCGGCAATCCGCGCGACGTCAAGGTCGCCCTGGCCAAGGAGATCACGGCACGCTTTCATGGCGCGGGCGCCGCAGAACGGGGCGAGGCCGATTTCAACCTGCGCGCCCGCGGCGGCATTCCCGACGAGGTCGAGGCCGTCGACCTTCGGGGCGCACCGATGGGCATCGGCGCCGTGTTGAAGCAGGCTCGCCTGGCGCCTTCGACCAGCGAGGCGATGCGCCTGATCGACGGCGGCGGGGTGCGGGTCGACGGTGCCGTCGTCTCCGACCGGATGCTCAAGCTTCCCGCCGGAACCTTCGTCGTTCAGGTCGGCAAGCGCAAGTTCGCCCGCGTCACCTTGACCTGAACCGCGAACCGGTGCAGGTCCGCACGCTTCTTCGCCTCTCGGTCGTGGTCGCCATCATGGCGATTGCGATGAAGACGCTCGCCTGGTGGCTGACCGGCTCGGTCGGTCTGCTCTCCGACGCGATGGAGTCTTTCGTCAACCTGGCCTCGGCGCTGTTTGCCCTGGCGATGGTGACGATCGCGGCGCGTCCGGCCGACGACGACCACCCATTCGGCCACACCAAGGCCGAGTACTTCTCGAGTGGCTTCGAGGGCCTGTTGATCGCCGGCGCGGCCGTTGCCATCATCTGGACCGCGGTGCTGCGCTTCCTGCACCCGCAGCCGATCGAGGGCATCGGCATCGGCATCACGCTGACCGTCGTCAGTTCGGTCTTCAACGGCCTTCTGGCGTGGAAGATGATGGCCGCCTCGCGCCAGCACCGCTCGATCGTCCTGGAAGCCGACGCCCGCCACCTCTACGCCGACGTCTGGACCTCCGCCGGCGTCGTCGTCGGCCTCGGACTGGTCCATCTCACCGGCTGGCTCTGGCTCGATCCGGTGGTCGGCATCCTGGTGGCGCTCAACATCATTCGCGAGGGCGCGCGCGTGGTTTGGGGCTCGGTCGAAGGGCTGATGGACAAGGCGGTCGAGCCCGAGGTCCAGGCGCGCATCGACGAAACACTGGCGCGCTTCGCCGAGGCGCAGGTCCGCTTCGACGACATGGTGACGCGGCGCGCCGGCAGCCGGCGCTTCCTCGACATGCACATGCACGTACCGGCGGTCTGGACGCTCGGCCGTGCCGCCACGCTGCGCGGCGAAGTCGAGGCGGCGCTGATGCGCGAGGTCAAGGGCCTGCGTGCGTCGATCCAGCTGCTGCCGTCGAACGTCGAGGCCGAGTTCAACGCCGTCGAGCCGACGCCGTGATCGCCCTGGTGCAGCGCGTGTCGCAGGCGCGCGTCGAGATCGACGGCCGGGTCCGCGGCGCGATCGGGCGAGGCCTGCTCCTCCTCGTCTGCGCCGAGCCCGACGACAGCGACGCCATCGCCGACAGGCTCGTCGACAAGGTGCTGAAGCTGCGTGTTTTCGCAGACGACGCCGGCAAGATGAATCTCGATCTCGACGCCGTCGCGGGCGGCCTGCTCGTCGTCAGCCAGTTCACGCTCGCGGCCGACACGTCGAGCGGCAACCGGCCCGGGTTTTCAGGCGCGGCCCGGCCGGAGCTCGGCAAGCGCCTCTACGAGCGCGTTCTGGCGAGCGCCGCAGCGCGGCATGGGGTCGTCGCCAGCGGCGAGTTCGGCGCCGACATGCAGGTGCATCTCGTCAACGACGGCCCGGTGACCATTCCCCTCGTCGTGCGCGGCTGAGCGTCATCGACCGGACGGCGCGCCGGCTGGCCGCTGCGCCGGTCCGGTCATGGAAGCAGCTCGACGAGCACGCGCGCGACGTGCCTTGCCTCGCGTCCGGAGCCGTCAGCGATCTGATGCCGGCAGCTGGTTCCATCGGCGACGATGAGGGCCTCGGGCGCGCGACGGACGGCCGGCAGCAGGCTCAGCTCGGCCATCGCCATCGAGATGTCGAAGTGCTCGGCCTCGTAGCCAAAGCTGCCCGCCATGCCGCAGCACGAGCTTTCGATGAGGCTCGGTTCCGCCCCTGGAATGAGGCGCAGGACCTCGAGCACCTGCGGCATTGCGCCGAATGCCTTCTGGTGGCAATGGCCATGCACGAGGATCGCCTTTCCGGCGGGCTTCAGATCGAGCACGAATCGGCCGGCACGGGCCTCGCGGGCGATGAACTCCTCGAACAGCAGGGTGTTCGCGCCGACTTTCGTTGCCGCGTCGCCCAGCCCCATCACCAGCATTTCGTCGCGCAAGGTCAACAGGCAAGACGGCTCCAGGCCGACGATGGCGATGCCGCGCTCGGCAAAAGGCAGAAAGGCGGCGAGCAACTCTGCTGCCTTGGCCCGCGCCCGCTCCGGCATGCCTGCGGCAAGCCAGGTGCGGCCGCAGCAGAGGGCGGCCCCCTGCTTTTCGGCGACGTGGACGGCATAGCCGGCGGCTTGCAGCACGCGCACCGCGGCGACCGCGTTCTCGGTCTCGAAGCTGGCGTTGAAGGTGTCGACGAACAGGACCGCCGCCTTCGCCGCGGCGAACGTCGTCTCGCGGCTCGCCAGGCCGAGCGTCGGCGCGACCTGCCAGAAGGTATCGCTGCGCCAGCGCGGCAGCGAGCGTCGCGCCGACAGGCCCAGCCAGCGCTCCGACAGGCGTGCGAGCAGGGCGACGCGATTGCGCAGATTGGCCGCCCACGCGAACCGGCTCGCCACGCGGGCGATATCGGGCAGCGCGCCGACGCAGCGGTCGCGCAGCGTGTAGCCGTGGTGCGCCTTGCGTTGCGCGGTCGCCTCGATCTTCATGCGCGCCATGTCGACGCCGGTCGGGCAGTCGCGCTTGCAGCCCTTGCAGCCGACGCAGAGGTCGAGCGCGTCGTGCACCGCGTCGCTCGCCAGCGGCGCTTCCAAGTCGCCCCTGTCGAGCTGCCCGGTGAGCGCCAGGCGCAAGGTGTTGGCCCGTCCGCGCGTCAGATGCTGCTCGTCGCGCGTGACGCGAAAGCTGGGGCACATCGTGCCGGCGTCGAACTTGCGGCAGTGCCCGTTGTTGTTGCACATCTCGACCGCCTTGGCGAGGCCGAGGGCCGGGTCGCCGCCGCTGCCAGGTGCCGTCGTCGCCTCCGTCATCGGGTCGTTTTGCATGTTCCAGGCCGACCAGTCGAGCACGGGCTTCAGCGCAATCGTCCAGTAGCCGGGCGCATAGCGAAAGAGGTGCGCGTCGTCCATCTTCGGCGGATCGACGATGCGCTTCGGCGCGAGCAGGCCGATCGGGTCGAGGTGCTGCTTGATGGCGCGAAACGCATCGTCGATCTTCGGCCCGAACTGCCCGGCGATCCATTCGCCGCGGCACAGGCCATCGCCGTGCTCGCCGCTGTAGGCGCCCTTGAACTTGCGCACCAGCTCGCTCGCTTCTGCGGCGATGGCACGCATCTTCGCTGCGCCGTCGCGCCGCATGTCGAGGATCGGCCGCACGTGCAAGGTGCCGACCGAGGCATGCGCGTACCAGGTGCCGCGCGTGCCGTGGCGCGTAAAGACTTCGGTCAGTGCGTCGGTGTAGTCGGCTAGGTGCTCGAGCGGCACGGCGCAGTCCTCGATGAAGCTGACCGGCTTGCCGTCGCCCTTCAGGCTCATCATGATGTTGAGGCCCGCCTTGCGCACTTCCCAGAGCGCCTTCTGCGGTGCCTCTTCGGGCATGGCGACGACGGCATCGGGCAGGCCGAGGTCGGCGACGAGATCGATCAGGGCCTTCAGCTTTCGCAGCAGCGCACCGCGATCGTCGCCGCTGAACTCGACGAGCAGAATCGCCGCCGGCGCGCCGATCAGAGCTGCTTCGATCGTCGGCCGGAAGGCCGGGTTGACACGCGCCAGCTCGATCATCGTGCGGTCGACCAGCTCGACCGCGGTCGGCCCGAGCATGACCAGGTGCTGCGCTGCCGACATCGCGGCGTGAAAGGTCGGAAAGTTGACGACGCCCAGCACCTTGCTGCGCGGCAGCGGCGCCAGTTGCAGCTTCAGGCTCTTGTAGACGGCGAGCGTGCCTTCGGAACCCACCAGCAGGTGCGCGAGGTTGACGCTGCCGTCGTTCGTGTACGGGCGATCGCTCTGCGGCTCGAAGATGTCGAGGTTGTAGCCGCCGACGCGGCGCATCACCTTCGGCCAGCGCGCCTCGATCTCGGCGCGCTGCCCGGCGGCGAGATCGCGCACGAAGTCGGCAATCGCTCGCTCCTTCGCGCCGAGGCCGGCGACCGGGCCGAACGACAGACTGCTGCCGTCGCTCAGCCAGGCATCGATGCCGAGCACGTTGTGCACCATGTTGCCGTAGGCGATCGAGCGCGAGCCGCACGAGTTGTTGCCGGCCATGCCGCCGATCGTCGCCTGCGCGCTGGTCGAGACGTCGACCGGGAACCAGAGCCCGTGCGGCTTGAGCTCGGC
>JANXXS010000014.1 GCA_025350505.1 Burkholderiales bacterium
GTGTCGCCTTCGTGGTCGCCGCGCCTGTCGAGCCGCGCCTTGACCGAGCCCTCGACGACCGGGTTGACGATCTCGAGGTGCGAGGGGTTGAACGACAGGCTCAGGTGCACCGGGCCGCCGCCAGTCGTGATGTCGCTCGAGAAGCCCTGGTGGTACTTGACGTCGCCGGAAGGCAGGTTCTCGGGCGCCGTGTGGTCGAACTCGGCGAACATGTCCTTGGGCATCTTGCCCAGCGTGTTGACGAGCACGTTGAGGCGGCCGCGGTGCGCCATGCCGATGACGATCTCCTGCACGCCTTTTTCGCCGCTGCGCTGCACGAACTCGTCCATCGAGGCAATGAAGCTCTCGCCGCCCTCGAGCGAGAAGCGCTTCTGGCCGACGTACTTGGTGTGCAGGTAGCGCTCCAGACCTTCGGCGGCGGTCAGCCGGTCGAGAATGTGCATCTTCTCGTCGGCACTGAAGCTGGGCTTGGAGCGGATCGATTCGAGCCGCTGCTGCCACCAGCGCTTCTCGGTCGGCTCGGTGATGTGCATGTACTCCGCGCCGATCGTGCCGCAGTAGGTCTCGCGCAGCGCCTGCGCGATCTCGCGCAGCGTCATGTGCTCGGCGGTGGTGAAGTAGGTGTTCGTGGCGCTGAACACCATGTCCATGTCGGCCTCGGTGAGGTCGTAGAACGCGGGCTCGAGTTCGGGAATCTTCGGCCGCTCGGTGCGCTTGAGCGGATCGAGGTCGGCCCAGCGCGAGCCGAGCGAGCGATAGGCGGCGATCAGCGACTGGACGTAGACCTGCTTCCTGGCGATCGCCAGGTCTTCGCTCGACGCCTTGTTGCCGAAGGCGTTGGCCTTGGCGCGCTGCGCGAACGACTCGATGACCGGCGCATGGGCCATGTCGCGTGCCGTGCTGCCGTCGGTGGCAGGGACGTTTTGCAGCGCGTCGAAGTACGAGCGCCAGTTGTCGGGGACCGAGCCGGGGTTGTCGAGGTAGGCCTCGTAGAGCTCTTCGACGTACGGGGCGTTGCCGCCGAACAGGTACGAGTTGGCCCGATATTCCTGCATCATCTTCGCTCACCTTTCACGCCGGTATGCGGCGTTGCAGTGGGTTTGAAAACCTTCCGCGGTTCGGCTCCACCGGCGCACGGATTGCGACCCGGCCCGCTCGATTTCGGAGTGAACGGGCGGACGGGAAGGACTTCTTCAAGTCATCGCTGACTGTAGCACCGGGTCATGACTTCGATGCGATCGGAGCTTGTGCGAACGTGACGCTTGCCGCGTCGCGCTTGCGCTTGCGCTTGGGCCGAGCCTAGAGCAGCCTGCCGCGCGCCTCCTCGTACTCGCGGGCGAGGCGCTCGACCAGCTCGCGTGCCGGCACGACTTTCTTGATCGCGGCGATGCCCTGCCCGCAGCCCCAGATGTCCTTCCAGGCCTTGCGCGCGTCGCCGCCGAAGTTCATCTTCGTCGGATCGCTCTCGGGCAAGGCGTCGGGGTCGAGCCCGGCGTTGCGCACCGAGCCCTTCAGGTAGTTGCCGTGCACGCCGGTGAAGAGGCTCGAATAGACGATGTCGTCGCTCGTGCTCGCGACGATCATCTGCTTGTAGCCATCGACCGCGCGCGCTTCGTCGGTGGCGATGAAGGCCGAGCCGACATAGGCGAAGTCGGCGCCCATGGCGCGCGCCGCCAGGACCGCGCCACCGGTTGAGATGGCGCCGGAGAGCGCAAGCGGCCCATCGAACCACTCGCGGATCTCGGCGATCAACGCGAACGGGCTCTTCACGCCGGCGTGACCACCGGCGCCTGCGGCCACCGCGATCAGGCCGTCGGCGCCTTTCTCGATCGCCTTCTTCGCGAAGAAGTTGTTGATGATGTCGTGCAGCACGACACCGCCCCAGGCATGCACCGCGTCGTTGACGTCGGTGCGCGCGCCGAGCGAGGTGATGATGATCGGCACCTTGTACTTGGCGCACATCTGCATGTCGTGATCGAGCCGGTCGTTGCTCTTGTGCACGATCTGGTTGACGGCAAAGGGGGCAGCCGGCCGATCCGGGTGATCGCGGTTCCAGGCCGCCAGCGTCTCGGTGATCTCGGCCAGCCACTCGTCGAGTTGCTCGGCCGGCCGCGCGTTGAGCGACGGCATGGCGCCGACCACACCGGCCGTGCACTGGGCGATGACGAGCTTGGGATTGCTGATGATGAAGAGCGGCGCGCCGATGATTGGCAGGGGCAGCGACTGGAGGACGGCGGGCAGGGGCATTCGTTCCTTCGGTAGTGGGTGGCAGCGGATGGTGCGGGGTCAGAACGCTTCGAGCGGCAGCGCCGTGACGCTTTCGGCGCCGTCGACAATCGCGTCGCGCAGTCCTGGCGCCTTGCTGAGCAGATGCTCGGCGTAGAAGCGGGCGGTGGCGACCTTGGCGTTGAGGAAGCTGGTGTCGCCCTCGCCCGAAGCCAGGCCGCGCTCGGCCGCCAGGAGCGCCCGCGCCATCTGCCAGCCGGCCATCAGGTTGCCAGCCAGCATGAGGTAGGTCACCGAGCCGGCGAAGACCGCGTTCGGATTCGCCTTGCTCTCGACGACGACGAAATCGACGACCTGCTCGAAAGCCTCGCGCGCCGCCTTCAGGCATTTCAACATCGAGCGCGCCGCCGCGCTTTCGCTCGCGCCGAGCTCGGCCTCGGTCGCCGCGATCTGCGTCGCGATGCCTTTGGCGACGCGACCACCGTCGCGCCCTGTCTTGCGTCCGACCAGGTCGTTGGCCTGGATCGCGGTCGTGCCTTCGTAGATGGTCAGGATGCGGGCGTCGCGCAGGTATTGCGCCGCGCCGGTTTCCTCGATGAAGCCCATGCCGCCGTGCACCTGCACGCCCAGGCTCGCCACCTCGATGCTCATCTCGGTGCTGTAGCCCTTGACCAGCGGCACCATGAATTCGTAGAAGGCCTGGTTCTGCTTGCGCGTCTCGACGTCGGGATGGCGATGCGCCGCGTCGAAGGCCGCCGCCGACACGATGGCCAGCGCCCGGCAGCCCTCGGTGTAGGCGCGCATCGTCATCAGCATGCGCCGCACATCGGGGTGATGGATGATGGTCGCGCTGCCCGCCACCGAGCCGTCGACCGGCCGCGACTGCACCCGCTCCTTGGCGAACGCCGCCGCCTTCTGATAGGCGCGCTCGGCCACCGCGATGCCCTGCATGCCGACGGCGTAGCGGGCCGCGTTCATCATGATGAACATGTACTCGAGGCCGCGATTCTCGGCACCGATCAAGGTGCCGATCGCACCCGGGCCATCGAGCCCCGGCCCGCCCTTGTCGCCGAACTGCAGCACCGCGGTCGGGCTGGCCTTGATGCCGAGCTTGTGCTCGATGCTGACGCACCAGGCGTCGTTGCGTGCGCCCAGGCTGCCGTCGGCATTGATGAGGAACTTGGGTACGAGGAACAGGCTGATGCCCTTCACTCCCTCGGGCGCGCCGACAACCCGCGCCAGTACGAGATGGACGATGTTCTCCGCCATGTCGTGCTCGCCGTAGGTGATGAAGATCTTCGTGCCGAACAGGCGATAGCGGCCGTCGCCGAGCGGCTCGGCACGGGTGCGCACCAGTGCCAGGTCCGAGCCGGCCTGCGGCTCGGTCAGGTTCATGGTGCCGGTCCACTCGCCGGAGATCATCTTGGGGATGAAGGCCTGCTGCTGCTCTGCCGTGCCGGCGGTGAGAAGGGCCTCGATCGCGCCGTCGGTGAGCAGCGGACAGAGCGAAAAGCTCATGTTCGCGCTGTTGATCATCTCGATGCAGGCCGCGCCGATCGTCTTGGGCAGGCCCTGGCCGCCGAACGCGTCCGGATGCTGCAGGCCTTGCCAGCCGCCCTCGCCGAACTGCCGGAACGCCTGCTTGAAACCCGGCGTCGTCGTCACGACGCCGTCTTTCCACGACGACGGATTGATGTCGCCTTCACGGTTCAGCGGCGCCAGCACCTCCTGGCTGAAGCGGGCGCATTCCTCGAGCACGGCCTGCGCCGTCTCGAGGCCGGCCTCGTCGAAGCCGGGCAGCCTGGCGATCACTTCGAGGTCGGCCAGCTCCTTC
Source organism: Burkholderiales bacterium (assembly GCA_025350505.1). GTDB lineage: Bacteria > Pseudomonadota > Gammaproteobacteria > Burkholderiales > Burkholderiaceae_C > Schlegelella_A. The sequence continues at coordinate 4,061 of JANXXS010000014.1, forward strand.
ATGCAGAACAGCATGTCCTTGACCGGGGCGGTGTAGCTCATGGCGTGACCTCTCGAGATGGGCGAAACATCAGGACGAAAGAAAAGCCCGCCGGCCGATGCATCGGGCGAGCGGGCCAGGCCTTGCGAAGCCGATGCTCAGAGCGCGGCGACGAGCTCGGGGACGGCGACGAACAGGTCCTGCACCAGACCGTAGTCGGCAACGCTGAAGATCGGCGCCTCTTCGTCCTTGTTGATGGCGACGATGACCTTCGAGTCCTTCATCCCGGCCAGGTGCTGGATCGCGCCGCTGATGCCGATGGCGATGTAGAGCTGGGGGGCGACGATCTTGCCGGTCTGCCCGACCTGCCAGTCGTTCGGCGCGTAGCCGGCATCGACGGCGGCACGGCTGGCGCCGAGCGCGGCGTTGAGCTTGTCGGCGAGCGGCGTCAGCACCTCGTTGAACTTGTCGTTCGAGCCCATCGCCCGGCCGCCGGAGACGATGATCTTGGCCGAGGTCAGCTCGGGCCGGTCGTTCCTGGCGATCTCCGAGCCGACGAAGCTCGACTTGCCGTAGTCGCCCACGGCCGTCAGCGATTCGATGGACGCGGAGCCGCCGGTCGACGGCGCCGGGTCGAAGCCGGTTGTGCGCACCGTGATCACCTTGACCGCGTCGAGGCTCTGCACGGTGGCGATGGCGTTGCCGGCGTAGATCGGGCGCTCGAAGGTGTCGGGGGCATCGACCTTGGTGATGTCGGAGATCTGGCCGACGTCGAGCTTGGCGGCGACGCGCGGCGCGATGTTCTTGCCCGAGGCCGTCGCCGCGAACAGGATGTGCGAGTAGCCAGGCGCCAATGCCAGCACCTGCGCCGCGACGTTCTCGGCCAGGCCGTGTGCGAACAGGTCGCCGTCGGCATGCAGAACCTTGGCCACACCACTGATGGCCGCAGCCGCGGTCGCGGCCGCCGACGCGCCCGTGCCGGCGATCAACACGTGCACTTCGCCGCCCAGCTTGCCCGCCGCGGTAACGGTGTTGAGCGTCGCCGGACGGATGCTGGCGTTGTCGTGTTCGGCGACGACGAGCGCCTTGATTTCCGTGCTCACGTCAGATCACCTTCGCTTCGTTCTTGAGCTTGGCCACCAGCGTCGCGACGTCGGGCACCTTGATGCCAGCGCCGCGCTTGGGCGGCTCGCTGACCCTGAGCGTCTTCAGGTGCGGCTTGATGTCCACGCCGAGGTCGGCCGGCTTGAAGATGTCCATCTGCTTCTTCTTCGCCTTCATGATGTTGGGCAGCGTCACGTAGCGCGGCTCGTTGAGCCGCAGGTCGGTGGTGACGACGGCGGGCAGCTTGATCTTCAAGGTCTCCAGGCCGCCGTCGACCTCGCGGGTGACGCAGGCAAAGCCGTCGGCGATCTCGACCTTGGAGGCGAAGGTGGCTTGCGGCAGGTCGGCCAGCGCTGCGAGCATCTGGCCGGTCTGATTGCAATCGTCGTCGATCGCCTGCTTGCCGAGGATCATGAGGCCGGGCTGTTCCTTGTCGAACAAGGCCTTGAGCAACTTGGCGACAGCCAGTGGCTGCAACTCTTCGATGGTCTCGACCAGGATGGCGCGGTCGGCGCCGATGGCCATCGCCGTACGCAGCGTCTCCTGGCATTGCGTGACGCCGCAGGACACCGCGATCACCTCGGTCGCGATACCCTTCTCGCGCAGCCGCACCGCCTCTTCGATGGCGATCTCGTCGAAAGGGTTCATGCTCATCTTGACGTTGGCGATGTCGACGCCGCTGCCATCGGACTTGACCCGGACCTTGACGTTGTAGTCGACGACGCGCTTGACGGGGACGAGGATTTTCATCGAGGCGGCTCCTGCCAGCGAGGGTCATTCGAACGATCGTTCTATTTTAGCCAGCCCTATGATGCGGCGCGTGAAGGGCCGCCCGGGTGACGAAATCGGTAGACATAGCAGACATTAAATCCGCCGCGAATTTAGATGCCACATGGCTTGCCGCGGCGCCTGCACCCGGCCGCGCGTAGCAGGCTACTCTCGGCCCAGCCACTGGTACGACATGAAGCGGCGCGGCGGGTCCGACTAGCCCGACGATTCCCTTCATGGCGGATGTGCCCTCCTCCAACCACCGCGCCTCACATGCGCGATCCGGTAACGTTTGTTCCGCCTAGCGTTCCGCCAGATCGGCCTGCTACCGAACGCAGTTGTTGCCGTTCGCTCGCCAACTCCCAATCCGATCGCTGACGACTCGGAAGGTCACGGTGCACGAAAGTTCGACGTTGTAGACCGGCTGCTGTACCGGCTGGTAAGTGGTGGTCGTGCTTCGATAGGTGGCCGAGCCGCCGCCACTTCCGTAGATGTTGCCGTTCGTCGTCGCGGTCACTGGCTGGTAGGTCGTTCCGCCGCCAAATTGCACGTTGCCGCTTCGGGCATAGGTGAGAAAACGAGTCCCATCGGGCGCGACGTAGACGCTCTGAGGCGGCCCGGCTCGCTCAATCAAGACGGATTCCGACGACCAGAGCCAGTCGTTCATGGCCTTCTCGAAGCCCTGGCGAGTGGCGCATGCGCCGAAGAAGACGCCAAGCGCGACGCACAAAAGTCTGGACCGCATTTTCATCATGAGACTCTCCTCAGTGTCGCCCCGCCGCTTCCCTGGCCGCCATCCGCTCGAGCTGCGCCTTTGCCCAGGCCTGGGTTTCGGCCGTCGTGTTCGGGTTCAGTCGAGCAAGGTTCTTAAGCACCGCGCGAATCAGCGCGAGCGTTCGACTTGAAGGAGACGGCGACGTCACTCGTGCGCCCAGTAGACGATGAGCAGGCGCACCTTCGGAGGGGCGTGCCCTCCGGCGAGACTGGCCAGCTTGGCGTCACGTAGCGGCTCGAGCTCATTTACGGAAACGACCTGGTCCTCCGATGTGATGCCGTAGCCGGCAGCCTGATCGTTGAACTGGGCGAGGACGTCGATGACGCTGTCACCGTGAAGCTCGAAGCT
>JANXXS010000020.1 GCA_025350505.1 Burkholderiales bacterium
TGAACGAGGCACGCCAGGGCGCCCAGCTCGTCCGCGAGCGGCTCATCGCGCGCGCCAAGGCCCTGGCCGCCGAAGCGGCTGCCGGCGCGCAGGGCCGCGACCTGGTCGGCAAGGTGCGCGACCTGCAGGCCGAGTGGCAGCATCACGCGACGACGCTGCCGCTGGCGCGGGCCGTCGAGGGCGCGTTGTGGAATCGCTTCAAGGCAGACATCGACGCCCTCTTCAGCGCCCGCGACGCTGCGTTCGACGCCCGCGACGCGCAGTTCAGGGCCCATGGCGTCGAGCGCGCCGCGCTGATCGAGCGGCTGGCGACGGTCGACGCCGACGCGTCGCCGGCCGAGCTGAAGCGCATCCTGGCCGAGGTCGAGTCGCAGTGGCAGCGCGCCGGGCCGGCGCCGCGCGCCGATGCGGCCAGGCTCGACGCGCGTTTCCGCGGCGCGCACGAACAGGTACGCCGACAACTGGGCTCGTATGCGCAGCGCAGCTGGCACGCCACCTGCGACGCGCTGATCGCCAAGCTGGCGCTGTGCGAGGCGCTCGAGGGCGCGGATGCGAGCGCCGAGGCCCGCGCCGCGTTCGAGCGAGGCTGGGCCGCGCAACCCGCGCTGCCGCCGGCCTGGGAGCAGGCGCTGGCGCGGCGCGCGGCGGCGGATCGCGGCGCCGAAGGCCGGGGCCGACCCGCTGCCGCGCCGACCGACGACTTGCTGCTGCAACTCGAAGCCGGGCTTCAGCTGCAGTCGCCGCCCGCGTTCGAAGCGGCGCGCCGTGGCCTGAAGCTGCAAGCCATGAAAGCAGCGCTGGAAGGTCGGCGTTCGGCGATGCCTGCGCCGCTGGCGCCGGGGCAGTTGCTGACAGCCTGTCTCGGACGCACGGCGCTGGACCCCGTGCAGCGCGAGAGGCTCGACAAGGTCATCGCCGCAATGCGCCAGCACGGGCCATCGAGCGCCGGCTGACTCTTACTTGCTCACGAAGTAGATCGGCGCCCAGCTCTCGCCCCAGCCGGCAGCGGCTCGACATGCGGCGAGCGGGGCGTTCGCTTGGGAACCGCAGCCGTCATACCCTGTCTCCCTGCGTCTCGGCGGCGTCTGTCCGGTCCGATTTGCAGGAAACATCGCCGTTGCCCTGCCCCCGAGAGGCACACTCGGGCGCGATTGCTTCCCCCGGATTTCATCGAAGGAAGACGCCCATGCCGACAGGCCGTTGCCTGAACTGCGACGCGACGCTGGCCGACGCCGACCGCTTCTGCCCGCGCTGCGCGCAAAGGACCGACACGGCTCGCCTCTCGTTGCGCGACGTCGCACGCGACCTGCTGCAGAACTTCGTCAATGTCGAGCGCGGCCCGCTGGCTTTCGCGTCGGCGTTGCTGACTCGGCCCGGCGGCGTGGCGCGCGAGTACGTCGAGGGCAAGCGCCACCGCCACTACGGACCGTTCGCCACGCTGGTCGTGCTCGTCGGGCTGACCGCGCTGATGGTCAACCTGTCGGGCTTCCAGGTGCTGGCGCATGACGGCCTGCCCGAGGCGCCGGCGCACTTCATGCAGCGCCACTTCAACCTCCTGCTGCTGGTGCAATTGCCCCTGATCGGCGGCGCCTGCGCGCTGCTGTTCCGCGGCGCGCAGCTGACCCTGGCCGAGCACGCCGTGCTCGCCGCCTACACGCTGAGCGTGCGCGCGGTCGTCGTCGCGATCGTCGCGCCCTTGAGCTATGCCCTCTCGATCGTGCCGGGTGCGACGTCCACCTACGGCTTCTGGGTCGTGTGGTACGTCTACTTCGGATGGGCCGCGTCGCAGTTCTACGCCGGCCCGCGCGGCGCGTCGTGGCTGCGCGGCGTCGTCGCCGCCGCCGTCGCCCATGCCGCGACCCTCGGCGTGCTGTTCGCGGCGAGCGCCGCCTACACGGCGGTCATGGGGACGCGTTAGCGGTGGAGAATCAAGGCATGGACGCACTGGTCATCCACTCCGCCGGCGACCTCCGCGTCGAAGAAGTCGCCACGCCCAAGCTCGGCACCGGACAGCTGCAGGCGCGCGTGCGCTTCGGCGGCATCTGCGGCTCGGATCTTCACTACTACCAGCACGGCGGCTTCGGCACGGTGCGGGTCAGGGAGCCGATGGTGCTCGGCCACGAGATCGCCGGCACGAGCGAGGCGATCGGCAGCGGCGTGCAGGGCTTTGCCGTCGGCGACCGCGTCGCCATCAGCCCGAGCCGGCCCTGCGGCCGTTGCCGCTTTTGCCAGCAGGGGCTGCAGAACCATTGCCTCGACATGCGCTACTACGGCAGCGCCATGCGCACGCCGCATGTGCAGGGCGCGTTTCGCCAGCAGATCGTCGTCGAACCGTCGCAGGCCTATCGCCTCGCCGAGGGGGTGAGCGACGCCGAGGGCGCGCTCGCCGAGCCGCTCTCGGTGGCGCTGCACGCCGTGCGCCGCGCCGGTCCCTTGCTCGGCAAGAGCGTGCTGGTCACCGGCTGCGGGCCGATCGGCGCGCTCATCGTCATCGCTGCGCGGCGCGCCGGAGCGACGCGCATCGTCGTCACCGACGTCGGCGCGTTCCCGTTGCGCACGGCGATGAAGGTCGGCGCCGACGAGACCGTCAACGTCGCCGAGCAGCCCGACGCGCTCGCCGCCTTCAGCGCCGACAAGGGGTCATTCGACGTGCTGTTCGAAGCGAGCGGCAACCAGGCGGCGCTGCGTGGCGCCTTCGACGCGCTCCGGCCGCGCGGCATCATCGTCCAGGTCGGCCTCGGCGGCGAGATGACGCTGCCGGTCAACACCATCGTCGCCAAGGAGTTCGACTTGCGCGGCGCCTTCCGCTTTCACGAGGAGTTCGAGATGGCAGTCGGCCTGCTCAACAAGAAGCTGGTCGACGTCAAGCCGCTGATCTCGGCGACGCTGTCGTATCGCGATGCAGGGCGGGCGTTTGCCCTGGCCGCCGACCGGTCGCAGGCGATGAAGGTGCTGCTCGATTTCGAATAGCCGGCCGGCCTCAGGGCGAACGCATCGCCAACACCGCCCTCACCTGCTCGGACATCCGTCGGCCACTCGTGCCGGGCGGAAAATATCCAACGTAGCGTCCTTCGCTGTCAAGCAAGTAGACGAACGACGTGTGGTCGATCAGGTAGTGGTCGCTGCCGGGCCTTCGAACCTTTTCGTAGAAGACCTTGTACGAGAGCGCGACCTCGCGGACCTCGGCTTCGGTACCGCCGAGCGCCGCAAAGCGCGGATTGAAGCTCTGCGCATAGGTGCCGACGAGGGCCGGCTTGTCGCGCAGCGGATCGAGCGTGACGAACACCGGCTGGACCCTGGCCCCCTGCGGCCCCAGGGCGTCGATCGCCGCGGCGATGTTGCTCAACTCGGTGGGACACACGTCGGGGCAAAAGGTGTAGCCGAAGTACATCAGCACCACCTTGCCCCGCCATTGCGCCGGTCCGACGCGCCGGCCTCGCTGATCGGGCAGCGAGAACGGCCCCCCGATCGGGCCCTTGCCGGTCATCAGTTCGTTCATCAGCCGCGCCGCGTCGGCGCGCCCCGGTTCGCTGGCCGACTCCTGGGCGGCGGCGGTGCCGAGCGTCGCAGCGGCAAACAGCCCCAAGGTCCATGCGGCGAACCGCAACGCGCACCCGCCGCTCATCGAGGCAACGCGACAGGCCGCGCGGGCATCACGCGCCGAAGATGAACTCGGTGCCGGTGGTCGACGGAATCAGCCGCTCGGGCATCAGGGCGCGCAACGACGCCAACAGGCCGGGCCCCGAACAATGCATCGGAATCATCACGTCCGGCTTCAATGCGTTCAGTTCGGCGACCGTCTGCTTCAGGTAGGCCTCATCCGCAGGAAAGAGGTGGAAGCCGCCGAGGATCGCGTGAACCTTGTCGACTCCCGACACCTTCATGGCCTGCCGCGTCGTGTTGACGATGCCGGCGTGGCCGCACGACGAGATCACGATCAAGCCGCGATCCTTGAGGTGAAAGCAGGTCGCATGCTCGTTGAGGTGTTCGTCGGGAACCGGCTTGCCCTGGGCCTTTTCGGCGGCAGCCGGAATGTTGCAGCCGAGCCCGTCCTTGATCGAGTAGTCGACCAGCGTGTTGGGCAACACGCGCTCGAACGACTTGCGCTCGATCACGCCGGTGCTGAAGGCCTGGCCGGCAATCACCGTCGGCGTCGGGCACAGCACGACGCGCACCTTCAGGGCGTCGAGTTCACGGCGATCGAGCACCCCGAACTCCGAGAACTGCCCCGGCGCACCGCCCATCAGTCGGCGACAGAAGTTGTCTTCGCCGCCGGTGTAGAGCGTGAGCGAAGCCGGCAGCCTGTCGCGGTTCTTCTGAAGAAAGGCAATCAGGCCGCCGAAGTGATCGAAGTGCCCGTGGCTGAGGATCAGGGCCTGCATCTTCGACGGGTCGACGCCCATGATCTCCATGTTGTTGGTCAACGCTTCGATCGTGTAGCCGAAGTCGAGCATGAGATTGCGGGTCTCGTTGCCCGCCTGCGACTCCAGCGCCAGCGCGAGCCCCCACTCGTTGTGCAGCGTCTTGCGGTAATCACCAGGCGCAACCAAACCTGTCCTGCGCACCTTCACCCATGGAGAACTGGTCGGGCGCGGCGTGTCGTAGCTGCTGTCGGTGAGGACCTTGACGCTGAGCCGGTCGATCACCGGGACCGTCAGGGCCGTACTCGACTGCGCCAGGCTCGAGGCCATGAATCCCGACTGCGCCGCCAGGGCTGCCGACGTCAGGAGGAGTTCTCGACGGTTGAGGGTATTGAACATTTCACCTCCTGCTTGATCCCTGCGCCGGTCCGACGCCAATATCAGTCTAGGCTTTTCGACTCTGGCCGTCACGTGGGTCGATCGGCGCCGACGCGCTCTTGACGCCTGCGACGAGCCACTTCACTGTCACAGGCCACTAGCCGACTGAATCTTTGAAATCGGCTGCATCTTTGGTATGCTGCGAGGCATGCAAAGAATGACGCTGACGCCTGAACAACAGTCTGAATTGAATGCGGTGATGCGCCAACGGCACGGCAATGCGGCGCTTCTGCGACGAGCACGATGCGTGCTGCTGTGGTCGCAGGGCGAGCGGCGCGTTGAGTTGCGCAACAAGCTGGCATGCAACGACGGTTTCGTCTCGCGTTGGACGACGGCCTACGCCGAGCAAGGCCTGCCCGGGCTGGTGTCGTATCACCCGGGACGTGCACCGAAGCGGCCTGTCGCCAAGCTGGAAGCCCGGGTGCTCAACCACACGCTCAGACGCAAGCCTGGCGACGGATCGACGCATTGGAGCAGTCGCAAGCTCGCCGCCGAGTTGGGCGACGTGTCGTTCTCCGCTGTGCAGCGCATATGGAGAAAGCACGGTGTGCGACCGCACCGGCTGGACACCCACATGGTCTCCAACGACCCTGAGTTCGAGGCCAAGGCCGCCGACGTGATTGGGCTGTACCTGAACCCGCCGGCCCACGCGGCGGTGTTCTGCGTCGACGAGAAGACAGCGATTCAGGCGCTCGACAGGAAGGACCGGATGTTGCCGCTGTCTCCGGGACGCGCCGAGAGCCACGGCTTCGAATACAAGCGGCTCGGCACGTTGAGTCTGTTTGCGGCACTCAACACCGCCACGGGCGAAGTGCTCGGCCAGACGGCAGCGCGCCACACCAGCGCGAACTTCGTCTCCTTCCTCACCGATGTGGTGGCCAGCCAGTCCGAGCGGCGCGAGATCCATGTGATCTGCGACAACGTCAGCAGCCACAAGACGGCCTTGGTCGAGGCGTTCTTGGCGGAGCACCGCAAAGTCCATATCCACTACACCCCAACGTACTCGTCGTGGCTCAACCAAGTCGAGAACTGGTTCTCGCGCATCCAGCGCGACATCATCAGCCGCGGTATCTTTACTTCGGTCAAAGACCTGGACAAGAAGCTCATGTACTACATCCGCCGATACAACACCAAGCCAAAACCGCTCAAGTGGACGTTCGCCAATCCACGCAGACGTATCACAGCCAATTCCTCTGATTCAGTCGACTAGGGATGCGCTGAAGAAGCGCGTGCATTTTCGTTTCGCGGGTCGTCGAGGTTCGCAGATGAGCGTGCGAGCGCACAGATCGAGTCCCTTTGAAGCCTGCAAGGCCCAGCCAGCGTATCAGTCTGATTTCTCCGACTGGACCATCCCTCCAGCAGTGGGTCAGTATTACTTCGGCGGCAACAATCGGTAAAACCCGGCGGCAAGTGGCGTGCCTCCGGTGGCGATTCCCGCAGCGGATGAGTTCAGTGAGGGCCGCGCTCGAAGGGAAAGACGTTCGGTCCGAGCGGTCCGATCGAGTTTGGCTAACGGCCCCAATGGAGGGTTAATGAGTCGCCACTCAGCGCGCCGTTCGAAATCAATTGCGCGAAGCGTCGCGATTGGCGCGAGGAGCCGACCCGTCGCCCGTGCCGCGGGGTTTTTCTCAGCAGGCGACGGGAAAAGCAGCCAAACTTTTGCGAATGTTTTTCTGAGTCCGACTCACCTATTAAGTGCAGGCGAAATCTCGCCGCGATTTTCCCCGAAGCCGATGCGCGCTCGGCCGGGCTTCTCGCACCAGCCTCTGAAGATCACCGCATCCCCATCGCTCAGGAAAGAGCGCTGCTCGCCGTTAGCCAGCCTCAGCGGCGATCGTCCGCCGAGGGCTAGCCCGGATATTTCACCAGTGTGGCACTGGATGAGTTCGTGGCGCTGATCTGAGGTTAGGTTGTGCGGTTTGGTGGGCAAGCGAGGTCATTGCAGCGCTGTGCGGGGCTGATCGAGCGGACGTGGTGGTGCTTACCCCT
>JANXXS010000067.1 GCA_025350505.1 Burkholderiales bacterium
GATGTTCTTCTCGAACTGCACCGGCATCGCCGCCAGGTTCTGCGCCGTGCCGATGTGCCCGGCCATGATGAAGATCTTGTCCTGGTTGACGAGCTTCTGCGCCGCCAGCACCGCCTTCTTCGGGTCGTAGCCCGAGTCCTCGACGAGCAGCTTGAGCTTGCGGCCGTTGACTCCGCCCTGCTCGTTGATCTCGTCGACGCGCAGCATCATGCCGAGCCGCACCTGCTTGCCGAAGCCGGCGAGCGGCCCGGACAGGTCCTGGATCGAGCCGACCACGATCTCGCCCTTGCTGACGCCCTGTTGCTCCGCCGCGCCGGCGCCCGTCGCCAGGCCGAGCGCGGCCGCCAATGCCATGAAGCAGGTCTTCATTTTTCGGTCTCCTTGTCGTGAAATGGTGGCCCGCATCAGGCGACGTACATCGCCTCGATGCGGTCTGCGTATTTCTTCTCGACCAGCTTCCTCTTGAGCTTCATGGTCGGCGTGAGTTCTTCGTCCTCGGCGCTGAGCTGGGTCTCGAGCAGGCAGAACTTCTTGATCTGCTCGGCACGCGCAAACTTGCCGTTGACGCGTTCGATCTCGGCCCAGACGAGATCGCGCACCGCCGAAGCCCGCGTCAGGCTCGTGTAGTTGCTGAACGGGATGTCGCGGTCCTGGGCGAATTTCTCGACGTTCTCGAGGTCGATCATGACGATCGCCGTCAGGTAGGCGCGCTTGTCGCCGATGACGACGGCGTCGGTGATGTAGGGCGAGAACTTCAACTCGTTTTCCAGCTCGCTTGGCGTGATGTTCTTGCCACCGGCGGTGATGATGATGTCCTTCATGCGATCGGTGATCCGGAAATACCCGTCGCCGTCCTGCGTGCCGACGTCGCCGGTGTGCAGCCAGCCGTCGGCGTCGATCGTCTCGACCGTCTTCTCCGGCTGGTTGAGGTAGCCCATGAAGACGTTCCTGCCGCGGATCAGCAGCTCGGACGTGGCCGGATCGAGGCGCACCTCGTTGTACGGGCAGGCCGGGCCGATCATGCCGGGCTTGATGCGCGCCGCCGGCGTGTAGGTGGCGGCGCCGCAGCTCTCGGTCATGCCCCAGACCTCGACCATCGGCACGCCGAGTGCCAGGTACCAGCGCACCAGGTCGGGCGAGATCGGCGCCGCGCCGGTGACGCAGAAGCGCGCGCGGTCGATGCCGATCAGCTTTCGCACGTTGTCGAGGGCGAGCTTTCGCGCCAGCCAGAACTGCAGCTTCAGCACCGCATCGACCGGCTCGCCGGCGAGCACGCGGTCGGCGATGCGGCGGCCGACCGAGAGGCCCCAGGCGTAGGCCGCCCGCTGCAGCCGACTCGACTCGCGGATCGAGATGGCGACGCTCGAGTAGAACTTCTCCCAGATGCGCGGCACGGCGGTGAAGACGGTAGGCGCGATCTCGCGCACGTTCTCGGGCACGGTCTCCGGGTTCTCGACGAAGTTGAGGACCGAGCCGGTGTAGACGCTGAAGTACTCGCCGCCGAGCCGCTCGGCGATGTGGCAGAGCGGCAGGAAGCACATCCGTTCGTCGTGCTCGTCCTGCGCGACGATGGCGTTGTAGCCGCGCACCGTGAAGACGAGGCCAGCGTGCGAATGCATCGCGCCCTTGGGCTTGCCGGTCGTACCCGAGGTGTAAACGAGGATGGCCAGGTCTTCGGGCCGGCAGCCGGCGATGCGCTCGTCGAACTCGTGCGGATGAGCCCGGGCACGGGCACGGCCGAGCTCGCGCAACTGGGCGAGCGAGAGCACCTGCGGATCGCGGAAGTCGCGCAGCCCTTCGGTGTCGAAGACGACGATCTTCGCCAGGCGCGGCAGAAGCTCCCGCACCGCCAGCACCTTGTCGAGCTGCTCGTCGTCCTCGACGAAGACGATCGAGGTGCCTGAATCGGCGCAGAGGTATTCGACCTGGGCCGCGGCGTCGGTCGGGTAGATGCCATTGGAGACACCGCCGGCCGAGAGCACGGCGAGATCGACAAGCACCCATTCGATGACGGTGTTGGCGAGGATGGACGCGGTGTCGCCCGGCCGGAAGCCGAGCGCGAGCAGGCCGTCGCCGATCTCTCTCACCGCTGCGGCGGTGCGCGCCCAGGTCCATTCCTGCCAGAGGCCGAGCTGCTTCTGGCGCATGAAGACGCTGTCGGCGCGACGCGCGGCGGCGTTCCAGAAAACGGCGGTCATCGTCTCGCCGGGCACGACGATGTCGAGCCGCGGTTGCAATTTGTGAACGTCCCAGAGGTTCATCGCCAGGTCTTCTTCTTCTTCCAGCGGCGCTCGCCCCGGGCGCCGGCCTGCTTCATGCCGAGGTAGAACTCCTTGATGTCGTCCTTCTCGCGGAGTCGCGCGCAGGTGTCTTCCATGACGATGCGGCCGTTCTCGAGCACGTAGCCGTAGTCGGCGACGTTGAGCGCCATGTTGGCGTTCTGCTCGACGACGAGCAAGGTCGTGCCGCGCTCGCGGTTGATGCGCACGACGATCTCGAAGATCTCGCGCGTCAGCCGCGGTGAAAGGCCGAGGCTCGGCTCGTCGAGCAGGATCATCTGCGGCGCCGCCATCAGCGCGCGCGAGATGCTGAGCATCTGCTGTTGGCCGCCGGAAAGCAGCCCCGCCTCCTGGCGTGAGCGCTCGCGCAGGATCGGAAAGTAGCCGTACACCGCCTCGAGGTCCTTCGCCACCGCGTCACGGTCGCGTCGCGTGTAGGCGCCCATCATCAGGTTGTCGTGCACCGAAAGCAGCGGGAACACCTCGCGCCCCTCGGGCACGTGGCTGAGGCCGCGCTGCACGACCACCGCCGGGTCGCTGGCGGTGATGTCCGCGCCGGCGAACTCGATCGTGCCCTTGCGCGGATCGATGATCCCGGAGATCGTCTTCAGGATCGTCGACTTGCCCGCCCCGTTCGAGCCGAGCACGGTGCCGATGTGCCCGCGCTCGACCTGCAGGCTGACGCCGCGGATGGCGCGGATCGGCCCATACGCGCTCTCGACGTTGAGCAGCTTGAGGATCACCTCGCCGCTCATGCGGCCTCCCTGCGCAATGCCGAGACATCCTCGGCCGAGCCGAGATAGGCCTCGATCACGCCTGGGTCGCGCTGCACCTCGGCCGGCGTGCCGAGGGCGAGCAACTCGCCCTGGTTCATGGCCAGCACACGGTCGGAGACACGCGAGACCAGCGCCATGTCGTGCTCGACCATGAGCACGGTGATGCCGAGCTCGGCGCGGATGTCGTCGATCCAGAACGCCATGTCGTCGGTCTCTTCGACGTTGAGCCCGGACGACGGCTCGTCGAGCAACAGCAGCTTCGGCTCGGTGCAGAGCGCCCGCGCCAGCTCGACCACCTTGCGCACGCCATA
>JANXXS010000078.1 GCA_025350505.1 Burkholderiales bacterium
TGCAGGCTCTCGTAGAGCTTGGTGACGAGGATGTACCAGCTGCCCATGCTCATCAGCGTGAGGATGAGCAGTGTGCCGCGCGCGACCCAGTCGCCCGAGGAGATCGTGTGGCCGAGGCTGTAGGGGTTTTCGACCGTTTCCTTCGAGACCGGGGCCGCGGCCATGGGGGCGGGCGCGGCGGCCGAAGTCGTATCAACCGGCGCCGGCGCAGAGGCGGCAGCCGCGTCGGGGGCCGAGGCGGCTTGAGCGTGCGCGGCGAATGGCATGACGCCGGCGGCCCCGACGGCCAGCGAAAGGGCGAGCGCAGCGAAGCGCGCGGCGAACGAAGTGGGATACGACATGGGTCTTCTTTCTGTCAGAGGTTTTCTTGCGAGTGGTCCGGCGTCGACGCGCCGCGGGTGATAAGCGGGCACGCGGGCTATTCGACCTTGTAGCCAAAGGTCTGCTGGACGAGGACATCGTGGCCTTGTCCCTGGCATTTGTACTCACCGATCAAGCGGATGCTTTGGCGGGCGAAGATGGCATTGCTCGAGCGAATGGCCTTGACGTCCTTGATCTCGCCACTTGCAGTCAGCGTGAACTGGATCACCGCCTCGCCGCGCTCGATGCCGAGACGACTCGCTTCACGCGGAAAGGCCGCGTCACCCATCACGGTCTTGAAGTTCGAACAGACGACGCCGGCGGATACGAAGGCCGGGGCAGGTGCGGGTGCGGCGGCAACGACGGGCGGCGGCGCCGGCGCGATCGTCACCGGCGCCGGCGGTGGCGTCGGCGTCGTCGCGGTGATCGTCGGCGCGGGCGGCGGCGTCGCGATCTGGATCTCGGGCGGCGGAATGAAGGGCGGCGGCGGCGCTTCCAGCTTGGGCGGCGGCGGCAGCACGACCTCGGGCGGCGGCGGCGGCTTCTTGATTTCCTCGATCACCTTGGTTTCGATCGGCGCGCGAACGACGTCGATGACGCGCTTCGCGAGCCCGGTCACCAAGGCATAGACGACGAATACGTGAAAGAGGACGACGACAGTAATGCCGACGACATGGCGGCGAGGATCAGCCTGCCGCTGAGCGAAATTCATACGCTGGGGTCTCCAGTCTAGGAAGCGTCACGGAATTCGACATAGCAAAAAGCCCGCCCGGCTTGTGACCGGCGGGCAATGCTTGGATATCTCTTCCGAGCACCGGGCGGCGATGATAAGCGCAAAACACCGGGCTTTCGCCCGGTGTTTCACGCTTCCATTCGCCTACCGGAAAGCGTAGGTCACGCGGCCATAGATGAAGCGGCCGCGCGGGTCGGCGTACTGCGGATCGTAACCGGCCTGGAACGAGGCGCCCTGGTTCGTGTACGGCGGATCCGAATCGAACAGGTTCTTCACGCCCAGCGTGACGCGCCACGACTTGTTCGGCTCGTAGGTGCCCTGCAGGTCGTAGGTGGTGTAGGGCCGCACATCGCGATCGACGCCCGTGGCGTTCGACGACACGTCGTGATAGCCCTTCTGCCAGTTCTGCGCCGCAAAGACGTTCCAGGCGCCGAGCGTCCAGTCCACCGACAGGTAGCTCTTGAAGCGCGGGATCAGGCCGCCCGTGCTGGTGTTCACCAGGTCGATGTTGCCGCTGTACGTTCCGTCGAGGTTCGACGTATCGAAGCGGGTGAAGTAGGTCGCGACACCGCCCAGGACGAACTTGCCCCAGTCGCCCGCCGGAATGCGCCACTTCACGTCCATGTCCAGACCCGCGACCCGGGCGATGCCGAGGTTGATGTTGGTCTCGAGCAGGTTGTTGATATGGCCGGGGAAACCGGGCTGCGCCGGATCGGGTGCGCTGCGCGTGATGAGCCCTGCGTACTTGACCGGGTCGCTCAGGATCGTCGCCGCGTCGATGCCGTTAACGATCTGGTCACTGACACGGACCCGGAAGTAGTCGATGCCGATCGACACATCCTTGACCGGCTCGATAACCGTGCCCAGCGTGAAGTTGTGCGACTTCTCGGGCTTCAGGGCCGCGTTGCCGCCGAAGGTCACCGTGAACTGCGTCAGGCAGTCGGTCGGGCTGTTGCCGCCCGGGGGCGGATTGGCCAGCGGCGGGCTGCAGCGCAGCGGGTCGCTCACGCCGTTCGGCGTCACGCTTTGCGTGTTCTGGGCGTACAGGTCTTGCAGGCTGGGCGCCCGGAAGCCCTGGCCGTAGGACGTGCGCAGCAGAATCTGCGGCATCGGCTGCCAGCGCAGGCTGGCCTTCGGCGTGGTCGAGTTGCCGACGCCTTCGTAGTGGTCGTAGCGGGCCGCGAAGTTCGCCTCGAGGTTCTTGACGATCGGCACGTTCACCTCGGAGAACAAGGCGAACACGTTGCGCGACTTGCTGAGGTTGAGGAAGTTGCCGCCGTAACCCGAGATGTCGCCGGTCTGGATGGTCGGGTTCGCGTTGAACTCGTACTTCTCCTTGCGCCCTTCGGCGCCGATCGCGAAGCCGAGCGGCCCGGCGGGCAGCGCCATCAGATCACGCGAGCCCTTGGCCGACAGGCTGGTCAGCGACGACTTGATGGTGAAGGCGTCGCCCTTGAAGTTGGCGGCGGTCGCCTGGTCCTGGATGGCCTGCGTGTTCGGGCCGAAGAAGTTGACGTTGCCGCTGTTGAGCAAAGGCAGGATCAGCGACAAGGCCGGGTAGCCGTTGTTGACCTGCTCGCGGACCTTGCTCTCGCTGTAGAGGCCGGCAACGTCGAAGTCCCAGCCCATGGCCGCGCCCTTGACGCCGGCGACGAAGCGTGGCGCTTCCGAAATGTCGGTCAGGTCGCGATTGCCGGTCAGCGCCGAACGATAGCGCACCACCAGATCACGGGGCAGGCCGGTGACGGGGTCAGGACCGAATGTCGCAAGCGAATAGGCGGTCGGATAGAACGGGCTGGACGGCTGCAGCCAGATCGCCGACTGGCAGGGGCCGCTCGAGGTGTTGTTGTAGGGCGCCTGCTGGCAAAGCGGATTGTTCCCGGGAATCGCGAACTGGTCCGACAGCGGCACCGGCTGGATCACGGTATGCAGCTTGTTCTTGTTGTAGGAGCCTTCTGCGTACGCCTGGATATCGGGCGTGATCGCGAACTTGCCCGAAGCGAACGCGCTGAGGCGTTCGCTCTCCGGCACCAGCGCGACCAGGCCGGCCGGATCGAAGCGGCAGCGGTTTGCCGGGAACAACGGGTCCAGGGTGGCGTAGGGTCCGGGGCAGGCCGGCGCGGTCGGGTTGCGCGAGGCGGCGCCGACCTGGCCCGTCGCCGGGTTGTAGGTGGCGATGTTGCCGGGGAAGGTGTTCCCGGAAGTGGTGTCGTTGCCCTCGTACTCGTGGATGTCGCTCTTGGCGAAACTGCGCTGGCTGCCGAACAGCTTGCCTTCCTTCTGGAACGAGCCCGAAATCAGGACGTTGAAGCGGTCGCTGGCCAGATCGCCGAAGCCGGCAATGCCGGTGATCCGCTTGAAGTTGGCACCGCCCTGGGTCGTGTCGCCGTATTCGGCGCTGACCTCGATGCCCTTGAACTCCTGGCGCAGGATGAAGTTGATCACGCCGGCGATCGCGTCCGAGCCGTAAATGGCCGAGGCGCCGTCTCTCAGCACTTCGACGCGTTCGATCGCGGAGAGCGGGATGCTGTTGACGTCGACCGAGACCGAGTCCTGGGTGAAGCCGATGCCGTACGGGGCGATGCGCCGGCCGTTCAGCAGCACCAGGGTGCGGATCGAGGTCAGGCCGTGCAGCGATACCGCGGAAATACCGCCGGTCGTCGCGCCCGAGGCCGAGGCCGCGGTCAGGCCGCCCGAGCTGGACACGGCGCTGATCGTCTGCAGCAGCTGTTCGACGTTGGTCGCGCCCGACTTCTGGATCTGCTCGCGCGTGATGACCTGAACCGGCAATGCCGTTTCGGCGTCGATCCGCTTGATCGAAGAGCCGGTGATTTCAACCCGTTCCAGCGTTTGCTGCGCCATCGCCGGCATGGCGGCAATGCCGCTGCCGAAGGCAATCATCAAGCTCGTGCACAGCTTCGTTCTTTTCAACATCGGGACCTCCCAAGGGACAAAAAGTGAATCGATAGACCTCGGTCCAGCGCGCTGCGGCAGCCGCCCGGATAGGGCACCGCTCGCGCTATTCGCGCAGGCTGTAACTTTATTGTCATGGAGGCTTGGCAAAGCCTCGACAGGATTGACCCGATTTTTGCGCCCGGCGTCTGCTTTAACCAACAGTCATTCGGGGCACGGCGTCGAGCAGCGTTCGGGTGTAGGCGGACTGCGGATGGGCCAGGACCTCGCTCGTCGGCCCCTGCTCCTCGACCCGGCCGCGCTGCATGACGACGATGTCGTCGGCCAGGTACTCGACGACGCCGATGTTGTGCGTGATGAACAACAACGAGAGGCCGAGGTCGCGCTGCAGCTGGCCCAGCAGATTCAGGATCTGCGCCTGCACCGAGACGTCGAGCGCCGAGGTCGGCTCGTCGCAGACGATGAGCCGGGGCTGCACCGCCAGGGCCCGGGCGATGGCGATGCGCTGCCGCTGCCCGCCGGAGAACTCGTGCGGAAAGCGGTCGAGCGAGTCGCGGCGCAGGCCCACCTGCTCGACCAGCTCGTCGATCCGGGCCCGGCGCTCGCCCGCCCCCATCTCCGGGCGCAGCGCCAGCAGGCCCTCTTCGAGGATGGCGAGAACCCGCATTCTCGGGTTGAGCGAGGCGAACGGGTCCTGAAAGATGATCTGGATGCCGCGCCGCGCCGCACGCAGGGCCTCGCCGTCCAGGCTGAACAGGTCCTGCCCGGCGAGCCGCGCGCTGCCCTCGATGATCGCCGCGCCGCGCAGCAGCTGGACGATCGCCTTGCCGGTGGTCGTCTTGCCGCAGCCAGACTCGCCGACGAGGGCGAGCGTCTTGCCGGCCGCGACGTCGAAGGAGACGCCGTCGACCGCGCTGAAGACGCCGGTCGTGCGCTGCAGCAGCCCGCGCCGGATCGGGAAGCGCACCGCCAGGTTTTCCACCTGGAGCAGCGGCGCCCCGGACGGAATGTCGGTGAATGCCGGCGGCGCCGCCGGAGCGGGTGCCGTTAGCGCAGGAACGCCCTGGATGGCGAGCGCCTCCGGGGTGGCCAGCTCGGTATAGAGCAGGCAGCGGACGCTGCGCGTCGCGTCGAGCCGCGTCAGCGCCGGCAGCGTCGTCGGGCACGGACCGAAGGCCCGGTCGCAGCGCGGCTCGAAGCGGCAGCCGTCGAAGCGCAGCCAGAGCGGCGGCACCGAGCCGCGGATGGCGGCCAGCGACTCGCCGCGCCGCCCGGCGTCGGGCAAGGCGTGCAACAGCAAGCGCGCGTAGGGATGCCTGGGCGCGGCGAAGAAATCGGCCGCCTCGGCGACCTCGATGATCTGCCCGGCGTACATCAGGGCGACGCGATCGGCCATGCGGGAGACGACGGCCAGGTCGTGCGTGATCAGGAGCAGCCCCATGCCCTGCTCGCGCTGCAGGTCCTTGAGCAGCTCGAGGATCTGCGCCTGGATGGTCACGTCGAGCGCCGTGGTCGGCTCGTCGGCGATCAGGAAGTCGGGCTCCGAGGCCAGCGTCATGGCGATCATGACGCGCTGCTTCTGCCCGCCGGACAGGCGGAACGGGTACTCGTCGATGCGCAGTGCCGGCTCGGGAATGCCGACCCGGCCGAGCCATTCGATGGCCTTGGCCCGCGATGCCTGGCCGCGCAGCGGCGTATGCGTCTCGATCGCCTCGATGATCTGGGCGCCGACCTTGATGACCGGGTTGAGGCTGGTGCCCGGCTCCTGGAAGATCATGCCGATGCGGCCGCCGCGCACGGCGCGCATGCCGGCCTCCGGCAAGGCGAGCAGGTCCTGTCCCTCGAGAGCGATGCTGCCGCCGACGACGCGGCCGTTCTCGGGCAAGAGGCGCATCAAGGCCAGCGCGGTCATGCTCTTGCCGCAGCCCGACTCGCCGACCAGGGCGAAAGTCTCGCCGCGCGTGATCGCCAGGGTCAGCCCGTCGATCGCCTTGACCAGCCCGGCGTCGGCGTCGAGCGCGACCTCGAGGCCGGTGATCTCGAGCGTCGTCGACGAAGCGCCACGGCCGCCATGCGGTCGGCCCGGCGCGCGCGCCACCGGCGGCGTCGCCGACATCAGCTCATCGCCGCACGGCGCAGCCGCGGGCGAAAGCTTCTGGCGCGCGGATCGAAGGCGTCGCGCACGCCGTCTGCGAACAGATTCGCGGCGAGCACCAGCGTCACCATGAAGGTGAACGCCGAGACGAAGCTCCACCAGACCACCGGGTCGCCGCTCATCTGGCTGCGCGCCAGGTTGATCATGCCGCCGAAGCTGTTCATCGACGGATCGACGCCGACGCCGACATAGGTGAGCACCGCCTCGTAGAGGATCAGGTCCGAGAAGCTCAGCACCGTCGTGATCAGCACCAGGTGCATGACGTTGGGCACGATGTGGCGGACCATGATGTGCGCGTGGTCGACGCCGAAGGCGGTCGCCGCCTGCACGAAGTCGAGCTCGCGCAGCTTCAGCGTCTCGCCGCGGATCAGGCGGCAGAGCGTCGCCCAGCCGGTCAGGCCGAGGATCACGCAGAGCAGGAAGATCTTCAGGTCCGAGCGCTCCGAGCCGGTCTCGAACATCTCGCTGTGCTGGTCGAGGAAGACCTGCACCATCAGCACGCAGGCGGCAATCAGCAACACGTTGGGCACCGAGCTGAGCGTCGTGTAGAGGTACTGGATGACTTCGTCGACCCAGCCCTTGAAGTAGCCGGCAAGCACGCCGAGGACGACCGCGAAGGGCAAGGTCGCCACCGTCGCCAGGGTGCCGATGACGAAGGCCGTGCGCACGCTCTTCAGCGACTGGTAAAGCACGTCGTTGCCGGTGCGGTCGGTGCCGAGGACGTGGTAGTCGGTCATCATCGCGACGACCGGCCCGCCGATCAGGCAGACCACGGCGAACGTGATCAGCGCGGCACGCAACGGGATGTGCGTGCGGTCGGCGGCGATGTCGCGCAGTGCCGTGCCCGTGCTGCCGCCGTGCGCGCGGCGCACCGCGAAGGCGGTCAGGAGTGCCGTCAGCGCCGCCACGACCAGGCCGCCGACCAGACCGGCCAGGGTGCGCATGGCGATGTCGCCGGTCCACTGCGCGTCGGGGTCGGTGAGCCGCGCGCCGCCGAACTTCAGGCGCGGGAAGACGCGTACCGCCTTGCCGCCCTGCTCCATCGGCTCCTTCGTGAACCCCTTGTAGGCGAGCGGCTGCGAGTAGCCGGTCTCGCGAGTAGCGATCTGGCGCGCCAGCAGCACGTCGAGCAAGGACTCGGTGGTCGGGGCGTAGGAGACCCTGGCGCTGCTGTCGGCGGTCGGCGCCGCGGCGAGGGCGCGCCGGAAGTGCACGCTGTCGAGCAGGGTGACGACCGAAAAGAGCACCAGCACGATCGCCGCGCTCAGCGCCGCCGGATCGCGCAGCACCTTGTCCCAGGTGGCGCGCAGGTTGGCGTTGACGGCGATGCGCCAGCCGTACCAGACGAGCAAGAGGACCATCGCGTAGAGAACGACGTCGGTCCAGAGGAAGACGATCTTGGGCATCGGTCGGCGGCGAGGCGGGTCAGGCGAGCCGCACGCGCGGGTCGGCCCAGGTGTACATCAGGTCGATCACCACGTAGCTGGCGATGTAGAGCACGGCGCCGAGGAAAACCATCGAGCGGACGATCGCGAAGTCCTGGCCGGCGATTGCCTCGATGACGAAGGCGCCGAGCCCGGGAATGCCGAAGAAGCTCTCGAACACCAGGC
>JANXXS010000112.1 GCA_025350505.1 Burkholderiales bacterium
TCATGGAAGAACGACGCCCTGCTGCAGCCGGAAACGCGCGCCGCGTACCGGCGACTGCTCGGCCAGGGCTGGATCGACGCGATTCACCACCTGCATCCCGACAAGGCCATCTACACCTTCTGGGACTTCTTTCGCAACCGCTTCGCCCGCGATGCGGGCTTGCGCATCGACCACCTCCTGCTCAACGCGTCGGCGGCCAGGCGCCTGGAGCAGGCCGGCGTCGACAAAGGCGTGCGTGCGCGCGAAAAGCCGAGCGACCACGCGCCGGCGTGGGTCGTGCTCGGTTGAACCGCGGCGGCTGAGGCCTACTGGCCGGTGCGCTCGGGCGCGCGGTCCGGCGCCTTGCCGAAGCGTTCGTTCTGGCGCTCGCCGAAGTGGCGCATCTTCTGCGCCTGGCGATGCGTGAACTCGCGCGTCTTCTCGGCCACATGGTGCGTCTTCTCACGCGTCTTTTCGGCGACGCGATGCGACTTTTCGCGCACCGTCGAATGCCGGTCGTTGTCGTAGGTCCGATCGGCGTCGCGCTGCGGCTCGCCATAGCGGGCCATCAGCTCTTCGCGGTTGCGTTCGCGCCGTTCCTGGTCGCTCGGGCTGGACGGCTGCGCGATGGCGGCGGTGCAGGCGGCAACGGTGGTGAGGGCGAAGACGATTCGGGCAATGCTTTTCATGGCGATCTCCATCGAAGATTTCGATGCCGAAGTCTGGCTCCCGAACTTGCCTCGACCCATGGGCGGAGAGCGCGCGATCGGCTCCGACGCGAACGCGTCGCCGCGTCGGACGCGACCTACCCGGCCGCCAGCGCGCGTCAGGCCTGCCAGACGCCGTGCCCCGATTCGCGCAGGGCGATCGCCAGCTCGACCTCCATCTCGCAAGCGGCGGCGTAAGGCATCGGGTTGTAGACCTCGTAGAGCTGCGGCAGCAGGCGCAGGCCGAAGTCGCGCACATAACGGTTGGCCTGGATGTCGGCCTTGTGCCGGTCGAAGCGCAGGTCCGGGTCGAGGCCGGTCATGCCGACGTAGAGAAAGGCCTTGCCGACGTCGCAGCCCGGGTTCGCCTCGCGAAAGCGACGCTGGTTCCAGACCCGATCGTCGAGCTCCACGACGTAGACGTGATAGCGGCCGGCCGGCCGTCGCGGCGCCTTCGATCCAGTCAGACGGGGTCCGCGCTTGCTCGAGATGGGCATCCGGTCGCCACTCCGCAGCCGGCATCGCCTGCGCGATGAGGAAGTGACTGCGCATCGATCGTATCGCGAGGCGCCGCCCGCCTGACCCAGGCGGCGCGCGCCGCGAAACGGACCGCGCGCGACCACGACCACGACCGCGCCGATGCGGCAAGATGCGGCGATGTCGGCAAGCCGCGAAGAACTGGACCGCATCGCTGCCCTCACCGTCGCGCACTACAGCCAGCGTGCCGAGGACTTCTGGCAAGGCACGCGCGAACACGACGTGACGCAGAACGTCGCCGCGCTGCTGCGCCATCTGCGGGGGCCGGGGCCGTTTTCGATCCTCGACCTCGGCTGCGGGCCTGGCCGCGACCTCGAGACCTTTGCCGGGCTCGGCCACGAATGCATCGGCCTGGAGGGCTCGGCGCCCTTCGCGGCGATGGCGCGCGCGCACAGCGGTTGCACGGTATGGGAGCAGAACCTGCTCGCCATGGACCTGCCGGCGTCGCGCTTCGACGGCGTGTTCGCCAACGCCGTGCTCTTCCATGTGCCGAGTGCCGAGTTGCCGCGCGTGCTCGGCGAACTGCACGCGACGCTGAGGGCGGACGGCGTGCTGTTCAGTTCGAACCCGCGCGGCGAGGGTCAGGAAGGCTGGAACGGCGGCCGCTACGGCGTCTATCACGACCTGGCGGCGTGGCGCGCCCGTCTCGACGCCGCCGGATTCGTCGAGCTGGAGCACTACTACCGCCCCGAGGGCCTGCCGCGCGAGCGCCAGCCCTGGCTGGCGAGCGTCTGGCGCAGGACATGAGCGCTATGCTCGAGGCATGAACGCCGACGATAAAAGCGCAGGCGCGAAGGCTTCGCTCGACGAGCAGCGGCTGGCGCTCGACGAGCGCCGCCTCGAGCTCGACCGCTCGTTCGCGCGCAAGTGGCTGCCGACGCTGGCCACCGTCATGGTCGGCCTGGTGGCGACCATCTTCGGCTACGTGCAGCAGCGTCTCGCCGCCGAGTCGACCGAGCGGACGCGCATCGAGTCGAAGTCCAAGGACGAGCGCGAGTGGGGCTTCAAGGTCGTCGAGATGTATTTCAACAAGCGCGAGCTGTTCGACCTGACGAAGAACGCCGAGCCGGCCACCCGACAGCGCCGTGCGCGTCGTCAGCACCAAGCAGCTGCCGACCGGCGTGGTCGAGGTCTGGCTGCCGCGGCCCGCGACGCCTTGAGCGGCGACGACGGCACGCGCGCCGCTCAGGGCGAGCTGATGCGCGTCACGTTGCCGCGCGTCAGTACGTAGACCGCGCCGTCGCTGCCGACGAGCAGGTCGACCGGCGATCCGGACAGCCTGGCGAACGCGTAAGCGGCATTGCCGTTGGCCAGGTCGACGCGGCCGACGAACTGGCTGATGTAGTCGGCAAAGTAGTACTGGTCGCGGTAGCCGGCGGGAAACGCGCCGCTCGCCGGATAGAAGGCGCCGCCTGCGATCGCGAAGCCCTTGAAGAATCCGCCTGAGCCCGAGCCGAGCGGGCTGGCGTCGCTGTGCCTGTAGGTGAAGAGCGGACCGGTGATGCCGGCGCCGACGTTGTCAGGCCCTTCCGAGGCGGGCCAGCCGTAGTTGGCGCCTGCCGCGCCGAGGTCGATCTCTTCCCAGGTGCTCTGGCCGACGTCGTTGATGTGGATGCGGCCGGTGCCCGGTTGCACTGCGAAGGTGAAGGGGTTGCGCAGGCCGTAGGCCCAGATCGCGCGCGCCAGGCCGGTCTGCGTCGCGAAGAAGGGGTTGTCGTTCGGGATCGAGCCGTCGGCGTTGAAGCGCAACAGCTTGCCGAACGGCAGCGTCAGGTCCTGCGCCTGCGGCGGGTTGGCGTTCTCGCCAACGCCGACGTAGAGCTTGCCGTCGGCGCCGAAGTGCATGCCGCCGCCGTTGTGGTTGGTGGCGCCCGACAGGTTCGGCAGGTCGACCAGCGTCAGCTCGCTGCCCGCCGCGATGACGTCGCCGTTCGCGGTGAGGCGGCTGATGCGGTTGTGCGAGCCGCCGGCGGTGCGCGTCGAGTAGATGTAGACGAAGCCGTTCGTCGCAAAGGCCGGGTCGAGCGTGATGCCGATCAGGCCGCGCTCGCCGCTCGAATCGACGACGAAGGTGGCGAAGGGCGTGGCCAGCAGCGCGCCGTTCTTGATCACGCGCAGCGCCCCGCCCTGCTCGGCGACGAGGAGGCGTCCGTCGGGTGCCTGGGCAAAGGAGGTCGCGTTGTTGAGGCCGGTGACCCAGCTCTCGTTGCGCGTGAAGCCGCTCGGCTGGGTGGCGTTGCCGCCGAACTGCACCAGCGCCGTCGACCAGGCCGAGACATCGCCGGCGGCGTCGCTGGCGCGCGCGCGCAGCACATGCTGGCCAGACGCATACAAGCTCGTGTCGAGGTTGGTACCGTAGGGCGCGGCGGTGCCGGCGCTGCCGATCGGCATGCCGTCGATCTGGAACTCGACGGTCGCCACGCCGACGTTGTCGCTCGCGGTGGCACTGAGCGCGACCGCCGGTGAGTCCGGCCGCCAGGTCGGCGGGTGCCGTCAGGGCGAACGTCGGCGCGGTGTTGTCGACCACGGGGGGCGTCGAATAGCCGCCACCGCCGCATGCCGCAAGCGCCGCCGAGCAGGCCCACGGAGCGGCACGACGCAATGCAGTGAACCTGTTCATGATGAGCAACCTTTGCGCAATGTCGAGCGATCTTGACCTTGCCACGCGAGTCCCTGTGACAAGAGGTAGCCATGGCCATCGGCGCGCCGAATTGCCGCGCCGGGCGGCTCTCGTTCAGGCTCTCTGCGCCGACACCCTAGACTGAAGCCATGCGCTGCCATCCCTCGGGTTCGTGAGCCGTATCGCCATCGTCAGCGCGATGCGCCAGGAACTGGCCGCCTTGTTGCGCCGCATGCCCGACGAGGTGCCGGTCGTGCGCGCCGGTCGCGCCTTCCAGGTCGGCCACCTCGACGGCCGCGAGATCGTTGCCGTGCTCTCGGGCGTCGGCAAGGTGGCGGCGGCGACCACGGCGACCCTGCTCGCCGGCGAGTTCGGCGTCGAGCGCGCGATCTTCACCGGCACCGCCGGCGGCCTGCACGAGCGCGCGCGCGTCGGCGACGTCGTCGTTGCCGACGCGCTGCTGCAGCACGACATGGACGCCTCGCCGCTCTTTCCGCGCTACGAGCTGCCGTTCTACGGCAAGGACCGATTCCGCACCGACCCCACCATGTCGGTGGCGCTAGCCGACGCGGCGCGCGCGGTCCTCGACGCGGCGATGCAGCGACACGGCGACGAAGCGCACGACGGCCTCGACGCGGAGCGGCTGGCCGGCTTCGGCGTCAGGTCGCCCGCGGTGCACTCGGGCCTGGTCGTCAGCGGCGACCGCTTCGTCGCCACCAGTGCCGAAAGCGACGACTTGCGCGCCCGCTTGCCCGAGGCGCTGGCGGTCGAAATGGAAGGCGCGGCGCTGGCCCAGGTGTGCCACGACTTCAGGGTCCCGTTCGCCGTCGTGCGCACCGTCTCCGATCGCGCCGACGACGCGGCGCACGTCGACTTCATGCGTTTCGTCGACGATGTGGCGAGCCGCTACACGCTGGAGATCGTGCGCCGCTTCCTGCGCGATTTCGCCGATTGAGTCACGGCGTCGTTGCGGGCTAACATCTGCGCCCCAACGACACATGGAGACTGCGGCGATGACCTCGATCCTTCGTACTCTGGTCGCGAGCGCTGCGCTGCTCGTCGCTTCGCTCGGCGCCCAGGCCGCCGGCTTCACCCTGAGCAGTCCGACGATCAAGCCGGGCAGCATGCTGACCGAAGCCCAGGTGTTCAACGGCTTCGGCTGCAGCGGCAAGAACGTCTCGCCGGCGCTCGCCTGGAGCGGCGCGCCCGCCGGCGCAAAGAGCTTCGCGCTCACCGTCTACGACCCCGACGCGCCGACCGGCTCGGGCTGGTGGCACTGGGTCGTCTACAACATTCCAGCCAGCGCCACGCAGTTGGCCGAAGGCGCCGGCACCGCCGACGGCAAGGCGCTGCCGGCAGGCAGCATGCAAGGCCGTACCGACTTCGGCGCGCCCGGTTTCGGCGGCGCCTGCCCGCCGATCGGCAAGCCGCACCGCTACGTGTTCACGGTCTACGCGCTGAAGACCGACAAGCTCGAGATCCCGGCCGACGCGACCGCGGCGCTGGTCGGCTTCATGATCACCGGCAACAAGATCGGCGAGGCGAAGTTCACGGCGATGTACGGGCGCAAGAAGTAGCCGCCGACGCACGTCGCCCCCAGCCTGTCGCGACGGCGCCCGCGGACGCCGTCGCGAGCGAATCGCTCAACTCGTTGCCGAGTACCCGCTCTTCGCGCCGTCGGTCGTGTCGCCGGCCTCGCCGCTGGCCGCCTTGCCCGCGCCGCCCTGGTCCTCGGGAATCTTCAGGCCGACGTAGGTGCCGGCGCTGATGCCGAGCAAGGTCAGCAGCGAGGCGTCGAATTCCGGCATGGTCAGTCGCGTCGCGACGTGGATCAGGAACATGAGGCCGAGGGCGATCGTCATCACCAGCATCTGGAAGCGCTGGATCGTGATGCCGTTGGCGTCGCTCAGCAGGTCGCGAAAGAACACGCCGGTCTCGCCCGGCGCGGGCGTGCGGTCGGCCGAGATGCCGACCGAGGCCATGGTCGTGGCGCTCGAGATGCCGAGCAGGGCCAGCGCCTGGCCGCTCAGCGTCGGCATCTCGCCGGTGACCAGCCAGAGGAAGACGAAGGCAGCGAAGATGATCGCGAACCACCACGCCATCTGCGTTCTGGCGAGGCTGAAGGTGCGTGCCTCCAGCGAAGCGCCCTTGGCGCTGGCATCGCGCAGCAGCGCCGAGTGCTTGGCAAGATAGACGAGCAGGCCCCAGACCAGCACGACCACGGCGACCGCGGTCGGCGACCACCACTCGAAGATGTAGAAGCTGAAGGTGCTGCCGGGCGCGGCGAGCTGCTGCATGGTCTTGTCGTCCTTGAGCCAGCGGATGTCGTAGTCGAGCGTGCGAGGCTTCTTGGCGGTTTCGAGCGGATTGCCGAGGATCTCGTCCCAGACCGCGCGATCGATTTCGGCCGAGGTCTTGGCTGCGCCCTCGTGATGGAGCGCGAACGACGCCGCGGCGGCCTTGTCGCCGTCGCTGCAGCCGACCGCGCGCAGGCCCGTGTCCATGTCCTTCACGAACAGGGCGAGCCGGGTCACGTCGCCGATCTGCGCGCAGGTCGTGCCCGGCAGGCGCGGAAATGGGTAGCTCTTGTTGACGTGCGTCTGCGCCGGCGGCAACCGATCCGCGTAGTAGTTGGAGGCGAACAGGACGGCGATGACGATCGCCACGTAGAGCAGCGTCGCGTAGGCGGCGCGGTGGCCGTGCGAGAGGTCTTTCAGCATGTGCGGCTCCTCGCTTCGCTCAAGGGGTGACGAACAGGTCGCGCTCGGCCTTGCGCCGCTTCACGAGCCCGTCCATCTTCACGCCGCCCGCCATCACCCACCGGCTGAACTGGTCGGCCGCGGCGGCGCGGTCGCCTTCATTGAGCTCGCGCAACAGCGTCGCGGCCTTGAGGTTGCCGATGCCGAGGTTGAAGGCGAAGCTGACCAGGGCCGCGAACTCGTTGTCGCTCAGATCGACCTTGACCAGGGTCAGCACATCGCGGCCCGTGTCCATCAGGTCGGCGGCGAGCAGCGCCTCCGCCTGCGCTTTGGTGATGCCGCCCGGATAGAGGGCGAATGCGGCGGCACGGTCGGCCGCACCCTTGAGGAAGCGGCCGTTCTGCCGGATCGCATGACCCCAGCCGATCGTCCAGATCTGGATCGGGTCGAGGTAGGGATCGATGTTGACCGTGGCGGGATCGCCGTCGGGAATGCCCTCGAACGACTTCACCAGGTCGATGCCCGCCTGACAGACGTCACGCTGCGCCATCACGCACCTCCCTGCCCGCTCATCTTGCCATCGAGTTTCAGCGAAAGACCCGGTGCCGGCACCTGTGAACCCTCACAGTGTGCCGTGGCCGATACCTTTCCCTCCAGCTCACTCGGCCTCGCGCCCGGCGTCTTCGCGACAGCGGGCCTGCAACGCGGCCCAGCCTTCGGCACCGAGCCGCTCGAGGGTCGCGACGTTGGCCTCGAAGATCGCCTCGGCCTGCGGAAAGGCGGCGACGGCGCGGTCGATGCTCTCTTCGCGCAGCAGATGCAGCGTCGGATACGGCGACCGGTTGGTGGCGTTGGCCGGGTCGGCGGCGGCGTTGCCGGCAAAGCGGTACTGCGGATGAAAACTCGCCACCTGGATCACGCCCTCGAGGCCCAGCCCGGCGACGGCGGCGTCGGCGAGGTCGAGAAAGTCGTTGTAGTCGGCGAAGTCGGTCAACACCTGCGCATGGATCAGCAGCGTCGTCTCGATGCGCTCTGCCGGCGTCTCGGCCAGGAGGTTCAGCTCGTCGACCAGCACGGCCAGCAAAGCCTCGGCGTCGTGCGCCGTGGTCGCGACGTAGCGCACCAGGCCCTTGACCTGCGGCGCCCTGGCGAACGGGCACAGGTTCAGGCCGATGACGACGCAGTCGACCCAGGCGCGGGTTTCGGCGATGGCGAGCTCGGTCATGGCGGGCGCCCGGGTATCACGGAGACGTCATCGGGCGGTGCGAAGATGCAGGGCTTCATTGTCGGAGACATCCATGATCACACTGCCGCGCTGCCTGCGCAGCGTCGTCTCCGCCGCCGGCGCCGCCACCTTGCTGCTCGCCGCCTGCGCGAGCGCGCCGACCGGGGCGCTGAAAACGCTCGACGGCAAGCCGCCGCTCGTCGCCGCGCACCGCGGCGCGTCGGGTTATCTGCCCGAAGAGACGATCGAGGCCTACACGAAGGCGATCGAGCTCGGCGCCGACTTCATCGAGCTCG
The DNA here is from genome assembly GCA_025350505.1 of Burkholderiales bacterium. Taxonomy (GTDB): domain Bacteria; phylum Pseudomonadota; class Gammaproteobacteria; order Burkholderiales; family Burkholderiaceae_C; genus Schlegelella_A. Next base: position 8,064 of record JANXXS010000112.1, read on the forward strand.
ACCTGATCTCGACCAAGGACCGGGTGCTGATCGCGCGCCACGACCCGAACCTCGCGATCAACACCGACGTCGCCAGGCACCCCGAGTTCGCGGCGCGCAAGCGCACCACCAAGGTCGACGGCGAGGAACAGACCGGCTGGTTCTCCGACGACTTCACGCTCGCCGAGATCAAGACGCTGGGCGCGATCTCGACCGATGCCGAGCGGCCGCAGGAATTCAACGGCCGGTTCAGGGTCGCGACCTTTGCCGAGGTGATCGAGCTGGCCAAGCGCAAGTCGAAGGAGACCGGCCGCACGATCGGCATCTATCCCGAGACCAAGAACCCGAGCTATTTCGCGGCGCTCGGACTGCCGCTCGAAGACAGGATGCTCGCCATGCTGACCGAGGCCGGCTGGACCGGTCCCGAGTCGCCGGTGCTGCTGCAGTCGTTCGAGCCCGGCAGCCTCAAGTACATGCGCAGCAAGGGCTCGAAGCTGCGCATGGTGCAGCTCATCGACGGCGACAGCGTCGACCTGAAGACCGGCGCGGTGACCTTCGGCGTTCCGTCGGACCGGCCCTACGACTGGACACTCGCCGGTGACAAGCGCAACTTCGACGTCATGGTCACGCCGGCCGGCCTGGCCGAGATCAAGACCTATGCCGACGGCATCGGCCCGTGGAAGCGCTACATCGTCAGCGTCAAGGGCACCGTTGGCGCCGACGGCAAGGTGATGGACCTGAACGGCGACGGCAAGATCAACGACGCCGATGCGACGACGCTGGCGCCGACGACACTGATCGCCGACGCGCATCGCGCCGGACTGTTCGTGCACGCCTTCACCTTCCGCAACGAGAATCGCCGCCTGGCCGCCGACTACAGGGGCGATCCGAAGCAGGAGTACCTCCAGTACTACGCGCTCGGCCTCGACGGGCTTTTCACCGACTTCACCGACACCGCGCTCGCGGCAAGGGCCGAATACCTGCGCAGCGTCGGCGCTGCCAGGTAGCGCCTACACGCGTCGCGTCGGCGCAAGGCGCCACGCGAGCGCCAGGCCGGACACGACCAGCCCGCCGAACCAGACCCAGGCGGAAAGTGCCTCGAAGTGGAACAGCTTCAAGTGCAGCGCCGAGGCAAGCAACACGAGCAGCGTGAAGGCGAGCATGCTGACGAGGACGATGCGCCGCGACTCCGCCTCGGCCTCGCGGGCCAGCATGAGCGCGCAGACGCCATAGGCGAAGAACGGTCCGGCATAGATGCTGGCGAGCAGCAGCGGCAGCTTCCACGGCCAGACGCGCACCATCTGGTCGGGCACGACGAGCAAGGCCGCCGCAAGCAGCAGGCAAAGCACGGCGAGCGCGACCAGCAGCGGATCGGCCTGACGCCTCCTCGCCGCGGCGGCGGCGCCGCCGGGGCGGAAGTAGAGCCATGCGCCCCAGAGCGGGAACACCGCATAGGCGCCCATCCAGAACCAGACCTGCGGCTTGCCGAAATCGAATTCGCCGAGGTGCAGCGCGGAAACGAAGAAGAGGGCCCCCGTCCATAGCGCGGCCAACGCGACAGGAATGCGCACGGAGGCCATGCGCCTCGCAGACAAGCTGAGCATCATGGCGAGCAGGCCGGCCAGGTAGATCGCGGCGATGAAGCGCGCGTGCAAAGGCGGCACGGGCCACGGCAGCGCGCGCGTCACCTCGGCCGGCACGACGAAACCCCAGGCACCGACCCAGAGCGCGAACAAGCCGACGAGCACGAAATACGAGCGATAGGCACGGCTCAGCATCGCCGCCTCCTCGTTGCGCGGGACATCGGCCTCAATGCTCCTGCCGCACCGAGTGGATGTCGATCACGACCTGCTCGCTGTTCTCGACGAACTTGAGCTTGTAGAGCAGCCGCCAGGTCGTGCCGGTGCCCATCGAGGGCTCGTCGATGTAGCTCTTCCAGCCGGCGACGTCGGGCTCCACGTGCGAGAAGTGGCCGTGGATCTGCGGCGTCCAGCCGTTGCCCAGGCCCTGCTTGCCGCTCCAGACATAGGACTCGACCTTGGCCATGCCGCGCAGCAGGTTGGCCAGGTCCTCGTGATAGGGGCAATTGCCGCGCGCCGCGTTGGCGGCGTTCTCGATCTTCACGCTCTTCGGATGGGCGCCGAGCTTGCGCGGCTCGGTCGAGGCGACGACGCGCGTCTCGGCGCCGCTCGACGACAGCAGCTTGAGCGTCGCCTTGACGGTCTGGTTGTCC
>JANXXS010000122.1 GCA_025350505.1 Burkholderiales bacterium
GCACCGTGCAGTAGGCGAGCGCGACGCCGTAGTCGCCGTTGCCGACGCGGCCGATGATGTAGGTCGTTGCCAGTTCGTTCTCCGCGGTCACGAGGAAGATCACCGCCGAGACGGTCGTCATCGAGCGCACGAAACTGTAGACCAGCGAGGCGACGATGGCAGGCTTGAGCAGCGGCAACACGACGCGGCGCAGCGTCGTCGAGGTGCGCGCGTGCAGCATCGTCGAGGCTTCGTCGAGCGAGCGGTCGATCTGCTTGAAGGCGGCGGCGCCGGCGCGCACGCCGACCGGCAGGCTGCGGAACACGAAGCAGAGGACGATGATGAGCGCCGTGCCGGTCAGCTCGATCGGCGGCACGTTGAAGACCAGCACATAGCTGACGCCGAGCACCGTGCCGGGGATCGCGAAGGCGAGCAGCGCGCCGAACTCGAAGGTCGTCTGGCCGCGAAACTTCGTTCGCGCCAGCAGCCAGGAGATGAGCAGGCCGAGCGCGGCGCATAGCGGCGCCGCCAGCGCCGAGAGCTCGAGCGTGGTGAAGAGCGAGTTCCACGCCGTGCCGGCCCAGACCAGGCCGCCCCCGACGTCGGCGTTGCCCCACTGCAGGTCGAAGGCGGTGATGAAGTGGCGGAAGGTCGGCGTGTAGTCGCGGCCCCAGGTGGCGACGAAGCCGCCGGCGAAAGCGAACAGGTAGACGACGATGGTGAACGCGAGCCACGGCAGCACGACGGCGAGCATGGCGCGCGACAAGCCGGTCGGCAGCTTCATCGGCAGGCCGGCGTCGCCCTTGCCCGAGACCGTGGTGTAGCCCGCTTTGCCGACGACCTTCTGCTGCAACAGGAAGACGATCAGCGCAAAGGCCGAGAGCACGAGCGCGAGCGATGCGGCGCGGCCCTGGTCGAACTGGGCGCCGACGATGGCGAAGAAGACGTCGGTCGAGAGCACCGCGTACTGGCCGCCGACGACGATCGGGTTGCCGAAGTCGGCGATGCTCTCGATGAAGCCGACCAAAAAGGCGTTGGCGAGACCGGGCTTGAGCAGCGGCAGCGTCACCGTGCGAAAGGTCGTCCAGCGATCGGCGCGCAGCGTCTGCGCCGCCTCCTCGAGCGAGGGGCTGATGCCGGCGACGACGCCGCGCATGATCAGGCAGGCGATCGGCGTGAAGGCGAACAGTTGCGCCAGCCAGAGCCCGAACAGGCCGTAGAACCAGCGCGTCGGCGTGATGCCGAACGCCACCTCGAGCAAATGGTTGACGATGCCGGCGCGGCCGAACAGCAGGATCAGGCCGAGGCCGACGACGAAGGGCGGCGTGATGATCGGCAACAGCGAGAGCAGGTTGACCGGCCCCTTCAGCCGTTGCGCGCCGCGCTCAGCGACGAGGGCGAGCATGGTGCCGAGCAGCGTCGTGCCGAAGGCTGTCAGCAGAGCGAGGAAGAGCGTGTTCCAGGCGACGCCGCAGCGCACGCCGCCGGCCAGGCACGAAAGGCCCCAGATGCGCTCGTGGCCGAGCCGTTCGGCCAGCGCGCCGAGCGAGAAGCGGCCGGCGTCGTCGAGAAAGGCACCGGTCAGCGCCACGGCCACCGGCAGGGCGACGAAGAGAAGCAGCAAGGCACTGCAGAGGACGACCGCCGAGGCGACGAAGGCATCGCCGCGAAAGCGCCCGAGCGCGGCGAGGCCGCAGCCGAGCAGCATGAGCAGCGCGAGCAGGGTCAGCGCGCCGCCGAGGCCGATGCCGGCCTGCCCGGCGCTCAGGGCGCCGAAGGCAGCGCCCAGCCAGGCGAACGACCAGCCGTTGGCACCGATCGAAAAGCCGCTGGCGAGAATGCCGACGAGGCCGATCGCCGCGCCACCGGCGGCGAGTCGGCCGCGCGTCGTGCCCTGCACGAAGCTCGCCCCCGCGCAAAGAGCGAGCGCGGCGAAGGCGCTCCACAGCCAAGGCTTGCCGAGCATCGCCGCGGCACGCACGCCGCTCGCCGAATCGACAGCGCTGAACGCGCTGCGCATCGATTCGAGCAGGGTCTTGTCGCTGGCCAGGTACCAGGGCAGGACGAAAAAGGCGATCAGGCCGACGCCGCTCCAGGCGACGAGGGCCGTCCGCGTGCGGTCGCGCGCGACGCCGACTCTCACGAAAGGACTGGCGTCATGCGCCCCGACTCACTTCGGCAGCGAGTTGACGTCCTTCTCCCAGCGCGCGATCAGGCGCTTTCGTTCGGCGCTGGCGCCGTACTTCGCGTAGTCGTAGTTGATCAGCTTGATCTTCTTGAAGTCGGGCACGTTCGGATCGACCGGCGTCGCCTTGTTCGACGGAAGCTGGTACTGGTGCGAGGCGGCGCCGAACTGCTGCGCCTGCGGCGTCAGCGCCCATTCGTAGAACTTCTTCGCCGCCTCGAGGTTCTTCGCGCCCTTGATGATCGACATCGAGCCGATCTCGGCGCCCGTGCCTTCCGATGGCGTCACCGTCTCGATCGGGAAGCCCTGCATCTTCTCGCCGGGGCCGTCGTGCACGAAGCTGATCGAGACCGCGGTCTCGCCGCGCGCCACCGCCTTGATCGGCGCCGTGCCCGAGCGCGTGTAGGTGCTGACGTTCCTGTGCAGCGCCTTCAAGTAGTCGAAGGCCTTGTCCTCGCCCATCAACTGCACCAGCGTCGCGATCATCGTGTAAGCGGTGCCGCTCGAGGCCGGGTTGGCGACCTGGATGTCGCCCTTGTATTCGGGCTTGAGCAGGTCGGCCCAGCTGCGCGGGATGGCCATCTTCTTCTTCGCCAGCAACTCGGTGTTGTAGCCGAAGCCGAGCGGCCCGGAATAGATGCCGACCGTCTTGTAGCCCGACTGCCCGGCCTGCCGCTGCGCCCACTCGTGCAGCTGCGGCAGGCTCGCCGACTTGTATTCGAGCGTCAGGTCCTGCTCGGCCGCCTGCAGGTGCGGGTCGCCGGTGCCGCCGAACCAGACGTCGGTCTTCGGGTTGGCGCGCTCGGCGATGAGCTGGGCCAGCGCCTCGCCTGAGCCCTTGAGCGACATGTTGACCTTGACGCCGGTGGTCCTGGCGTAGACGGTCTGGATCAGGTTGCACCAGTCGGCTTGCACCGAGCAGATCACGTTGACCTGGGCCTGCTGCGCGAGCCCACTGCTCGCGCCCAGGCAGCCCGCCACGAACGCGACCCACAGCTTGCTTCTCATTCGATGTTTCCCCGGTTCGATCGCTTCCGGGCGGCCTCATGCGGGCGCGAGCGTCGACGAAGCATCGTATCCTTTCCTCCCATGTCATTCGACCTCGTTCTCTTCGGCGGCACCGGCGACCTGGCGTGGCGCAAGCTCATGCCTGCCCTGTTCCAGGCGTTTCGCCACGGCAAGCTGCCGGAGGGCGGACGCATCCTCGCCGTCTCGCGCCAGGAGATGAGCGACGAGGCCTATTGCAGCTGGTTGAAAGAGCGCTTCCTGGAGGTCGAAGGGGCCAAGCGGCCGAGCGACGAGGAGTTCGCGCGATTTGCCGGGCTGCTCCAATACATGAGGCTCGACCTCTCCCAGCCTGCCGGCTATGCCGAGCTCGGAGCCTGGCTTGCGTCGAGCGTCGGCCGGGCCACGCCGGCCGATGTCGTCGTCATGTTCCTGGCGACCAGCCCGGACCTGTTCCCCGTCGTCTGCGCCCGCCTGGGCGAAGCCCGACTGAACGGCGATCGGGTGCGCGTCGTCCTCGAAAAGCCGCTCGGCCACGACCTGGCAAGCGCGCGCGAAATCAACCGCGTCGTGCGCTCGGTGTTCCGCGAGGAGCAGGCCTTCCGCATCGATCACTACCTCGGCAAGCCGGCGGTGCAGAACCTGATGGCGCTGCGCTTCGGCAACGCCTTGTTCGAGCCGCTCTGGCGGCGCGAGTCGATCGCCAACATCCAGATCACGCTGGCCGAGTCGATCGGTGTCGGCGCGCGCGGCGACTTCTACAGCCGCACCGGCGCGTTGCGCGACATGGTGCAGAACCACGCACTGCAACTGCTGACGATGATCGCCATGGAGCCGCCGTCGCGCAATCTGGCCGACGCGATCCGCGACGAGAAGCTGAAGGTGCTGCGCTCGCTCAAACCCTTCAGCGCCGAGAGCGTCGGCCGCGACGTGATCCGCGGCCAGTACCGCGCCGGCAACGTCGAGGGCAAGCCGGTGGTCGGCTTTCTCGAGGAAGACAAGGTGCCCGCCGGCAACCGCACCGAGACCTTCGTCGCCCTGCGCACCGAGGTGCAGAACTGGCGCTGGGCCGGCGTGCCCTTCTACCTGCGCACCGGCAAGCGACTGGCGGCGCGCGACGCGCAGATCGTCGTCAACTTCCGGCCGACACCGCACAACATCTTCGGCGGCACCAACGCTCCGAACAAGCTCGTCATCAAGCTGCAGCCCGAAGACGGGCTCGAGCTGCATCTGCTCGCCGCCAAGGGCGCCGGGCAGTCGGAGGCGCTGGCGCCGGTGTCGCTCGACCTCGACTTCGACAAGGCCTTTGCCGAGAACCGCGTCGGTGCCTACGAGCGGCTGCTGCTCGACGTCATCGCCGGACGGCTCAACCTGTTCGTGCGCAGCGACGAGCAGGAAGAAGCCTGGGCCTGGGTCGAGCCGATCCTCGAGGCCTGGCGCAACGACGATGCCGGCCCGCGCCCCTACACCGCGGGCACCTGGGGCCCGGCGGCCGCCAGCGCGCTGGTGGCGCGCGACGGCTACGCCTGGTCTGAAGAGCAGTAACGAGAATCGCGCGGCCGGATCAGGGCTGCAGCTTCCAGCCCCCGTTCTCGATCTTCACCATCGCCTGGCTGCGCGAATCGACGCCGTTGTGGTCGCTAGTGTAGTGTTGCATTCTGTTTAGAACTTAAGCGGCTGTTGGCGCGGATGACCTTCTGCAGGATGTCGGTAGCGCTCTTGGTCCAGATGAACGGCTTGGGTTTGATGTTGTGATGGGCGACGTACTCATCAATGGCGGCGATCAACTCCGGCACGCTGGTGAACACG
>JANXXS010000135.1 GCA_025350505.1 Burkholderiales bacterium
CGACCCCATGATCTCGCCGCTCGACCTGCCGGCCGGTTGCACGACGGCGATCGCCAAGACCGCGCCGGCCGACCCGCAGGACACGCGCGCCCAGGTCGCCGACCTGGTGAAGATGAAAGACCCCGCCGACGTCGCCTACGGTTGCGCGCCAGCGCGCTTCGTGCGCGCCGTGCGCGCCGTCGCGCCGCCCGCGGGCATGACCGGCATGCGCAGCGCCATCGGCGAGACCGAGTTCGAGATGCAGCAGATCCTCGGCTATGCGCCGATCGAGCCCGACGGTTCGTTCAAGCTGAACGTGCCCGCCGACACGCCGATCGGACTGGCCGTCGTCGATTCGACCGGCCGCGCCTTCCAGACGCACACCAACTGGATCCAGGTCCGGCCCGGCGAACGCCGCACCTGCGACGGCTGCCACAGCCCGCGTCGCGGCGGTGCCATCAATTCCGGCGCCGTCGTCAACAGCCAGCCGGCGGCGCTGATGCCGGGCATGGCGAGTGCGCACCTGTCGGGCGAAACCATGGCCTCGACCCGGACCCGCCTCAACCCGGCCGCGCTGAGTCTGGGCTCCGACCCGCTTTACTCCGACGTCTGGGCCGACACCAGCCAGCCCGGCGTCACCGGGCACGCGCCGATCGCGCTGCTCTACTCCGGCAACGCCAGCCCGGCCGACGATCTGCAGACCACCAAGCCGACTAACGGCATCGTCAACTACCCCGACCACGTCCAGCCGATCTGGACGCGGGCGCGTGGCGTCGGCGGCGCCGACACCTGCACCAACTGCCACAACGATCCGGCAAAGCTCGACCTGAGCGCCACGATCGGCGGCAGCGGACGCGTCAGCTCGTACGACGAGGTGATGATCGGCGACCCGCTCATCGACCCGGTCAGCGGCCTGCCCGTGACGCGCATCGAGGAAGGCGTGCTCGTCATCGCGCGCGGCCCGGCGCTCGTCGACACCAGCGCCAGCGAAGGCGAGGTGCATGGCCTGACGCGCATGAGCCGGCTCTCCGAGATCCTCTGGGGCCAGGACATGTTCTCCGGGGCCGACGCGCGCCTCGCCCATCCGAACCCGCCGCCCACTGCGCCCGACCACTCGAAGCTGCTCACCGCGGCCGAGAAGCGCGTCGTCGCCGAGTTCATCGACCTCGGCGGCAAGTACTACAACGATCCTTTCAACGCCGGCGCCGGCGTGCGCACGATCACCGGCCTGAGCGAAGCGACCTTCGAGACCGACGTGTTGCCGATCCTGACTTCGACCTGCGCGGCAAGCTGCCACCAGGCGATCGGCTCGAGCACGTCGGCGGTGCCGATCGGCACCTCGTTCCGCAACAACCGCTTCGTGCTCACCGGCGACGTCAAGGGCGACTACGGCGTGACGTTGACGATGATCTCGAACGCCTGCATCCCGGGGTCGAACTACCTGCTGAAGAAGCCCTCGACCGTGCCACATCCCACAGGAGCGGTCGGCATGACGACGGCGGTGTTGCCCGTGGGCAGCCCGAACTATCAGAAAATCGCGGCCTGGATCGCCACCGGATGTTGAACGGCATGATCGTCGAGCGAGGCTCCCTCTCCAAGCACCCTGCCCACTCGAAACGGCCGGTCGTCCGGACCTTTGCCGGCCTCGCCGTCGCAGCCCTCGTCGCGAGCTGCGGCGGCAGCGCCGGCAACCCCTTCGACAACCCGGCGACAGTCACCAATCCGGGCATCGTCTCGGGGCAGCACCTGGCCTTCGCCTATTTCGAGCGCTGCATCAACCCGATCTTCCTGGCCCAGCTTCAGATCCAGCTGAACGGCGTCACGTCGACCAATACCTGCGCCGGCTCGGGCTGCCACGACAACGTGACCGGCACCGGTGGCGCCTTTCGCCTGGTGCCGGGTGCCCAGCCGATCGACTTGAGCGATCCGGCCATGACGCCGGCGGCGATCCGCCTCACCGACATGTACAAGAACTTCTATTCGGCCCAGGGCGAGGTCGTGCTCGGCTCGCCGCCGCAGAGCCGGTTGCTGGCCAAGCCGCTGCTGCTCAACGTCCTGCATGGCGGCGGACTGATCTTCCCGAGCCAGAGCGATCCGAACGCCCTGCTCATCAAGTACTGGATCAGCCACCCGGCGCCGCAGGGACAGGACGAATTCAGCAGCGCGACCTATGCCATGTTCACGCCACCGGATCCGAAGACCGGAACGTGCAACACGCAATGATCCGCCACGGGTGGGTCCTTGCCCTGATCGTCGTCGCCGCCGGACTCGGTCCGGCATCGTCCTTCGCGGCCGATTCGCCTGAGGCCGCCGCGGCGCCGGCCAGCGCGCCGGCGATGGCCGCGTCGGCGCCGGCCGCGCCGGCATCGGCCCCGATCGCACGCGTACCGGCAAGAGACGACGACGCCAACGAGCGCCTACAGATCGCCGACCCCTACATCGAGCTGCGCACCGGGCCGGGCCGGGGCTTTCCGATCTTCTTCGTCGCCGCACGCGGCGAGTGGATCGCGATCGAAGGCCGCCACACCGACTGGTTCCACGTGCGCACCGATGGCGGCAAGGTCGGCTGGGTCGACCGCAGCCAGCTCGAAACGACGCTGACCGCCGGCGGCGTGCGCAAGACCTTCCGCGACATCCTGGTCGACGACTACCTGAATCGCCACGTGCAGCTGGGCGCGGCCTGGGGCCACTTCAAGGCCGAGCCGATGCTCAAGCTCTGGACCAGCTATCGCATGTCCGAGACGCTCAGCGTCGAGGCGACGCTGGGCCAGGTGCAGGGCGTGTTCTCGGGTACCGATTTCTGGCACGTCGACGTGATGGCCGAGCCCTGGTCGGACCGGCGCTTCTCGCCCTTCTTCGGCGTCGGCGTCGGCAAGTTCCGCAACTTCCCGAACCTGAGCCTGGTCGGCGCGACGACGACCAACGCCAAGCTCGCCAATGCCAGCCTGGGTGTGCGCTATTACCTGACCGACCGCTTCATCATGCGCGCCGACTATTCCCTCTACACCGTTTTCGTGAACGATGCGAAGACGACCGAGTACCGCGCCTGGACCGCGGGACTCGCCTTCTTCTTCTAGGGCCGCGAAGAACACCCCATGAACTCAATTGCCGTGCGCCTCCTCCTTCTCGTCGCCGCCGTCGCCGCGATCTGCCTCGACGCGCGCGCCGCCGACCCGGCGCCGCCGCCCCCGGCAAGCGAGCCGGTCGTCGTGCCGGACGTCGACCGGCGCGGCATACGGCTGCCGAAATTTCCGTCGAGCGACTTCGAGCTCGGCATTTTCGGCGGCGCGTATGCGGTGCAGAACTTCGGCACCCACGTCGCGGGCGGCGTGCGCCTGGGCTACCACATCACCGAGGACTTCTTCGTGCAGGGCGCATACGGCATCTCCAAGGCCGACGACGCGCTGTTCCGCCAGATCCTGCCCGGCGGCATCTTCACGCAGGAAGGCCAGAAGCTCAGCTACTACAACCTCTCGGTCGGCTACAACATCCTGCCCGGCGAGGTCTTCCTGCTCAGCACGCACGCCAAGCCGGCGGCGCTCTACGTGATCGCCGGCGTCGGCAGCACCAAGCTGGCGTCGCTGCGCCGGCCGACGCTCAACTTCGGCTTCGGCTACCGCGTCTTCTTCAACGATCACTTCGCGATGCAAGTCGATCTGCGCGACCACATCTTCTCGCTCGACCTGCTCGGCAAGCGCGAGACGACGCAGAACGTCGAGCTTACCGCCGGCATCGCCGTCTTCTTCTGACCGCCTCGGAACGACCATGACGCCTTCGCCCAGCCTTCTTCGCCGCGCCGCCCGGCTCGCCTGCGCCACGGCGATGCTCTTCGTCGCCAGCGCCGCGATCCCGGCCATCGCGCCCTCGGCGGCGGCGCCCGATTTCACGTTGCGCACGATGAACGGGCCGAACATGCGCCTGGCCGAGCAGCGCGGCCGCGTCGTCATGGTCAACTTCTGGGCCACCTGGTGCGGCCCGTGCCGGCAGGAGATGCCGCAGCTCGACCGGCTCTACCAGAAGTACAAGGCCTCGGGCTTCGTGCTGCTCGGCGTCAACGTCGACGACGACACGCGCAAGGCCGCCGACGTCGCCGGCAAGCTCGGCGTCAGCTTCCCGGTTCTGCTCGACACCGACAAGGCGGTGAGCAAGCTCTACGACCTGAGCACCATGCCTTCGACAGTGCTGATCGACCGCGAAGGCAAGGTCCGCTACGTGCATCGCGGCTACCTCACCGGCTACGAAGACAACTACGACAAGCAGATCAGGGAGCTGCTCAAGTGAAGGACTTCGCGCGCGCCGGAGCGTCGTCTCTCCTGGTGGCGGCCGCGCTGCTGCTCGGCGCCTGCTCGAGCTTCACGATGCCGTCGATCCAGCCCTGGGTCAAGCCGTACGAACGGGAGAAGCTGGCCGACCCGATCATGAAGTTCTCGCGCAACAGCCTGCCGGAAAAGCACGTCGAGCACATTCGCGACGTTCGTGAAGGCGCGCGCGGCGCGACCGGCGTCCAGGGAGGCGGGTGTGGCTGCAACTAAGGCCGCGATCAGTCTCTGGCACCGGATCGCGGCGCTGCTCGGCAGTCTGCTCACGGGCCTGCTCGGCGCCGGCGCCGCACGCGCCGTCGACCTGCCCGAAGACAACGCCGAGGCCCTCGTCCACTCGTACAAGGGCGGCGGCGTCACCGCCTACGGCCCGGCCTTGCTGGTGCGCAAGAGCGTCGCCGACCGTTTCTCGATCGCCGGCTCCTACTACCTCGACGCCGTCAGCAACGCCTCGATCGACGTCGTCACGACGGCGAGCCCCTACCGCGAGACGCGCAGCGAGTTCGGCCTCTCGGCCGACTACGTTTACCGCGACTCGCAGATCACCCTGGCCGGCACGACCAGCCACGAGCCGGACTACGTCGCCAACAACCTCAGCCTCGACGTCGCGCAGGAAGTGTTCGGCGGCATGACGACGATCGCGCTCGGCTTCTCGCGCGGCTCCGACAAGGTCCTCAAGCACAACGAGCCCGACTTCAAGGACCGCGCCTCACACTGGCAATACCGGCTCGGCGCGACGCAGATCCTGACGCCGCGCTGGATCATGAGCGCCAACCTCGAGGCGCTCGCCGACGACGGCTTCCTCGGCAGCCCGTATCGCGCCGCCCGCGTCTTCGGCGCCCTCGTGCCGGAGCGCAACCCGCGCACGCGCTCGGCGCGCGCCGTCAAGCTGCGCCTGCTCGGCGACCTCGGCTCGCGCGACTCGATGCACCTCGACTATCGCTACTACCGCGACACGTGGGAGGTCAAGGCGCACACCTTCGAGGCCGGCTACAGCCGCTACTTCCGCGAGAGCTGGCTGGCCGACGTCTACCTGCGCTACTACACGCAGACGAAGGCGCTCTTCTACAGCGACAACGCCGATGCCGAGACCGCCTATGTCTCGCGCAACCGGCAGCTCAGCACCTTCAACGACCTCGCCCTCGGTGCCAAGGTGGCCTGGACCTTCCGCAAGGTGCCCGGCAAGTACGAGGTCAAGCTGAACGGCGCGTACGAGTTCGTGCACTTCAAGTTCAAGGACTTCACCGACATCCGCACCGGCAGTCCCTACGGCTACAACGCACACGTGCTCCAGCTCTTTCTCACGGGCACGTTCTGAAGACGAGATCCGGCCATGTTCCTGCATCCTCTCCGCCTCACCACCGCCGCCATGCTCCTGGCCGCGGCGACGCCGCTCGCGCTCGCTGCCACCACCGCGGCGGCGCCCGGCGCCGCGGCCAGCGCCGCCGTCGCGGCAGCCATGCCGACCGTCATGACGCCGCCGCCCACGTCGGCCGCCTCGGCGCCCGCCGTATCTGCACCGGCCGCATCGGCGACGGCAGCGGCGCCGGCCGCCAGTGCCGCGAGCGCCCCGGCCGCGGCCCTCGCACCTGCTAGTCCGGCCAGCGCGCCGCTCGCGGCGACGCTCGACGGCCGCGTCCAGGACGTGAAGAGCGACGTCATCAAGCTCAACCGCGACCTGCTCGTGCTCGAGGAGGAGCTGCTGTTCCCGGCCAACACCCAGGTGGCCCTCTTCGTCTCGATGGACGTCGGCAAGCTGTTCGAGCTCGACTCGGTGCAGGTCAAGCTCGACGACAAGGTCGTCGCCAACTACCTCTACACGCCGCTCGAGGTGCAGGCGCTGCACCGCGGCGGTGTGCAGCGGGTCTGGCTCGGCAACCTGAAGACCGGTGACCACGAGATCGTCGCCTTCTTTACCGGCAAGGGGCCGCACGACCGCGACTACAAGCGCGGCGCGACGGTCAAGTTCGAGAAGGGCACCGAGGCCAAGTACATCGAGCTGCGCATCCAGGACTCGACCGGAAAGCTGCAGCCCGAATTCGACGTCAAGCTCTGGCAGTAGCGGTTCTTCACCGATGCGCGCAGCGTCATCCCTCCGCAAGCCGCTGACGAGAATCGCCCTCGCCGCCGGCGTGATGCTGGCCGCCTGCACGGTGCTGGCCGACGACGGCCGGCCGCCCAACCACGAGATCAAGGATCCGCACTACGGCGACGCCCTGTTCCATTTCTTCCAGGACCACTACTTCACGTCGGTGACGACGCTGATGGCTTCGCAGCACTTCGAGCGGGTCGCGCACCACGACGACGAGGCCGAGGTGCTGCGCGGCGGCATGCTGCTCTCGTACGGCCTGACCAAAGAGGCCGGCCAGATCTTCGCCCGCCTGATCGACAAGGGCGCGTCGCCGGCGGTGCGCGACCGCGCCTGGTTCTTCCTGGCCAAGATCCGCTACCAGCGCGGCTACCTGCCCGAGGCCGAGAACGCGCTCGCGCAGGTCGAGAACAACCTGCCGACTGCCCTCGAGGAAGAGCGCATCCTTCTGCAGGCCAACCTGCTCATGTCGCACGGCGACTACAACGCCGCCGCCGACGTGCTGAGCGGCATGTCGCTCAAGGCGACGAGCTCGCGCTACGCACGCTTCAACCTCGGCGTGGCGCTGCTCAAGCTGCGCGAGACGCCGCGCAGCATCGCCCGCGGCACGACCATCCTCGACGACGTCGGCCGCATGCCGGCCGAGAACGAGGAGTACCGGAGCCTGCGCGACCGCGCCAACGTCGCGCTCGGCTTCTCGGCGCTGAGCGAAGGCGACCCGACCGCCGCGCGCAACTATCTGCAGCGGGTGCGCCTGAAGAGCCTGCAATCGAACAAGGCGCTGCTCGGCTTCGGCTGGGCCGCCGATTCGCTGAAGGATCCCAAGCTGGCGCTCGTGCCCTGGCTCGAGCTCGCCGACCGCGACGTCGGCGACTCGGCCGCGCTCGAGGCGCGCATCGCCGTGCCCTACGCCTTCGTCAAGCTCGGCGCCTACGGCCAGGCGCTGGACCGCTACAACACCGCGATCTCCGCCTTCGAGCAGGAGAACAGGGCGCTCAAGGAATCGATCGTTGCGCTGCGCTCGACGAAGTGGATCGACGCGATGATCGACGTCAATCCCGGCGACGAGATGGGCTGGTTCTGGCGCGTCGGCGACCTGCCCGAGGTGCCGCATGCCGCGCACCTCTCGCAGGTGCTGGCCCAGCACGAATTCCAGGAGGCGTTCAAGAACTACCGCGACCTGCGCTTCCTGGCCAGGAACCTCGACGAATGGCGCGACAAGCTCGGCATCTTCGACGCCATGCTGGCGACGCGGCGCAGGGCCTTCGCCGAGCATCTGCCGCCGGTGCAGGCGCGCGCCGGCGACGCCGGCATCGAGCTGCTGCAGAAGCGCCGCGACGGCATCGCTGACGAGCTCGCCAAAGGCGAGGAAGCGGGCGACGGCCTGGCCTTCGCCGACATCAAGGAGCTCGACCTGCTCGAACGGGTGAAGACGATGCGCGCGGCGATCGAAGCACCGGGCGCCGATCCCGAGGTGGTGGCGCTGCGCGATCGCGTCCGTCTCGCCGCAGGCGTACTCTCCTGGCAACTGGCAGAGGAGCAGACGACGCGGATCTGGGACATGAAGAAGGAGCTGCAGCGCATCGACACCGAGCTCGCCGGGGTCAAGCGCCGCGACGCCGAACTGGCGCAAGCGC
The DNA here is from genome assembly GCA_025350505.1 of Burkholderiales bacterium. Classification (GTDB taxonomy): domain Bacteria; phylum Pseudomonadota; class Gammaproteobacteria; order Burkholderiales; family Burkholderiaceae_C; genus Schlegelella_A. The sequence continues at coordinate 8,025 of JANXXS010000135.1, forward strand.
AGAAGGACGAGCCGGCGCGCTTCGATGCGTTCGGCAAGCGCATCGCCGCGATCACGCCGCTGCTCGACGTCATGATCCCGCGCGTCGCTTCGCTGACGCGCGAGCAGCAGCGCGGGTTGCAGGACATCGCCATCGCCGAGCTCACGAACCAGCAGGAGCGCCTGGCCGACTACACGACCCAGGCGCGCTTCGCGCTGGCCCAGCTCTACGACCGCGCCTACGCCACCAAGGAGTCCGAGCGTGTCCCGGCCAAGCCCTGAGCTCGTGCGCAGGCTGGCCCGCACGAGCGTCCTCATCGGCGCGGCCTTCCTGCTCGCCTCGTGCTCGTGGTTGCCGTTCTCGTTCTTCCGCAGCGCACCCAAGGGCTCGCCCGACAACGAGCCGACGCTGAAGACGCTGGCCGGCCGCCAGGTCTCGGTCGAGAAGGACCGCGACGTCGCCGTCACCGAAGTGCAGGCGATCGACGCCTATCGCAAGTTCCTCGACATCGCGCCCAAGGCGACGCAGCGCGCCGAGGCGATGCGCCGCATCGGCGACCTCGAGATGGATCTGGCCGACAACAAGAGCGCCAACAGCACCGGCATCGATGCGCCCGACTACAAGGTGGCGATCGCCCGCTACCAGGACTTCCTGAAGACCTATCCAAACGATCCGGGCAACGACCGCGTGCTCTACCAGCTGGCGCGCGCCTACGAGCAGGGCGGCGACCTGCCGACGGCGCTGAAGACGCTCGATCGCCTGGTCAAGGACTACCCGCTGAACCGCTTCCGCGACGAGGCCCAGTTCCGGCGCGGCGAGCTGCTGTTCACGGCCAAGGACTACCCGGGCGCGGAGAAGGCCTTCGCCACCGTGCTCGTCGGCGGCCCGGGCGCGCCGTACCACGACCGGGCGCTCTACATGCAGGGCTGGTCGCAGTTCAAGCAGGCCCGTCTCGACGACGGCCTGCGCTCGTTTTTCGCCGTGCTCGACCTCAAGGTCGCCGGCAAGAAGGGCGAAGGCGGCATCGAGACGCTGGAGGGCCTGTCGCGCCCCGACCGCGAGCTGGTCGAAGACACCTTCCGCGTCACCAGCATCAGCCTGGCAAATTTGAAGGGCGCCGAGAGCATCCCCGAGTACATCGATTCGCCGGCGCGGCAGAGCTACGACTTTCGCGTTTACGAGCAGCTCGGCGAGCTCTACATCAAGCAGGAGCGGACCAAGGACGCCGCCGACACCTTCGGCCTGTTCGCGCGGTTGCATCCGCTGCACGCGCAGGCGCCGGTGCTGCAGGCGCGCGTCATCGAGATCTACGAGCGCACCGGCTTCGCCAACCTCGCCCTCGAAGCGAAGAAGGAATACGTCGCCCGCTACGGCCTGAAGGGCGAGTTCCGCAGCGCCAACCCGGAAGGCTGGGAACGGGCTCAACCCCTCGTCAAGACCCACCTCGCCGAGCTGGCCCGTTACTATCACGCAAGCGCGCAGAAGAGCAAGGCGACGGCCGACTACCAGGAAGCGGTGCGCTGGTACCGCGAGTACCTCGAGTCCTTCCCCAAGGACCCGGCGGCGGCGCAGAACAACTTCCTGCTCGCCGAGCTGCTGTTCGAGGACGCGCGCTTCGCCGAGGCCAGCGTCGAGTACGAGAAGACCGCCTACGGCTATCCGGCGCACGCCAAGAGCGCCGACGCCGGCTACGCCGCCCTGCTCGCCTACGCGCAGCAGCAGAAGAAGGCGCCGGCCGCCGAGGTGCCGGCACTGCAGCGCACCAGCGTCGCCAGCGCGCTGCGCTTCGCCACCGACTATCCGACCGACGTGCGCGCCGGCCCGGTGCTCGCCGACGCCGCCGAAAAGCTCTACGTGCTGAAGGACGGCGAGCAGGCGGCGAGCGTCGCTCAGCGCGTGCTCGACCTGCAGCCGCCGGCCGCCGATGCGCAGCGCCGCGTCGCCTGGACCGTGCTCGCGCACACCTCGTTCGAGGCCAATGCCTTCGACCGCGCCGAGAAGGGTTACGCCGAG
>JANXXS010000140.1 GCA_025350505.1 Burkholderiales bacterium
GTGCGGCACCGACCTCGGGCTGCTGCGCACCAAGGCCATTCCCTTTGAAAGAGAAGGGCAGGCCGACGGCACCTACAAGCTCACCGGCAACAAGATCTTCATCTCGGCCGGCGAGCACGACATGGTCGAGAACATCGTCCACCTCGTGCTGGCGCGGTTGCCCGATTCGCCGATCGGCTCGAAGGGCATCTCGCTGTTCGTCGTGCCGAAATGGAAAGTGAAGGCCGACGGCTCGCTCGGCGAGCGCAACGGCATCTGGTGCGGCGGCCTCGAGCACAAGATGGGCATCCACGGCAACGCGACCGCGCAGATCGTGCTCGAAGATGCCGAGGGCACGCTGGTCGGCCAGCCGAACAAGGGCCTGGCGGCGATGTTCGTGATGATGAACGCGGCCCGCCTCGGCGTCGGCATGCAGGGACTCGGCCTCACCGAAGTGGCCTACCAGAACGCAGCCGTCTACGCCAAGGATCGCCTGCAGATGCGCTCGCTCTCGGGCGCCAAGTTCAAGGACAAGCCGGCCGACCCGATCATCGTCCACCCCGACGTCAGGAAGATGCTGCTCACCGCGCGCGCCTACGCCGAAGGCGGCCGCGCGCTCGCCGTCTTCACCACCCTGCTGCTCGACAAGGAGATGGCGAGCGACGACGAGGAAGTGAAGAAGGACTGCGCCGACCTGGTGGCCCTGCTGACGCCGATCGTCAAGGCCTTCTTCACCGACAACGCCTGGATCTCCACCTCGCACTGCCTGCAGGTCTTCGGCGGCCACGGCTACATCAAGGAATGGGGCATGGAGCAGTTCGTGCGCGATTCGCGCATCAACATGATCTACGAGGGCACGAACACGATCCAGTCGCTCGACCTGCTCGGCCGCAAGATCCTCTCCGACAACGGCGCCAAGCTGAAGAAGTTCGGCAAGCTGGTCGCCGACTTCGTCGAGGAAGAGGGCGTCGACGAGGCGATGCAGGAGTTCGTCAACCCGCTCGCCGACCTGGGCGAGAAGGTGACCAAGCTGACGACCGAGATCGGCATCAAGGCCTTCAAGGACGCCGACGAAGTGGGCGCGGCCGCGGTCGACTACCTGCGCGTTTGCGGCCACCTCGTGTTCGCCTACCTGTGGGCGAGGATGGCCAAGGTGGCGCTGCAGAAGGAAGGCGGCGGCGACCCGTTCTACGCCGCCAAGCTGGCCACGGCGCGCTTCTACTTCGCCAAGCTCCTGCCCGAGACGGCCGGCCTCATCCGCACCGCGCGTGCCGGCGTCGCGCCGATGATGGCCATGGACGCCTCGATGTTCTGAAGCCGGGGTATCTTCCGGCTCCCTCCTTTCAACCACGGACTCATCCCATGACGACTCTGCTCCACCGCGCCGCCATCGGCCTCGCCCTCGTGCTCGCCTCGACTTTCGCCGCCGCGCAAGCCACCTCGGCGGCTGGACTGTGGAAGACGGTCGACGACAAGACGGGCAAGGAAAAGTCGCTCGTCCGCATCGTCGAAGCCGGCGGCGTCTACATCGGCAAGGTCGAGAAGTTCCTCGATCCCGATACCGCCAAGGACGCGGTCTGCAAGGACTGCTCCGACGACCGCAAGGACAAGCCCATCCTCGGCCTGACCATTATCCGCAACATGAAGCAGAGCGCCGACGACAAGGCGGTGTTCGAGGGCGGCGACATCCTCGACCCGAACAACGGCAAGGTCTACACCGCCAGGATGAAGCTCGTCGACAACGGGACCAAGCTCGACGTGCGCGGCTACATCGGCGTGCCGCTGCTCGGCCGCACGCAGACCTGGGCGCGCGTCGAGTGACCCCTTTTCCTGGAGCCGCGATGAACCGATTCAACGTTCGCAAGGTGGCAGTGCTCGGCGCCGGCGTCATGGGCGCGCAGATCGCTGCGCATCTCGTCAATGTCAAGGTGCCGGTGATCCTGTTCGACCTGCCCGCCAAAGACGGGCCGAAGAACGGCATCGTCACCAAGGCCGTCGAGGGGCTGAAGAAGCTCAAGCCGGCGCCGCTCGGCGTGCCCGAAGATGCCGCACTGATCGAGCAGGCGAACTACGAAGAGCACCTGGCCAAGCTCGGCGAATGCGATCTGATCATCGAGGCCATCGCCGAGCGCATGGACTGGAAGCTCGATCTCTACACGAAGATCGCGGCCGCAATCGCGCCGCACGCCATCGTCGCCAGCAACACCTCGGGCCTCAGCATCACCAAGCTGGCGGCGGTGCTGCCGGCGGAGATCCGGCCGCGCTTTTGCGGCATCCACTTCTTCAACCCGCCGCGCTACATGGCGCTGGTCGAGCTGATCGCCACGCCCGACACGCAGCCCGAGATCCTCGACCAGCTCGAAGCCTTCGTCACGACGGCGCTCGGCAAGTCGGTGGTGCGCGCCAAGGACACGCCGAACTTCATCGCCAACCGCGTCGGCATCGCCGGCATGCTGGCAACGATGAAGGAGGCCGAGACCTACGGCCTCAGCTACGACGTCGTCGACGACCTGACGGGCAAGAAGCTCGGCCGCGCCAGCTCCGGCACCTTCCGCACCGCCGACGTGGTCGGCCTCGACACGATGGCGCACGTCATCAAGACGCTGCAGGACAACCTCGCCGACGACCCTTTTTTCCCGAGCTACGCGACGCCGCCGGTGCTGCAGAAGCTGCTCGACGCGGGCGCGCTCGGCCAGAAGACCGGCGCCGGCTTCTACAAGAAGGTCGGCAAGGACATCCTGCGCTACGACGCCGAAAAGGGCGACTACGTGGCCGGCGGCGGCAAGGCCGACGAGATCGTCGCGCGCATCCTGAAGAAGCCGCCGGCCGAGCGGCTGAAGCTGCTGCACGACTCGAAGAATCCGCAGGCGCAGTTCCTCTGGGCGATCCTGCGCGACGGCTTCCACTACGCCGCGGTGCACCTGGCCGATGTCGCCGAGAGCGCCCGCGATATCGACTTCGCGATGCGCTGGGGCTTCGGCACCAGCACCGGTCCGTTCGAGCTCTGGCAGCAGGCCGGCTGGTCGCAGGTGGCGCAGTGGGTGAAGGAAGACATCGACGCCGGCAAGGCGCTCTCGAAGACGCCGCTGCCGGCCTGGGTCTTCGACGGCCTCGGCGGCGGCGACGCCGGCGTGCATCGCCCCGAAGGCTCGTACAGCGCTGCGCAGGCGCGCTTCGTCGAGCCGAGCACCCTGCCGGTCTACCAGCGCCAGCCGTTCCGCGAGAGCGTGTTCGGCTCGGGCGCGATCGCGCCGCTGAAGTCCGGCACCGAGGTTTTCAAGAACGACGACGTGCGCGTCTGCACGCTCGACGGCCAGGTGCTGATCGCCAGCATCACGGCCAAGCTGCATCTCATCAGCCCCGGCGTGATCGAAGGGCTGCTCAAGGGCGTGGAGCTGGCCGAGCAGTCGTATCAGGGACTCGTGATCTGGTCGCCCGACGACGTGTTCTCGGCCGGTGCCAACCTCGAAGCGTTGATGCCGATCTTCATGAAGAGCGGCGGCAGGGGCATCCTGCCCGAGGTGAAGAAGCTGCAGGACGCGATGCTGCGCGTCCGGTATGCGCAGGTGCCGGTGGTCGCGGCGATTCGTGGCATCGCCCTCGGCGGCGGCTGCGAGATGGCGCTGTATTCGGCCAAACGCGTCGCGGCGATGGAAAGCTACATGGGCTTCGTCGAGGTCGGCGTCGGCCTCCTGCCGGCCGGCGGCGGCCTGACCTACGTCGCACGTCGCGCCGCGGAGATGGCGACCGCCGCCAACGCCAGCGCCGACATCCTCAAGTTCCTGACCGACGGCTTCACCAGTGCCGCGACGGCCAAGGTCGGCACCAGCGCGATCGAGTCGAGAAAGCTGGGCTATCTGCTCTGGAGCGATGTCATCGTGCCGAACAAGGACGAGCTGCTCCATGTCGCCTCGGTGCAGGTGAAATCGATGGCCGAGAGCGGCTGGCGCGCGCCGTCGCGCGCGCTGTTCCCGGTGGCGGGACGCAATGCCATCGCAACGATCAAGGCGCAGCTCGTCAACCTGCGCGACGGCGGCTTCGCCAGCAAGCACGACTACGACATCTCGGCGCTGATCGCCGACGTGATCTGCGGCGGCGATGTCGATGCGGGCTCGCTGGTCAGCGAGGAATACCTGATGGCGATCGAGCGCAAGCACTTCTGCAACCTGCTCGACCACCCGAAGACGCAGGAACGGATCATGGGCATGCTGCAGACGGGCAAGCCCGTCCGCAACTGAGGGACCGAACAATGAGCAAGCAAGTGCAGGATGCCTACATCGTTGCCGCCACGCGCACGCCGATCGGCAGGTCGGGTCGGGGCTACTTCAAGAACACGCGACCCGACGATCTGCTGATTGCGGCGATCAGGAGCGCGATGAAGCAGGTGCCGACGCTCGACCCGGCGGCGATCGAAGACGCGATCGTCGGTTGCTCGTTCCCGGAAGGCGAGCAAGGCATGAACATGGCGCGCATCGCGGTCGCGCTGTGCGGCTTTCCGAAGCCCGTGGGCGGCGTCACCGTGAACCGCTTCTGCGCATCGGGCCTGACCGCCATCCAGATGGCCGCCGACCGCATCCGCGTCGGCGAGGCCGACGTGATGATCGCCGGCGGCGCCGAATCGATGAGCCTGGTGCCCATGGGCGGCAACAAGCCGTCGTTCAACCCGGAGATCTTCGCCCACGAAGAGAACGTCGGCATCGCCTACGGCATGGGCATCACGGCCGAGAAGGTCGCGACGCAGTGGAAAGTGAGCCGCGAAGCGCAGGATGCGTTCGCGCTCGAGTCGCATCTGCGCGCTCTCAAGGCGCAGGCGGCCGGCGAGTTCAGCGACGAGATGACGCCGATCGACGTCGTCTCGCGCTTTCCGGATCTCGCGACGGGCGAGCAAGGCACGAAGACGCGCAATGTCGCCCTCGACGAAGGCCCGCGCCCCGATACCTCGCTCGCAGGCCTGGCCAAACTGAAGCCCGTGTTCGCGGCCAAGGGCAGCGTCACCGCCGGCAACAGCTCGCAGACGAGCGACGGCGCCGGCGCGCTGATCCTCGCCAGCGAGAAAGCGGTAAAGCAGTTCGACCTCAAGCCGCTGGCACGCTTCGTCAGCTTCGCGGCGCGCGGCGTGCCGCCCGAGATCATGGGCATCGGCCCGATCGAGGCGATTCCCGCGGCGCTCAGGTACGCGGGTTTGAAGCTCGACGACATGGACTGGATCGAGCTCAACGAAGCCTTTGCCGCGCAATCGCTGGCCGTGATCAACAGCGTCGGGCTGAACATGGCCAAGGTCAACCCGATAGGCGGCGCGATCGCCCTCGGCCATCCGCTGGGCGCGACCGGCGCGATCCGCGCGGCGACCGTCATCCATGCGCTGCGCCGCCACAGCCTGAAGTACGGCATGGTGACGATGTGCGTCGGCACGGGCCAGGGCGCGGCGGGCATTTTCGAACGCGTGTGAGCGCCGCCGCTGCCGAATCGCCGCCGCCGACGCTGCGCGTCGAGGTCGACGCCGGCGCGTCGATCCCGATGCGCTTGTTCGCGCCGCCGGCTCGTCGACTGCTACGCCAATGCGCCGCGCCGTGTCGAGCGCAGCGCGCCGGCCGACGTCGCGGCGCGCCGGATCGGCCACTTCGGCTTTTTCGCGACGCGTTCGAAGCGACGCTGTGGGCGCGAGCCGCCGGCTGGCTTTCCGAATTCCATCTGGCAAAGGAGACGACATGAGCATCCGCACCGCCACCCTGAACGGCGTCGCGACGATCGAGATCGCGCGGCCCGAGAAGAAGAACGCCATCACCGGCGCGATGTACAAGTCGATGGCCGATGCCCTCGATGCCGCCGTCGCCGACAACGCGGTGCGCGCCGTGCTTATCACCGGCCAGCCCGGCATCTTCACCTCGGGCAACGACATCGAGGACTTCATGCATCGCCCGCCAGGCTCGACCGAGTCGCCGGCTTTCATCTTCATGAAGGCGCTCATGGGTTGCGACAAGCCGGTCGTCGCTGCGGTCACCGGCGCGGCGATCGGCATCGGCACGACGATGTTGCTGCACTGCGACTTTGTCTACGTCAGCGACGAGGCGCGCCTGGCGATGCCGTTCGTGAGCCTCGGCCTGGTGCCGGAGTTCGCCTCGAGCCTGATCGTGCCGCAGCTGATGGGCAACGCGCGCGCCGCCGAAAAGCTCCTGCTCGGCGATCCGTTCACCGGCGCCGACGCGGTCGAGGCCGGCATCGCCAACGCCGTACTGCCCGCGGCCGAAGTCGTGCCGCACGCGCGCCGCATCGCCGAGCGCTTCAACGCCTTGCCGCCCGGCGCGGTGCGCGAGACCAAGAAGCTGATGCGGCGGGCGCGCTCGGCCGCCGCGATAGAAACGATCGGCGTCGAGGGCGGCATCTTCGCGGCGCGCCTGCAAAGCCCGGAAGCCAAGGAAGCCTTCAGTGCCTTCTTCCAGAAGCGCAAGCCCGATTTCTCGAAGTTCTGAGAGCGAGTCGCCGGCGCGTCGCGACCACGAAGCGTCGCCACCGCTGTCGCATCCCGTGCTCTCGCTGGCGCGCAAGCTGGTGCTCGCGCCGTTGCTCGTCATCCAGGCAGTGCGGACACGGCGTCGCGCGCCGCTGCTGCCCGAGGCCGCGGGTCCGCGCGAGGGCACCGGCGGTCGAGGCGCAGGCCGCGTCGTTCGCGTTCTCGTCGTCGGCGATTCTTCGGCAGCCGGCGTCGGCGTCGCGCATCAGGACGAGGCCGTGGTCGGGTATCTCGTGCGAACCCTCGCGGCGGAACGCGCCGGCCCGATCGAATGGCGGCTGCGCGCCCGCTCGGGGCTGACGACGCGCGAGGTCCACGCCATGCTCGAAGCCGATCCGCCGCCGCCTGCCGACGTCGCGGTCGTCGTCACCGGCGTCAACGACGTCATCGGCCAGGTTCCGGCGCGGCGCGCCGTCGGCCATCGCGCGGCGCTCGCCGACTGGCTGCTCGACCGCCAGCTGGCGCGCCACATCGTCTTCGCGCCGCTGCCGCCGATGCACCAGTTTCCGCTCCTGCCCGAGCCGCTGCGCCGCGTCGTCGGCGACGACGCGCGCCGGCACGACCGGGCGCTGGCAGAGTGGGCGGCAACGCGTGCCGACGTGTCGCACGCGCGCATCGCGCTCGCGCTCACGGCGGCGACGATGGCGAGCGATGGCTTTCATCCCGGCGAGCCGGTCTATCGCGCCTGCGGCGAGGCGCTCGGCCGGCATGTGGCTCGGCTGACGGCCGGCCTTTTCGCGGCCACGCGCTTCCGGCACACTGGGACGCAAGGGCCCGCCAATGGGCCGGAGAGGGGCGATGAATCTGGCTGACAAGACCCTGTTCATCACGGGAGCGTCGCGCGGGATCGGCCTGGCGATCGCCGTGCGCGCGGCGCGCGACGGCGCCAACGTCGTCGTCGCGGCGAAGACGAGCGAGGCCAACCCGAAGTTGCCCGGCACCATTTACAGTGCCGCCGCCGCGATCGAAGCCGCCGGCGGCAAGGCGCTGGCCCTGCAATGCGACATCCGCGACGAGGCGAGCGTGCAGGCCGCGGTCGCCGCCGCGGTCGATCGCTTCGGCGGCATCGATATCCTCGTCAACAACGCCAGCGCGATCAGCCTGACGCCGACGCCGGACACGCCGATGAAGCGCTTCGACCTCATGTTCGGCGTCAACGTGCGCGGCACCTATTGCTGCACGCAGGCCTGCCTGGCGCAGCTCGCGGCGTCGGCGAAGGGGGGGCGCAACCCGCATGTGCTCAACATGTCGCCGCCGCTGTCGATGCGCGAGCGCTGGTTCGCGTCGCACACCGCCTACACGATGGCCAAGTACGGCATGAGCATGTGCACGCTCGGCCATGCCGGCGAGTTTCGCCCGCTCGGCATCGCCGTCAACAGCCTGTGGCCGCGCACCGCGATCAAGACCGCGGCGCTGCAGATGATTCCGGGCATCGACTTCGGCGCCTGTCGCACGCCCGAGATCCTGGCCGACGCCGCCTGGCTGATCCTGACCAGCGACGCGAAGACGACGAGTGGCAATTTCTTCATCGACGACGCGCTGCTCGCGGAGCACGGCGTCACCGACCTCGAGCGCTACAGCGTCACGCCGGGAACAAAGGACTTCGTGCCCGACTTCTTCGTCGACTGAGCTCGCTCAGCCGAGCGGTATCGGCCTCGGCCGGCCGTCGTGGTCGATGGCCACGTAGGTGAGGTTGGCCTCGGTCACCTTGACGACGTGCAGATTCGCCGGGTTGCGCTCGGCATAGACCTCGACGTTCACGGTCACCGAGGTGCGGCCGATCCGCTCGACCCGGGCGTAGAAGCTGAGCAGGTCGCTGATCGAGACCGGCTGCTTGAAGATGAACTGGTTGACGGCGACGGTGGCGATCCGGCCCTTGGCGATCCTGGCCGGAAGGACGGCGCCGGCAACGTCGACCTGGGCCATGATCCAGCCTCCGAAGATGTCGCCGTTGCCGTTGGCGTCGGCCGGCATCGGCATCACGCGCATGACGAGCTGGCGGTCGTTGGGCAGCGTCAGCGGGGCGATCGACGAGATGTCGGGGGCTTTGTGGTTCTCGTGCATATTGCGGTCATCTCGCAGTCGCGGCCGCCGATTCTTCCATCAATCGATCTTCCCTCACCCTGATTCATGCGCCCTGCCACGCTGTCCCCGCCCGCGCCCATCGTCACCGGCCACCCGGCCGAGAAGCCGCCGAAGTCCGACTGGCGCACGCTCGGCAAGCTGCTCCCCTATGTCTGGCAGTGGCGCTGGCGGGTCGGTGTGGCGCTGGCCTGTCTGGTCGCCGCCAAGCTCGCCAACATCGGCGTGCCGCTGGTCCTGAAGAGCCTGGTCGACGCGCTCTCGCTCAAGCCCGGCGACCCGCGCGGCCTGATCGTCGTGCCGGTCGCGATCCTGATCGGCTACGGCGCGCTGCGCCTCTCGATCACGCTCTTCACCGAGCTGCGTGAGTTCCTGTTCTATCCGGTCGCGGCGCGTATCGCCCGGCGGGTCTCGCTCGAGGCCTTCGAGCATCTGCTGCAGCTGAGCTTGCGCTTTCACCTCGAGCGGCAGACCGGCGGCGTCTCGCGCGACATCGAACGCGGCTCGCGCTCGATCCAGTCGCTGCTCAACTACCTGATCTACAACATCCTGCCGACGCTGGTCGAGATCGCGATGGTGATCGTGCTGCTCTCGGCCAGGTTCGACGGCTGGTTCGCGGCGATCACCTTCAGCGCCCTTGTCGTCTACATCGCCTTCACCGTCGGCGTGACCGAGTGGCGCACGGGCTTTCGCCGCGCCATGAACGAGCAGGACTCGAAGGCCAACACCAAGGCGCTCGATGCGCTGCTCAACTACGAGACGGTCAAGTACTTCTCGAATGAGCCCTTCGAGCAGGCGCGCTACGACGAGAATCTGCAGCGGCTCGAAAAGGCCTCGATCAAGTCGCAGACCTCGCTCTCGGTGCTCAACCTCGGCCAGAGCCTGATCATCGCCACGGCGGTGACGCTCCTGGTCTGGCGCGCGACCGTCGGCGTCGTCGCCGGCACGATGACGCTCGGCGACCTGGTGCTCGTCAACGCGCTCATGATCCAGCTCTACATCCCGCTCAACTTCCTCGGCGTCATCTACCGCGAGATCAAGCAGTCGATGATCGACATGGAAAAGATGTTCGCGCTGCTCGGCCAGAACCGCGAGATCGCCGATGCGCCGGGTGCGCCGGCGCTGGTGCTGCGCGGCGGAACCGGCTCGCCTTGCGGCTCGGTGCGCTTTGCCGACGTGCGCTTCGGCTACGACGCCGACCGCGAGATCCTGCACGGCGTCAGCTTCGAGATCCCGGCCGGCAAGACCGTCGCCGTGGTCGGCCCTTCGGGCTCGGGCAAGAGCACGCTGGCGCGGCTCATGTTCCGCTTCTACGACGTCGGCGCCGGCCGCATCTCGATCGACGGCCAGGACATCCGCGACGTGACGCAGAAGAGCCTGCGCGAGGCGATCGGCATCGTGCCGCAGGACACCGTGCTCTTCAACGACACGGTCGAATACAACATCGCCTACGGCCGCACCGCGGCCGGCCGCGCCGAGGTCGAAGCGGCGGCGAAGGCCGCGCACATCCACGCCTTCATCGCCTCGACGCCGAGAGGCTACGACACCATGGTGGGCGAGCGGGGCCTGAAGCTCTCGGGCGGCGAGAAGCAGCGCGTCGCGATCGCCCGCACGCTGCTCAAGAACCCGCCGGTCATGATCTTCGACGAGGCAACTTCGGCGCTCGACTCGGCCAACGAGCGCGCCATCCAGGCCGAGCTGCAAAGCGCGGCAAGGAACCGCACCGCGCTGGTGATTGCGCACCGCCTCTCGACCGTGGTCGACGCGCACCAGATCCTCGTCATGGAAGCGGGCCGGATCGTCGAGCGCGGCGCGCATGCGCAGTTGCTCGAGGCCGACGGCCGCTATGCGGAGATGTGGGCACTGCAGCAGTCGGCGCCGGAACCGGCGACGACATAGGCCGAACGGCACAGCGTCAGGGCCGCACCATCGCGCCGGCGGGTCGGAAGCACGGCGCGCTGCGGTGCCGGACGGACCATCCTTGCACCGCTTGTCGCGCAAGGCGTGTCACGGTTGCCTGCCAGCATATTTCCCAAGCCGCGACGAGCCCCGAGCGGAGAAATTTCCTGGGAACGGACATGTTGCATCGCCTTGCACTGACGGCAATTTCCTGTGCTTTGCTGGCTCTGTCTCCGGCCGCCTCGGCGATCACGTCCTCGGACCTGACGAACGTTTTCAGCGCGAGCGCCTTCGAGATCACGGTGAACAATTCGTCGATCACCGGCGCGAACTGGGGCGTCGGCATCAACGGGAGTGCGCCGGTTTATTTCGGCAACGGCAACGAGGCCGCGATCCTGGCGGGGCTCGCCTCGGCGGCGGGCATCAGCTACGTCACCAAGGACGGTGCCTCGATCCCGACGGTGACGCTCAACAGCGACGTCACGATCTCGTTGTACCAGCGGCCGAACCTGTTGACGCCGGGCACCGCGGTCGCCGACCTGACCTTCGGCGCCGGCCTCGTCTGGAACGCCGACCCGTCGATCAGCTTTCCGATCTCGGTGCTGAACCGTACCGGCTCGACCCAGAACTACAGCTTCACCGCCGGCCTCGTGCTGAACCCGGTCCTGACGCCGGCCAATTCGCCATTCACTCAGGTCAAGTCGTCCTTCACCGGCACGCTGCGTACCGATGGCGCCAACGGCAATGTCACGATCGCCCCGGTCGGCTCGGCAACGAGCATCGTCGCCACCAGCGTTCTCGACGGGGTGTCGACCGTGTCGCTGGGCGTCGACGTCGGTGGCGTCCAGAGCTTCGCGCAAGGCGTGGCGAACACCAACTACACCTACGTCGGCGCCTATAACCCCGGCCCCGGGTCGGGGCCGTTCACCGCTGGCCCGAGCCCGGTGAGCGGATTCACGCTCATGACGCAGACGACGAACTTTTCGCTGACCGCCGGCGATCGGGCGACGATGGTCGCCTATTCCGAGATTCTTGCGGTGCCGGAGCCTGGCGCTGTCACCTTGATGGTCGCGGGGCTCGCCCTGGTCGGCGGCATGGCGCGCCGTCGCGCCGCCGGTCGCGCCTGAATTGCCACCGGTCGCCCCATCCGCCTGGAGAATCTGATGAGTTTTGCGTCCCTGCGTGCCGGCGTTCTCTCGGCTTTCGTATTGTCGTTCGGCCTCGCCGCAGAGGCGGCACCGCCCGACATCCAGGTGTTCGTCAACGGCGCACCGGTCGGGACCGTCGCCTGGATGCCGGACCCGCTGGTCGTCGGCGGCTACACCACCACTCAGACCTTTCTCGCCGGAACCGACGTGCGCATCGGCGAAGCCTTCTTCGCGCCGACGGCGGCGGGCGGCTGGGAATTCAGCTACGGGCTGGGCTTCACTTTTACCGACGTCGCCAGCAGGACGCTCTCGGTGGTCTTCGACCTGCCGTTTGCCGCGTCGATCCTCGGGCCGGTCAACGGTGTCTCGAATGTGATCGGCACGCTTGTCGACGGCACCGGCGCCGGCATCCAGATCCTCGCCCCGGCCAGCGGGACGGTGCAGAACGTCACCCTGCTGCCCGGCATCGGCGACAACGCCGGCCTGTCGGTCGGCCCGGGCTATTCCGGCGCGGCCACCGGCGCGAGCGGTACGTCCTACCAGTACGGCGAATACGGCGTCACCGGCAGCGTCGGCAACGCCCTGTCGTCCTGGAGCGGTCTCGGCGTGGTCACACAGTTCACCTTGCAGCCCGGCAGCAGCGCCGTGTCCCTGGACGGCGTGGTCAGCATCACGCCGGTATCCGAGCCCTCCGGCATGGTCCTCGCGCTGCTCGGGATGGTCGCGCTCTCGGTTCGGCGCAAGTCGGCGTCGCGCTGAGCGGCAGCGGCGAGCGAGCGCCCGCCCAGCCCGCGTGCAACGGGCCGCGCGGCCGCCGGCCGCCGCGGCTCGATTTCCGGCCTCCTCCGGCATTCCCTAGAATCCCTCGCTCCTGCTCATCCCGACAGTCAGAGGAGTTCCGATGCACAAGTCCCTGCTCGTTGTCGCCGCCGCGCTGCTCGCGGCAGGCGTCGCCCACGCCGAAGACACGCTCAAGAAGATCAAGGAAAGCGGCTCGATCACCATCGGCGTGCGCGAATCCTCGGGCGCGCTCGCCTTCACGCTCGGCGACGGCAAGTACACCGGCTTTCACTACGACGTCTGCCAGCACATCATCGCCGACATCCAGAAGCAGTTGGGCATGGCCAAGATGGACGTCAAGTATCAGCCGGTGACCTCGCAGAACCGGATCCCGCTGGTGCAGAACGGCACCGTCGACCTCGAGTGCGGCTCGACCACCAACAACGCGACGCGGCAGAAAGACGTCGCCTTCGCGCCGACCCTCTACGTCGAGGAAGTGCGCATCGCCACCAAGAAGACCTCGGGCATCAAGGGCATCGCCGACCTGAACGGCAAGACCGTCGCCACGACCACCGGCACCACCTCCGTGCAGCTGCTGCGCAAGAACAAGCGCGCCGCCGGCATGGACTTCAAGGAGCTGAACGGTAAGGACCACTCCGACAGCTTCCTGCTGCTCGAATCCGGCCGCGCCGACGCCTTCGTCATGGACGGCCAGATCCTCGCCGGCCTGATCTCGAAGTCGAAGAGCCCGGCCGACTACGCCATCGTCGGCGAGGTGCTCTCGGTCGAGCCGATCGCCATCATGTACCGCAAGGACGACCCGGCCTTCAAGAAGGCGGTCGACGACAGCGTGAAGAACATCGCCAAGAGCGGCGAGGCGGCCAAGCTCTACGACAAGTGGTTCATGCAGCCGATCCCGCCGAGCAACACCAAGGTCGGCCTGCCGGCATCAGAAGCGACCAAGGCGGCCTGGGCCAATCCGAACGACAAGCCGGCCGAGGACTACCTCGACAAGTAGTCGGCCTGCCGGACAGAGGTAAGCCCTAGCGCCGCACGGCGCGAAGATTGCTTACATTCGAAGAGCGCGGCGCGAAGCCATTCGCGTCGCGCTTTTTTCTTGGGTCGCCGCAAGGGACGGCGGTCGCTGCGGGGAGGCAGCTCTCGGGAATGGGTGACTGGCAGTTCTTCCTGCGGGATACGGGCGGCGGCGAGACCTACCTGCACTGGATGATGACGGCCTGGGGCTGGACGCTGTCGGTCGCCGCCCTCTCGCTCATCGTCGCCCTGGCCGTCGGCTCGCTGATGGGCATCCTGCGCACGACGCCGAGCAAGGCGCTGGTCTTCATCGGCAACGCCTGGACCGAGCTGTTCCGCAACATCCCGCTGCTGGTGCAGATCTTTCTCTGGTACCACGTCATCCCCTCGATCTTTCTCTCGCTGCGCCAGGTGCCGAGCTTCGTGCTGGTGGTCTTCGCGATCGGCTTCTTCACGTCGTCGCGCATCTCCGAGCAGGTGCGCGCCGGCATCCAGTCGCTTCCCAAGGGCCAGCGCTACGCCGGTCTGGCGATGGGCCTGACGCTGCCCCAGACCTACCGCTACGTGCTCTTGCCGATGGCTTACCGGATCATCATTCCGCCGCTCACCAGCGAGTCGATGAACATCATCAAGAACACCTCGGTGGCTTTCGCGGTGTCGATCGCCGAGCTGACGATGTTCGCGATGCAGGCGCAGGAAGAGACCTCACGCGGCATCGAGGTCTACCTCGCCGTCACGGCGCTCTATTTCGTCTCGGCGTTCGCGGTCAACCGCGTCGCCCACTTCATCGAGGGCCGCGTCCAGGTGCCCGGAATGATCGGGGGCAAATGATGCGCCTCGACTTCGCCTTCTTCGACTGGGCGCTCGTCCAGAGCTTCATCCTCAAGGGCCTGATCTTCTCGGTCGAGCTGACGATCGTGGCGATGGTCGGCGGCATCGCGCTCGGCACCGTCCTGGCGTTGATGCGGCTGTCTGGCAAGCCGTGGCTGGTCAACCCCGCCGCCGCCTACGTCAACACGCTGCGTTCGATCCCGCTCGTGATGGTGATCCTCTGGTTCTTCCTGCTCATCCCGAACGCCTTCTACCAGGCGATCCCGGGCGGCATCGGCACCAAGTACCGCTCGGAGATCGCGGCGCTGATCACCTTCACGGTGTTCGAGGCCGCCTACTACTCGGAGATCATGCGCGCCGGCATCCAGTCGGTGGCCAAGGGCCAGGTCTACGCCGGCTACGCCGTCGGCATGACCTACGCGCAGTGCATGAAGCTGATCGTCCTGCCGCAGGCCTTCCGCAACATGCTGCCGGTGCTGCTCACGCAGACCATCATCCTGTTCCAGGACACCTCGCTGGTCTACGCGATCGGCGCCTACGACCTGCTGAAGGGCTTCGAGGT
>JANXXS010000191.1 GCA_025350505.1 Burkholderiales bacterium
TCCTGGTAGGCGACGATCGACGGCGTGGTGCGCGCACCCTCGCTGTTCTCGATCACCTTGGTGGTGTTGCCTTCCATGATCGCGACGCACGAATTGGTCGTGCCCAGGTCGATGCCGATGATCTTTGCCATGTTCTTCTCCGGAGATTGAATTCGAATGGGGTCGAGTTGCGGACAGCGGGGCCGTTTTTCAAGCGAGGCGTCAGCTCGAAGCGCTCACCGTCACGAGCGCCGGCCGCAGCACGCGGTCGGCGATCAGGTAGCCTTTTTGCAGCACCGCGACGATGGTGTTCGGCTCCTGCGGTGCCGGCACGACGCTGATCGCCTGGTGCTGGTGCGGGTCGAACTTGGTGGCCGGTGCCGGGTTGATCTCGAGGACCTTGTTTCGCACCAGCGCCGCACTCAACTGGCGCAGCGTCGCGTGCACGCCTTCGAGGAGCTGCTCCGGGGTGGCCGAGGGAATGGCGATGGCCGCCTCCAGGCTGTCCTTCACGGGCAGCAGGTTTTCGGCGAAAGCCTCGACGGCGTACTTGCGCGCCTTGGCCACTTCTTCCTCAGCGCGGCGCCGCGTGTTTTCGGCCTCGGCCTTGGCGCGCAGAAAGGCGTCGGAGAGCTCGGCGTGCCGGGCTTCGAGGTCGGCGCCGGGGGTGCCGGGCGATGGCGCGGCGCCGGAGCCGTTCGTGGAAGAGGAGGGCGAGGCGCCGGCAGTCGCGGCGCCAGTGGGCGGTGGGGTGTGCTCGTCGGTCATCTTCCGGAGTTGAGGCACATCCCCTTGCCTTTCAAGGGGCCTTTTGCCCCACTGCGTCGGCGAATTCGCTCAATCCGTGTCGGCCGACGCGCTCCAGCGATTCCAGTCGGCGAGCTGGCGGCGGTTGCGCTTGGTCGGCCGGCCGGCTTCGATGGTGGCCGCCGGCTCGGGCTGGTCCTTGCGCCGGGCCGCCGCCGCCAGTCGGCGCTCGACGCTTTCGGCCGTTTCCTCGTACCAGGTCTGCGCCACCGACGCCGGTCCGCGCATCCGGACCAGCGCCCGGACCAGGACCGTGCGCGTCAGCTCGGCCTGGCGCAGGTCGATGCTGTCGCCCTCGTGCAGTTCGCGCGAGGCCTTGGCCACCTGGCCGTTGACCGAGACTCGTCCTTTGCCGATCTCCTCGGCGGCGAGCGCGCGCGTCTTGAAGAAGCGCGCCGCCCAGAGCCACTTGTCGAGCCGAAGCTTTTCCATCAGCACCTGTGCGTTGCCCGAAGGATGCGATGGCAAGGCAAGCGACGTGCCTCGGGCAGGCAGGGGGTCAGAAGATCCAGAGGCCGTCCGCGGGGATCTCGAGCCATTGGTCGCCGGGTGCCAGCGCCACCGGGCCATAGGCGCGCAGACGCAGGTCCTGGCGGTGGAAAAGGTGCTCCCAGCGATCGCCCAGAAACATCGAGGTGACGAGCGGCAGCTTGAGCGTGTTCTCGCCTTCGCCAGCGGCCAGCCGCACGCGCTCGAGCCGCACCATGCCGGTGGCCTTGGCGGCGTCGCCGGCGCCACCGCGGGCTTCGCCCCAGAGCTGCCAGCCGTCGCCGGCAAGCAGCGCCGCACTGCCGCGCCGCTCGACGACCTTGCCCTCGATCCGGTTGTTGCTGCCCATGAAGTCGGCGACGAAAAGTGTGTCCGGCTTGCCGTACAGCTCCTGCGGCGTGCCCTGCTGCTCGATGACGCCGTTGTTGAGCAGCAGGATGCGGTCCGACATCGCCATCGCCTCGTTCTGGTCGTGCGTGACGACCAGCGCCGAGAGCCGCATCTTAAGGATCAGCTCGCGCAGCCAGGCGCGCGCTTCCTCGCGCAGCTTGGCGTCGAGGTTGGAGAGCGGCTCGTCCATCAGGATGACGGGCGGGTTGTAGACCAGCGCGCGGGCGATCGCGACGCGTTGCTGCTGGCCGCCCGAGAGCTGGTGCGGGAAGCGGCCGCCGAGGTGGCCGAGGCCGAGGTTGCCGAGCGCCGAATCGACGCGCTGGCGAGTCTCGGCGCTCGTCACCTTGCGCAGCTTCAAGCCGTAGGCGACGTTGTCGAAGACGGTCTTGTGCGGCCAGAGTGCGTACGACTGGAAGACCAGGCCGAGGTTGCGCTTTTCGGCCGGCACCTCGAGCTTGGCGCCCGGGTCGAACACGGCACGGTCCTCGATGCGGATCGTGCCGCGGTGCGGCAGCTCGAGGCCGGCGACGGCGCGCAGCAGCGTCGTCTTGCCGCTGCCCGAGGGCCCGAGCAGGGAGACGACTTCGCCCTGCGCGAGCTGCATCGAGACGCCCTTCAGGATGGCGTTGTCGCCGTAGGAGAGGTGCAGGTCGTCGACGCGCAGCTTGGTCGACGCCGCGGCGGACGAGGCGGCGGCAGCGCCGGCCAGGGGAGGAGCGTCAATCATGCAGTTCCACTCCGAAGCGCAGCGCCACCGTCAGGCCGATGCCCACCAGCAGCACGTTGATCAACGACAGCGCAGCGACCATGTCGGCCGCGCCGGTGCCCCACAGCGAGACGAGCAGCGAGCCGATCACCTCGGTGCCCGGCCCGAGCAGGTAGACACCGGTCGAGTACTCGCGCTCGAAGATCATGAAGACGAGCAGCCAGCTGGCGAGCAGGCCGTAGCGGATCAACGGCAGCGTGACGTCGCGGCTGACCTGGCCACGCGTCGCGCCGGTGCTGCGCGCTGCCTCCTCGAGCTCGGGACCGACCTGCAGCAGCGAGCTCGAAACCAGCCGCATGCCGTAAGCAAGCCAGACGACGGTGTAAGCGATCCACAGGCTGACGATGGTCGAGCGCAGCGGTGCCAGCGGAGGGAAGAAGAGAAAGACCCAGAGGAAGGCCAGGCCGGCGAGCAGGCCGGGCACGGCGCGCGGCACGAGCACCAGGTAGTCGACGAAGCGCGACCAGGCGTCTGCCTTGCGATGCGTGGCCAGGCCGACGGCGGTGTAGCAGACCACCGCGAGTCCGCCGCCGATCAACACCGTGTTGAGGATGCCGCGCACCAGCGTCGGCTGCGCGAACACCTCGCGGAAGTTGTCGAGCGTCAGCACCTCGGCCAGGCGCACGCCTTCGCCCCAGTTCGTGACCAGCGCACGCAAGGCGATGCCGGAGATCGGCACGACGATGGTGAGGAAGAGCCAGAGCGCGAGGATCGTCGCCGCGACCCAACGCCAGCCGCCGAGCGGCAACGGCCGTTGCCGGCCGGCCTTGCCCTTGACCGTGATGTACTTGCCGGCATTGCGCAGCAGGAAGCGCTGCAGCATGACGAGCGGAAAGGTCATGGCGACGATGCAGACCGCCACCGCCGCCATCAGGTGGTACGACGGCGTGCCGAGCTTGTTGGTGAGCTTGTAGAGGTAGGTGGCGAGCACGAGGTGGCCTTCGGGGTCGCCGAGCACCAGCGGCAGGCCGAAGATCTCGAAGCCGAGAAAGAAGACGAGTACGCCGGAGAAGAGCAGCGATGGGGTGACCATCGGCAGACTGACGTCGCGCGCCACCTGGAACGGCGACGAGCCGGTCATGCGCGCTGCCTCCTCGACGTCGGAGCCGAGGCTCTTCAGGGCCGACGACGAATAGAGGTAGACGTGCGGCACGTGCGTCAGTCCCGCGATGACGGCGATGCCGGTCAGCGAATAGACGTTCCACGGCACGCCGCCGAACAGGTTCTTGGCCCAGACCGAATAAAAGCCCACCGGACCGGCCGAGACGACATAGCCGAAGCCGAGAACCATTGGCGAGACGAACACCGGGATCAGCAGCAGCGGCTCGATCCAGCCGCGCCCGGGCAGGTCGGTGCGGATCATCAGGAAGGCGAGGATGCCGCCCAGCGGCACGGCGATCAGCGCCATCGCGCCGGCGATCACCAGCGAGTTCTTCAGCGCATCCCAGAAGTCGCTGTCGTCGAAGATGAACGCGAAGGCGCCGAAGCCGGCCTTGTGCGGCATGAAGAACGGCGCATCGAGCAGGCTCTGATAGAAGATCAGGCCGAGCGGCAGGAAGACGGCGAGCGCCGTCACGCCGATGACGCCGCCGCGGGCGAGTCCGATTCGCATGGAGCGCAACGGCGCGGCGCTACTTGCCGGCCTTCATCGCCGCTTGCCACTGCTTGATGAAGTCGAGGCGTTTGGTCTGGTCGAGGTAAGCGAGCAGATCGGCGCTCACCGGTATCGGCTTGGCGGCGTTGCCGAGCAGCTTGGTGTAGCCGGCGACTGTCATCTCGCCTTCGACGTCGGCGCGGATCGAGCCCAGCTCGGACTGGTTGGCGATGATGGTCTGGCCGCGCT
>JANXXS010000194.1 GCA_025350505.1 Burkholderiales bacterium
CGTACTGGCCGGGAAAGAAGCCGACCAGCGCGGCGGTGAAGACCAGGTATCGGCCGAACTTGCCGATCGCCATGTAGGCGACGCAAGGCCAGAACGGCAGCTTGAGCCAGCCGGCGACGGCGCAGAGCGGGTCGCCCACGACGGGCAGCCACGAAAGCAGGCAGGCCTTGGGGCCGAATCGCTGCAGCCAGGCCATCGCCCGCCGGTCCGGATGTTTGTGCGTAAGGTGCTCGTAGGCGCGCTCGGCGCCGTAGCCCATCCACCAGGTGAGCGCCCCACCGAGCGTGGCGCCGACGGTGGCGACGACGATGGCCGGCCAGAACATGTCCGGGTTGAGCTTGACGAGGCCGAACACCGCCGGCTCGGAGGCGAGCGGCAACAGCGTCGCGGCGATGAAGGCGATGAAGAAGACCGTGCTCAGGCCCACCTCGGGCAAGGCGAGTACGCGCATCATCCAGTCGAGCCATGCGTCCATCGCACTCCATTATCGACAGCACCGGATGAGGGTCGAACCGAGGGCTTCGCGCGATTTCGCGCCGCTATACTCCTGCCTCGTTTTTCAGCAGCCGCCCTCCCCCCTTCTCATGCGCATCGGCCACATCAAGCTGGCGAACCGGCTGTTCGCCGCGCCGATGGCGGGCGTCACGGACCGGCCGTTCCGCCAACTCTGCAAGCGCCTCGGCGCCGGCTACGCGGTGAGCGAGATGGTGACCTCGCGCAAGGACTTGTGGGCCAGCCTGAAGACGAGCCGGCGCGCCGACCACGAGGGCGAGACCGACCCGATCGCGGTGCAGATCGCCGGCACCGACGCGGCGATGATGGGCGAAGCCGCAGCCTACAACGTCGACCGTGGCGCCCAGATCATCGACATCAACATGGGCTGCCCGGCCAAGAAGGTGTGCAGCAAGTGGGCCGGCTCGGCGCTGATGAAGGACGAGACGCTCGCGCTCGAGATCGTCGAAGCGGTGGTCGCTGCCTGCGCTCCGCGCAACGTGCCGGTGACGCTGAAGATGCGTACCGGCTGGTGCGCCTCGGAGAAGAACGCGGTGCGCCTGGCGCGCGCCGCCGAATCGGCCGGCATCGCCATGGTCGCGGTGCATGGCCGCACGCGCGAGCAGGGCTACACCGGGCAGGCCGAGTACGACACGGTGGCGGCGGTGAAGCGCGCGCTCGGCATTCCGGTCGTTGCCAACGGCGACATCGACTCGCCGCAGAAGGCGCGCGAGGTGTTCGCCGCGACCGGCGCCGACGCCATCATGATCGGCCGTGCCGCGCAGGGTCGGCCCTGGATCTTCGGCGAGATCGCGCACTTTCTCGAGACCGGCGAGGAAGCGCCGCCGCCGCGCGTCGCCGACGTGCGGCGCTGGCTGGTCGAGCACCTCGGCGACCACTACAGCCTGCATGGCGAGTTCGCCGGCGTGCGCAGCGCCCGAAAGCACATCGGCTGGACGCTGCGCGGCCTGCCCGGCGGCGACGCGTTTCGCGACGAGATGAACGCGATCGACTCGTGCGACGCGCAGCTCAAGGCGGTCGGCGACTGGTTCGATGCGCTGGCCGACAAAGAAGCGCTGATGCCGCGGCCAGTTGCCCGCACCAGCGCAATCCACTGACCGATACGAGATCAGAGATGGCGACAAAAAGACACATCGAGGAGTGCGTGCGCGACAGCCTGGAGGGCTACTTCCGGGACCTGCGCGGCGTCGCGCCGACGGCGATGTACGACATGATTCTTCGCGTCGTCGAGCGGCCGCTGTTCGAGACGGTGATGAAGCACGCCGAGGGCAACCAGAGCCGCGCCGCCGAGTGGCTCGGCATCAATCGCAACACGCTGCGGCGCAAGCTCGTCGAGCACAAGCTGATCAAGTGACGGCGGCGGATCGCCCACCATGCACGCGCTGATTTCCGTTTCCGACAAGACCGGCATCGTCGAGTTCGCGCGCGAGCTGCACTCGCTCGGCGTGACGCTGCTCTCGACCGGCGGCACCGCCAAGCTGATCGCCGGCGCCGGCATCCCTGTGACCGAGGTCGCCGACCACACCGGCTTTCCGGAAATGCTCGACGGCCGCGTCAAGACGCTGCACCCGACGATCCACGGCGGCCTGCTGGCGCGGCGCGACCTGCCCGAGCACATGGCCGCGATCGCCGCACATGGCATCCCGACGATCGACCTTCTGGTCGTCAACCTCTACCCGTTCGAGGCGACCGTCGCCAGCCCCGGCTGCACGCTGGCCGAGGCGATCGAGAACATCGATATCGGCGGCCCGGCGATGGTGCGCTCAGCGGCCAAGAACTGGCGCGACGTCGCGGTGCTGACCGACGCGTCGCAGTACGCCGGCGTCGTCGGCGAGCTGCGCTCGCTCGGCGCGGTACTCGAGGAAACGAAGTTCGCCCTCGCCGTCGCCGCGTTCAACCGCATCGCCGACTACGACGCGGCGATCAGCGACTACCTCTCGTCGCTCAGGGGCCCGAGCGACGGCGTGCCCGACCGCGAAGAGTTCCCGGCGCAGGCGAACGGCCGCTTCGTCAAGCTGCAGGACCTGCGCTACGGCGAGAACCCGCACCAGCGCGCCGCCTTCTACCGCGACATGAAGCCGGCGCCCGGCTCGCTGGTCACGGCGAAGCAGTTGCAGGGCAAGGAGCTCTCGTACAACAACATCGCCGATGCCGACGCGGCATGGGAATGCGTCAAGTCGTTCGGCGCCGACGATGCAGCGAGCGCCTGCGTCATCGTCAAGCACGCCAACCCGTGCGGCGTGGCACTCGGCGCGTCGAGCGCGGAGGCCTACGCCAAGGCCTTCAAGACCGATCCGACCTCGGCCTTCGGCGGCATCATCGCCTTCAACACGCCGGTCGACCAGGCGTGCGCCGAGGCGGTCGCGAAGCAGTTCGTAGAGGTCTTGATCGCGCCGGCCTTCAGCGCCGAGGCGCTCGCCGTGTTTGCCGCCAAGCCCAATGCGCGCCTGCTGCAGATCGATCTGCCGGCGGTGGCTGGCGCGGGACGAAACAGCCACGACACCAGGCGCGTCGGCTCGGGCCTGCTGATCCAGACCGCCGACAACCACGAGATCAGCGCCGCGGACCTGAAGGTCGTGTCCATGCGCCGGCCGACGCCCGCGCAGATGCAGGACCTGCTGTTCGCATGGAAGGTCGCCAAGTACGTGAAGAGCAACGCGATCGTGTTCTGCGCCGGCGGCATGACGCTCGGCGTCGGCGCCGGCCAGATGAGCCGGCTCGACTCGGCGCGCATCGCCTCGATAAAGGCCGAGGCCGCGGGCCTGTCGCTCGAGGGCTCGGCGGTCGCGAGCGACGCCTTCTTCCCGTTCCGCGACGGCCTCGACGTGGTCATCGACGTCGGTGCCACGAGCGTCATCCAGCCGGGCGGATCGATGCGCGACGACGAGGTCGTCGCTGCCGCGAACGAGCGCGACATCGCCATGGTCTTTACCGGCGTCCGCCACTTTCGCCATTGAACGCCATTGAAACTCCCTGAAGTCGCGGGCCTCGCTCTCGCCTTCGTCGCGCGCCTCATCACCGGCGCGCAAGGCCACTGGCACGGGGCGCCGCCCAAGGCCGAGCAGCGCATCTACTTCGCCAACCACCAGAGCCACTTCGACTGGGTCCTGATCTGGGCGGCGCTGCCGCGAGACCTGCGTTCGGTGACGCGGCCGATCGCGGCGCGCGACTACTGGACCTCGACGCCGCTCAAGCACTGGATCACGCGCGAGATCTTCAACGCCGTCTACGTGAGCAGAGAGCGCAAGGACGACGAGGAGCCGCTCGAGCCGCTGATGGAGGCGCTGCGCCACGGCGACTCGCTGGTCATCTTTCCCGAAGGCACGCGCGGCCACGCCGCCGAGCCGGCGCCTTTCAAGTCGGGACTGTTCGCCCTCGCCGAAGCGTTCCCGGAGGTGCAGCTCATCCCGGCCTGGATCGACAATGTGCAGCGCGTCATGCCCAAGGGCGAAGTCGTGCCGGTGCCGATCCTGTGCACGGTCGTCTTCGGCGCGCCGGTGGCGCTGCGACCCGGCGAAGAACGGCGTGCCTTTCTCGACCGCGCCCGCCTCGCGGTGATGGCGCTGCGCGAGGCGGTCTGATGGGCAGCCTGCGCGCGCTGTCGGTGAGCGAGCAGGTCGGCCTGCTCTTCGTCGCCCTGTTCGGCATCCTGGTCGTGGCTACGCTGATCGCGTTCGCACGTTCCTTCCGCGAGCTGACCGACAGGCAGGTCGGGACGCAGGAGCGCTATGTGCGCGACCTGCGCGCGGTCTGGTTCGGCGCCGTGCTGTTCTGGATCGCCTGGGCGGCCGGGCCGTTCGTCTCGACGCTTCTGTTCGGCTTCGTCTCGTTCTTCGCCCTGCGTGAGTTCGTGACGCTGACGCACACCCGGCGCGCCGACCACCGCGCCTTGCTGCTCGCCTTCTTCGTCGTCCTGCCGGCGCAGTACGTGCTCGTCGGCACGCGGCTCTTCAACGCCTTCACCGTCTTCATTCCGGTCTACGTCTTCTTCGCCATTCCGGTCATCAGCGCGCTCGCCAACGATCCGCTGCAATTTCTCGAGCGCACGGCGAAGATCCAGTGGGGCATCGCGGTCTGCGTCTACGGCATGAGCCACGCGCCGGCGCTGTTGCTGCTCGACCTGCCGAACTGGAAGGAGCGCGGCGCTTTCCTCGTCTTCTACCTGGTGGTGGTCGTCGTCGTGGCGCAGCTGGTGCAGGAGCTGGCGAGCCGGCGCATGCGGCGGCGCCCGGTGGCACGCGCCATCAGCCGCTCGTTTTCATGGCGCGCCTGGGCCGCGGGCGCCGCGGCGGCCGGCGTCGTCGGCGCACTCCTTTACTGGACCACGCCGTTCAAGCCCCTGCCGGCGCTGGCGATGGGCGCGATCGCCGGCGCCACCGGCACGCTCGGCGAGTTCGTGATGAAGGCGCTGAAGCGCGACGCCGGCGTGCGCAACTGGCGCGGCAGCACGACGGTAACCGGCGCAGTCGGCCTGCTCGACCGGGTCGCGCCGCTCTGCTTCGCGGCACCGGTGTTCTTTCACTCGGTGCGCTGGTATTTCGGGATCTAGTTCGGCGCCATCCTGGGCGCGGCGCGACAGTTCGGTTCCAATCGCCCCATGCGCGTGCTCGGCATCGACCCCGGTCTTCGCACGACGGGCTTCGGCGTCGTCGAGCAGAGCGGCGCGCGCCTCGCCTACGTGGCGAGCGGATCCATACGCACCGACGCCTGCGCCCTCGGCGATCTGCCCGGGCGGCTGAAGATCATCTTCGAGGGCGTGCGCGAGGTCGCCGCCCGCTATGCGCCGACCTGCGCCTCGATCGAGATCGTCTTCGTCAACGTCAACCCGCAGTCGACCCTGCTCCTCGGCCAGGCGCGCGGCGCGGCGTTGACGGCGCTGGTCTCCGGCGGCCTCGAGGTCAGCGAATACACCGCGTTGCAAATGAAAAAGGCGGTGGTCGGGCACGGCCAGGCAAAGAAGGAACAGGTGCAGGCGATGGTCGTGCGCCTGCTCGGCCTGCCCGGGCTGCCGGGCAAGGACGCGGCCGACGCGCTCGGCCTGGCAATCTGCCACGCCCATGCCGGCGCCTCGTTCGCGGCGCTGGGCCGCGCCACGACGCTGGCGCCGCGCAGCCACGCCCAATATCGCAAGAGCCGCAGTTACTGAGCCGCCAACGATGACACGTCCGCCGATGGAACGCATCGGCGTTCGCAGCGCAGGGCCATGCGGCTCGGCGACAATCGGCGCTCCATGTACGCCCTCTACGAAGACGCCGGAAAGTTTCTCGCCGGCCGCGTCATGAGCGAGACCGACAGCTCGCTGCAGATCGAGCTCGCCTCGGGCAAGCGCGCCAAGGTCAAGGCGGCTGCGGTGCTGCTCCGCTTCGCCAGTCCCGAGCCCGACGCGCTGCTCGCCGCCGCCGCGAAGATCGCCGCCGAGATCGACCTCGACCTGGCCTGGGAGTTCGCGCCCGAAGGCGAATTCGCGTTCGCCCAGCTCGCGCGTGACTACTTTGGTGCATCGACCGGCAACGTGCAGCAGGCTGGCGCACTGCTCGGTCTGTTCGGCGCGCCGCACTACTTTCGCCGCCTCGGCAAGGGCAACTTCAAGAAGGCGCCGGAAGAGATCGTCAAGGCAGCGCTGCTCGGCATCGAGCGCAAGAAGCAGGTCGCGGCGCAGATCGACGCCTGGTCGGCCGAGCTCGCGGCCGGCGTGTGCCCGCCGGCGATACGCGAGCAGCTCTACAAGATCCTGTTCCGGCCGGACAAGAACGCGCCCGAATACAAGGCGGTGGTCGACGCCGCGAAGAATACCGGCCGCGCCCCGCTCGACGTGCTGAAGACGGCCGGCGCGATCGACTCGCCCTACCAGTTCCACTGGCGGCGCTTCCTGTTCGAGAACTTCCCCAAGGGCACGGCTTTCACGCCGTTCGAGTTGCCGGCGCTCAAGGACGATCTGCCGCTCGGCGAAGCACGCGCCTTCTCGATCGACGATTCAGCCACGACCGAGATCGACGACGCGCTCTCGGTGCGCGGCCTCGGCAGCGGCCAGGTCACAGTCGGCATCCACATCGCCGCGCCGGCGCTCGCCGTCGCGCCCGAATCCGGCGTCGACCGAATCGCGCGAGACCGGCTGTCCACGGTCTACATCCCCGGCCACAAGCTGACGATGCTGCCCGGCGCGGTGGTCGACACCTTCACCTTGCGGGAAGGCCGCGCGTCGCCGGTCGTCTCGCTCTATGTCAGCTTCGACGAGGCGACGCTCGAGCGCGTCTCGAGCGAAACGAAGATCGAGCGCGTGCTGATTGCCGCCAATCTGCGCCACGACAAGCTCGACAGCGTGATCAACGAGGCGACGCTGGAGACGGGCCTGCCAGCGAGCCTGCCTTTCGCCGCCGAGCTGACCTTCCTGCATGGACTGGCGCGCAGTCTCAAGGCCGGCCGCGAAGCGGTGCGCGGCAAGCCGGAGAACTTCAACCGGCCGGACTACGCCTTTCGCGTCGATGCCGCAGACGGCGCCGCCATCGTCGGCGACGAGCGCGTCGAGATCGTGCCGCGCCTGCGCGGCTCGCCGCTCGACCTGATGGTGGCCGAGGCGATGATCCTGGCCAACAGTACCTGGGGCGGCTGGCTGGCCGAGTGCGGCGTGC
This sequence comes from Burkholderiales bacterium, assembly GCA_025350505.1. GTDB lineage: Bacteria > Pseudomonadota > Gammaproteobacteria > Burkholderiales > Burkholderiaceae_C > Schlegelella_A. The sequence continues at coordinate 7,143 of JANXXS010000194.1, forward strand.
CGGCGATCTACCGCAGCCAGGCCAGCCTGGCGCCCGGCGTCAAGGTGCGCATGGGCCTCAGGCCCGGGCCGCATGCCGGCATCGGCGTCGCCCAGTACGCGTGGTCGACCTCGCCCTTGCGCCGCTACGTCGATCTGGTCAACCAGTGGCAGCTGGTCGCTTGCGTGCGGCACGGCCGCACCGCGGCGCTGGCGGCGCCGTTTCGCGCCAACGACGTGAAGCTGCACGCCATCGTCTCCGACTTCGACGCGGCTTACGCCGAATACAACGGCTTGCAATCGGCGATCGAGCGCTACTGGTCGTTGCGCTCGCTGCTGCAGGACGGCGTGGCTGAGCTGGACGCCGCAGTGATGAAGGACGGCCTGGTTCGCGCCGACACGCTGCCGCTCGTCTTTCGCGCCGCCGGCGCCGAGTCGCTGCCGCGCGGCGCGCGCGTTCGCGTCCGTCTGGGCGCCGCCGACCTGCTCACGCTCGACCTCAACGCCAGCGTTATCGCGCGGCTCGCCGAAGCGGGCGGTGCGAACGAGACCGCGACGGCCGACGACGACGAGCCCGCCGCCGGCCCGCTCGCGATCGCCGTCGACGTCGCCGACGCCGGCCCGGAGTCGCCGCCGGTGGCCGAGCCCGCGGCCGCCTGAGCCGGGTCGTTGTTCGACGATGGTGGGCCGCCTCTCGACCTTGCAGGTGGCGCTGATCGCTTCGATCGGCGTGCACGGCGTGCTGCTCACGGTTCGCTTCGTCGACCCGACCGGCTTCAACCGCATCTTCCAGGACTCGCCGCTCGAGGTGATCCTCGTCAATTCGCGCTCCGGCGAAGTACCGGACAAGGCGCAGGCGATCGCCCAGGCGAGCCTGGCCGGCGGCGGCGAGGCGCCGGCCGGGCGCGCGACTTCGCCTCTGCCGCCTTCCGAGGCCACCGAGCTCGGCGACGCCAACGAAGAGACGAAAAAACAGATCGAGCAGCTGCAGGAAACGCAGCAGCAGTTGCTGACGCAGATCCGGCGCGAGATGGCCCTGCTGCCGGCGACCGACCCGCTGCGCGACCAGGGCACGCCCGACGAGCGCGAGCAGGAAGACCGGCGCAGGCAGCGCATCGAGGTGCTGGCCGAGATCGACAAGCGCATCAACGAGGAGAACGCGCGGCCGAAGAAGCGCTACATCAGCCCGGCGACGCGCGAAGAGGTCTACGCGCTCTACTACGACCGGCTGCGCGGCAAGGTCGAGGACCGAGGCACGCGCAACTTTCCAGAGAACCAGGGCAAGAAGCTCTACGGCGAGCTGACGATGAGCGTGACCATCGACGCCGAGGGTCGCGTCATAGAGACCGAGATCGTGCGCGGCTCGGGCTCGAAGCTGCTCGATCGGCGGGCCGTCGCCATCGTCAACGCCGCCGCGCCCTACGGCCGCTTCACCGCGGCGATGCGCAAGAACGCCGACCAGCTCGTCATCACCTCGCGCTTCAAGTTCACGCGCGACGAGGGGCTCGAGACGACGCTGAGCTCGCAATGACGAAGCCCGCGCTCGATCTGTACGCCGTCGTCGGCAACCCGGTGGCGCACAGCCAGTCGCCCTTCATCCACGCTGCGTTCGCGCGGCAGACCGGCGAGCGGCTGCGCTATGAACGGCTGCTCTGCGCCTTCGACGCCTTTGCGGCGACGGTTCGCACGTTCGCCCGCGACGGCGCGCGCGGCTGCAACGTGACGATGCCGTTCAAGTTCGACGCCTTCTGCCTGGCGCCGCAACGGACCGCGCGTGCCGAGCTGGCGCGTGCCTGCAACGTCCTGCGCTTCGACGGCGAAGGCTGGATGGGCGACAACACAGACGGCGCCGGCCTCGTCAACGATATCGAGCGCAACGCTCGCGTCGCCTTGCGCGGCGCGCGCATCCTGCTGATCGGCGCCGGCGGCGGCGCTTCCGGCGCGCTCGGGCCGCTGCTGGCAGCCCGGCCTGCCGAGTTGGTCGTCGCCAACCGCACCGTCGCTCGCGCCGAAGAGCTGGTAGCCAGCCACGCAGAGGCCCGCGCGACGCTGGCACCGGGCGGGCTGCGGGCGACGTCGCTGACCGCCTGCGGCAGCGGCTTCGACATCGTGGTCAATGCGTCTGCGAGCAGCGTCGGTGGCGCGCCGGTTCCCGTGCCGGGCGCCGTGCTTCGACCGGGCGGGCTGGCACTGGACATGATGTACGGGCCGCCCGCGCGCGGCTTTCTGGCCTGGGCGCAGACCCATGGTGCGGTCGGTCGCGACGGCCTCGGCATGCTGGTCGAGCAGGCCGCGGAGGCCTTCCTCTTCTGGCGCGGCGTGCGGCCCGAGACCGCTCCCGTGTTGGACGCGCTTCGCGCGCGCGTCGACGCCTGATGGCACTGTCGCGCGGCGGCTCGGCCGCCCGCTTCGTGGCCCTGCTCGGCGTCGCGGTGTTGTCGCTGCAGCTCTGGTTCGCGGCCCGCATCGCCCTCATGGCTGTCGTCGACCCGCAGTCGACGGCGTTCCAGCGATCCGAGGTGTGGCGGCTCGCCGTTGCCGGGCGGCCCGTTGACTGGCAGCAGCGCTGGGTCGCGCAGGCGGCGATCTCGACCGACCTGAAGCGCGCCGTCATCGCCTCGGAAGACGCCGGCTTCACCGAGCACAGCGGCGTCGAATGGGATGCGATGGAAAAGGCGTGGGAGAGGAACGCCCGCGCCGAAGCGAGCGCGGACCGCGTCAACGAGCGCGTCGCCAAGCAGGACGGCACGCGTCGCCCGTCGCCGGTGCGGGCGCCCAGGGTCGTCGGCGGCTCGACCATCACGCAGCAACTCGCCAAGAACCTCTTCCTCGGCAGCGAGCGTAACCTCGTGCGCAAGGCGCAGGAGCTGGTCCTCGCCTGGGAAATGGAAGCGCTGCTCGGCAAGCGGCGCATCCTCGAGATCTATCTCAACAGCGTCGAATGGGGCGAGGGGGTGTTCGGCGCCGAGGCGGCGTCGCGACGCTACTTTCGCGCCGGCGCCGGGTCGCTCTCGTCGGGACAGGCGGCGCAGCTGGCCGTTCTGCTGCCAGCGCCCAAGCGCTTCGAGAAACGGATCGGCTCGCCCTATGTCGTCGGCCGCGCTTCGACGATCGCGGCGCGCATGGGCGGGATCGAGCTGCCCTGATCCCTGCCCGGGCCGAGGACATGAGCATCCCTAGAATCGGCCGATGAACTCCACCCTCACCGCCGAGATCGCCGCCGCCGCGGCCCGCCTCATCGTCGAGGAAGGCCTGGAATACGGTGCGGCCAAGCGCCGAGCCGCGCGCGACCTGGGGGCCGGGCGGCGCTCGGTGAGCTTGCCCGGCAACGACGAGGTGGAAGACGAGGTCCGCACCTACATCGGCCTGTTCCACGCCGACTCGCAACCGGCCGAGCTGGCAGCGCTGCGCGCGATCGCGACACGCTGGATGGAGCGGCTCGCCGCCTTTCGCCCGCACCTGACGGGCGCCGTCTGGCGCGGCACGGCAACCCGCCTCAGCGACATCCACATCGAGCTCTACGGCGACGATTCGAAGGCGCCCGAGCTGGCCTTGATCGACATGCGCGTCGACTACGAAGTCTCGACGGTCGACCGGGCGCGGGGCGAATCGGCGTCGGTGCTCAATGTCTACGTTGCCGGCGACGCGCCGCAATCGCGGGTCAGGATCGCCTTCACCGTGCTCGACTACGACGACCTGCGCGGCGCCTTGCGCGGCGACGCGCGCGGACGCCCGCAGCGGGGCGACGTCGCCGCGCTTCGTGCCCTGATGGCCGCGCCATGAATCGGCGCCGCGTCGTGCTGGGTGCCGTTTCGGCGACGGCGATCGTCGCGGGCGTCGGAGCGGGCGTCTGGCGCACGCGGTCAGGCCAGGACGCTCCGGCGCCGAGTGCCGACCTCTGGACACTGTCCTTCGCCAGACCCGACGGGCCGCCGCTGGCGATGAGCGGGCTGCGCGGCCGGCGCCTGCTCGTCAACTTCTGGGCGACGTGGTGCCCGCCGTGCGTCACGGAAATGCCGCTGCTCGACGCCTTTGCCAGGAACCACGCGGACGCTGGATGGAGCGTGCTCGCGCTGGCCATCGACGGTGCCGAACCGGTAAGGCGTTTCATCGCCGAACGCTCTCTAAGATTGCCGGTGGCGCTGACCGGCGACGACGGCATCGATCTGTCGCGCAGGCTCGGCAACAGCGCCGGCGGTCTACCGTTTTCGGTAGCCTTCGACCGCGAGGGCCTGCCAGTGCAGCGCAAATTGGGGGCGCTCGACGCGGCACTGCTCCAGACCTGGGCCGCAGCATCGGGCTAGGGCCTATCGCTTTCCCCGATCAGGCAGATTTTTGTCGTCAATTGCCGGCAACCTCCTATAAATCGCGTAAAGTCGCAGCGCATTGTTCCCGGCTGGGAAGGTCGCCCGAGAAGTGGTTCTCCGGGTCGCGACGGCCGCCGGAGAAGGCCGTCGCCGGGATTCCGGCCGAATCTTCCGAGGCAGTCGATCAATGGACCTAAGAAAGCTAAAAACGCTTATCGACCTCGTATCGGAGTCGAACATCTCCGAACTTGAGATTGCCGAAGCGGATGGCAAAGTCCGCATCGTGAAAGCGCCGGGTCCGGCCGTGGTCACCCACGCGGCGGCACCCGCGATCGCGACGGCGCCTCCCCAATCGGCCGCCGCGGCCGCTGCCGCAGCCGCGGTGACCGATGCCGAAATTGCAGCCGAGGCCAAGGCCGCGAGCGGCCACATCGTCAAGTCGCCGATGGTCGGCACCTTCTACCGCTCGGCCAGCCCCGGCACCGATGCCTTTGTCGAGGTCGGCAAGGTGGTCAAGGCGGGCGAGCCGATCTGCATCATCGAAGCGATGAAGATCATGAACGAGATCGAGGCCGATTCGGCGGGCACGATCCGGGAGATCCTTTGCGAGAACGGGCAGGCTGTGGAGTTCGGCCAGGCTCTCTTCGTCATCGAATGAGTCGCAGCCCGTCCTTGCAGCGGCAGTGGTTCGCACCCGTCTGAAACGATGTTCAAGAAGATCCTGATCGCCAACCGGGGCGAGATCGCTCTGCGCATCCAGCGCGCCTGCCGCGAGCTCGACGTCAAGTCCGTCGTCGTCTACTCCGAGGCCGACCGCGACGCCAAGTACGTGAAGCTCGCCGACGAGGCCGTCTGCATCGGCCCGGCGGCTTCGGCGCAAAGCTATCTCAACATGCCGGCGATCATCGCCACGGCCGAGGTGACCGACGCCGAAGCGATCCACCCGGGCTACGGCTTTCTCTCGGAAAACGCCGACTTCGCCGAGCGGGTGGAGCGCAGCGGCTTCGTCTTCATCGGCCCGACCTCCGACTCGATCCGCATCATGGGCGACAAGGTCTCGGCCAAGCAGTCGATGATCAAGGCCGGCGTGCCCTGCGTGCCGGGCTCCGAAGGCGCACTGCCCGACGACCCGAAGGAGGCGATCCGCGCGGCGCGGGCGATCGGCTACCCGGTGATCATCAAGGCGGCCGGCGGCGGCGGCGGTCGCGGCATGCGCGTCGTGCACACCGAAGCCGCCCTCGTCTCCGCGGTGCAGATGACGCGCGCCGAGGCCGGAGCGGCATTCGGCAATCCGGCCGTCTACATGGAGAAGTTCCTCGAGAACCCGCGCCATATCGAGATCCAGGTGCTGGCCGATCAGCACAAGAACGTGCTCTGGCTCGGCGAGCGCGATTGCTCGATGCAGCGCCGCCACCAGAAGATCATCGAAGAGGCGCCGGCTCCGGGCATCCCGCGGCGAATCATCGAGAAGATCGGCGAGCGCTGTGTCGCCGCCTGCAAGCGGATCGGCTACCGCGGCGCCGGCACTTTCGAGTTTCTCTACGAGAACGGCGAGTTCTTCTTCATCGAGATGAACACCCGGATCCAGGTCGAGCACCCGGTGACCGAGTGGGTGACCGGCATCGACATCGTGCAGATGCAGATCCGCATCGCCGCCGGGGAGAAGCTGACGATCCAGCAGCGTAACGTGCAGTGCCGTGGTCATGCCATCGAATGCCGCATCAATGCCGAGGATCCCTACAACTTCACGCCATCGCCCGGCCGCGTGACGATGTGGCACCCGCCCGGCGGGCCTGGTGTGCGCGTCGATTCGCACGCGTACACGAACTATTTCGTGCCGCCGAACTACGACTCGATGATCGGCAAGATCATCGTCCACGGCGATACCCGCGACCAGGCGCTGGCACGCATGCGCACGGCGCTCTCGGAAACGGTGGTCGAGGGCATCCTGACCAACATCCCGCTGCATCGCGAGCTGATGGTCGACGCCAAGTTCGTCGAGGGCGGGACCAGCATCCACTACCTCGAAGGCTGGCTCGATCAGCACAAGCGCTGACGCGGCCATGCACTCGCTGACGGTGC
>JANXXS010000215.1 GCA_025350505.1 Burkholderiales bacterium
CGACAAGCACGCCTCTTCGCTGCCAAACCAGTCCAAGAACTCGGTCCAGTTGCGCGGATAGTCCGTCCCCGCTATCGGCCCCGCACGCTGGACTTCCATCCGCCGATCCTAGCTTGACTGGAGCTAAGCGGATACCCCATAAACGTACAGTTTTCAGATGGACGCTGTGCCCGCTCTTGTTTCAACGCCGCTTCGCCTGCCGGTGCTGCCGGCCGCGGGCGCGGGCGCCATGCCTGCTTCCAGCCGGCGCGTCGCCGAACGGCGCGCCCCCGAAACCCTGCACCCCTCGCTCTGGCTCGGCCACCAGCTCGGCCGGAGCGGCGCGCAGGCCGTCGCCAGCGGCTTTGCCGCGCTCGACGCCGAGCTGCCCGGTGGCGGCTGGCCGCGCCGGGTGCTGAGCGAGCTGCTGTTGCCGCACCCCGGCGTCGGCGAGATCCGCCTGCTCGCGCCGCCGCTGGTCGCGGCGCAGCGCGCCGGCCGCCTGGTGATGATCTTCGACCCGCCGGCCGATTTGTCGGCATGGGCGCTCGCCGGGCTCGGCTTCGACGTCGAGCAGCTCCTCGTCGTCAACACGCGGGCCCGCGTCGTTCCCGGCAGCGACAGCCTCTGGGCGCTCGAGCAGGCGCTGAAGAGCGGCCATGTCGGCGCGGTGCTCGCCTGGTTGCCGCCGCGCCTGCGCAGCGAGCGGCTGCGCCGGCTCCAGCTCGCCGCGCACAATCACGACGGCGCCGCCTTCGTGCTGCGCGAGCTCGCCGCGTCGGCGCGGCCCACCGCCTCGCCCTTGCGGCTGTCGCTGCACGCCGGCGGCGCCGACCGCCTGCGCGTGCGCATCCTCAAGCGCCGCGGCCCGCCGCTCGAGGCGCCGCTGCAGCTGGCCCTGCCGCCGGTACTCTCGGAGGCAGCGCAGCGCCGCTGGCACAGCGGCTTGCGCGAGCCGGTGCAGAGCCTGCGCGAAGCGGTCTTCGTCAATTTCGCCTGAGCATGCGGCAAGCCTTGTCCCGTCTCCTGCGCCTTCGTCCGTTCCCCGATTTCTTGTCGCCGTGCTCTGGATCGCGCTGCACCTTCCGCTGCTTTCGCTCGAATCGTTCGCGGCGACGCTGGCTGCGGGCGGTGGCGAACCGGGCGCAGCCGCCGAGCGGCCGGTCGCGCTGCTCGAGGCGCATCGCATCGTCAGCGCCAACGCCGCGGCGCGGGCGCTCGGCGTCAAGCCCGGACTGAAGCGCGCCACGGCGCTGGCGCTGGCGCCGCAGATCGTCCTCGGCCAGGCCGATGCCAACCGCGACGCCGCGGCGCTGCTGCCGGTGGCGCATGCGGCGCTCGCCTTCACACCGAGCGTCTCGTTGCAGCCCGCGTCGGTGCCCGATGCTGCCGCCGACACGGTGCTGCTCGAGGTGCAGGCGAGCCTGCGCTATTTCGGCGGCCTCGAGCGCCTGCGCGTGGCGATCGCCGCCGCCGTCGCGCCGCTCGGCCACGCGGTGCGGATGGCGAGCGCGGCCACGGCCGGCGGCGCGGCGATCCTCGCCCGCATCGATCCGCCGCCGCAATGCGCCGATCTCGTCGCGACCCGCCTCGCCCTCGAAGCGGCGCCGGTGTGGCTGTTCGGCCCCGGCCGTGAGCACTGGGAGGCCTTGCAGGGCATGGGCCTGCGCAATCTCGGCGACCTGCTCAGCCTGCCGCGCGCCGGGCTGGCGCGCCGCTTCAGCGAAGCCCTGCTCGTCGACATCGATTGCGCCCTGGGTCGCCGCGCCGATCCGCGCGAGCCGCTCGTCCTGCCGCCGGCCTTCGAAAGCCGGCTCGAGCTCTTTGCCCGCGCCGACACCACCGAGCAGGTCCTCTACGGCGCATCGGTGCTGCTCGAACGGCTGATCGTCTGGCTGGCGGCGCAGCACGCCTTCGTGCGCCGCTTCCGGCTGCTGATGCGCCACGAGTCGCGCTGGCAGCAGAGCGACCGCACGCCGCAGGCCACGACGCTCGAGATCGCGCTGGCCGAGCCTTCGCGCGACAGCGCGCACCTGCTCGTGCTCCTGCGCGAGCGGCTGGCGCGCACGCAGCTGCCGGCGCCGACGCTCGAGCTCTGCCTGCAGGCCGAAGACATCTCGAAGCGCGCGCCGCCCAACGCCGAGCTGTTCGCCACGACGCAAAGCGAGAACGAAGGGCTGACGCGCCTCATCGAGCGTTTGCAGGCGCGGCTCGGCGCCGGCCAGGTGCAACGCCTGGTCGCGCTCGAGGACCATCGCCCCGAGCGGGCGAGCGCCCTGCGCGAGGCCGAAGCATCGGGCCTTGGGCGGCAGCGCAAGAGCTCGTCACGGCAGAGCGGAAAGAATCCGGCACGCGGCACGTCGGCCGGCGATGCAGACGCCGCGCACGCGGCCGCCGCACCGCCGCGGCCGGTCTGGCTGCAGCAGGCCGAGCCGCTGGTCGAGCGGGCGGCGCGGCCGCTCCTGGAAGGCCGGCCGCTGCAGTTGCTCTCGGGACCGGAAAGAATCGAAGCCGGCTGGTGGGACGAAGGCCTGACCGGCCGCGACTATTTCATCGCCGCCGCCGCCGACGGCGCGCTGGTCTGGATCTACCGCGAGCGGCTGCCGCTATCGCGCAGCGCGAACGAAGAGGTCGCTGCCGCCAGCGGTTGGTTCCTGCACGGCCGCTTCGGCTAGAGAGCCGTCAGCGATGCTTCAGTGACGTTCTTCGCCGACCAGCGTGAAGCCGCGGCGGCGCAGCGAGTCGCCGAGCCAGCGGTTGCCGTTGACGCCGCAAAACAGCATGTAGACGGCGTAGAAGCCGAGTACGACGAGCAGCAGCGCGGCGGTGCGCGAGGTCGCCGTCGGTGCGCCGCCGTAGAACGACGAGCCGAAGTAGAAGAGGACACCGGCGACCGCCAGCAGCCAGGTGCGGCGCACGATCGCCTTGAGCGAGCCGACGAAGAACGCCTGCCACGAAAAGCCCATCTTCACGCGAACGATGTCGCCATTGGGCGCCTTGTACAAACGATAGGTACTCACAATCAGCCTCCGCCTTGTGCGGCTTCGCGAAGAGAAGCCCGGAACGTACTGCGATCGCGAGTCCGCGGCGGGAATGCCACGGCCGCGACCGGTACAAATCAGGGATCGGCCCCTTTGCGTCAGGCTGAAGCGGGCGATCGTTTCGATCGCGTCAACTCGGTAACCGGATGTTCGCGGCGTCCGTGACCAGACGTTGCGTGACCCGCCCTAAGCGACCCGCCCGAACCACCACACCGACAGGCCCGCCGCGAGCACGACGAGGGCGGCGCCGATGAGCGCCAGCAGGCCGCTGATCTCGGTCTCCTTCTTCTCGACGATGAGTCGGGTGCTGAGGCCCTGGTAGACCTTCTTCAGGTCCTGCGCCGTGCCGGCGTAGAAGTAGTCGGCGTTGGTGAGCTTGGCGACGGCCTTGAGCGTTTCCTCGTCGAGCCGCACGCGCATCGACCAGCCTTCGAAGCCGATCGTTTCGCCTTCCTTGGTGCCGATGCCGACGGTGTAGATGCGCACGCCGCGGTCGGCCGCCATCTTGGCCGCCTCGAGCGAATCGGGGCCGGTGGTGCGCTGGCCGTCGGTGAGCAGGATGATCGCCGCCGACGAATAGGAGCCCGGCGCTACCGGCTTGAAGTCGGGCGGCGGCTTGTCGTTCGGCCCGGGCGGCATGGCGCGCGCGCCGGTGATCTGCGAGAGGTCGATGCCGGCCTCCGGAAAGATGGTCGCCAGCGAGAGGACGATGCCGCTGCCGATCGCCGTGCCGCGCTGCAGCTGGAAGCGGTCGATCGAGGCGTTGACGTCGTCGCGGCTGAGCGTCGGCGCCTGCACCACCGCCGCCGTGCCGGCGAAGGAGACGACGGCGACCTTGACGTTTCGCGGCAGATCGGCGACGAAGCTCTTCGCCGCCTCCTGTGACGCGACGAGCCGGCTCGGCAGCACGTCGGCGGCGCGCATGCTGCCCGAGACGTCCATCGCCAGGACGATCGTCTCCTGCGCCGAAGGCAGGGTGATCAGCGCCGCTGGGCGCGACGCGGCGAACAGCAGGGCGCTGATGGCGAGCAGCATGAGCACCGGCGGCACATGGCGCCGCCAGGCACCGCCGCGGCCGAGCGCCTCACGGACCAGCCCGAGATTGGCGTAGCGCAAGGTCGTCTTCTTGCGCCGCGTGACGAGAAAGACGTAGAGCGCGACCAGCGCCGGCACGGCCAGCATCGCCCACAGCATGTTGGGCCAGAGGAAGGTCATGAACGGCGACGCCGACGCGCTCATCGCCTCCCCTCCACGTGGCGTGCCGCGCTCACTGGGGTACCTTCGTGCTTCGCACTCCGGTATTCGCCCTTGGGGCGGCCCGGCGGGCTCATGCCGCCGGCCTCACATGCGAAGGCGCGGCGCCGAAGCGCGCGCCGCTCCAGTTGGCGAGCCGGCTGCGCTGCTTCTTGAGGTCGGCGAAGCGCAGGATCGAATCGACCAGGTCGTCGTCGGTGGCCAGCTCGAGCGTGTCGACGCCGGCCCGCGCCAGCGCCTGGCGCAACTCGCCCTCGCGACGCTCGGCGGCGGCCTTGAAGCGCTTGCGAAAGCCGGCGTTGTGGGTGTCGACGACGAGCTGCTCGCCGGTCTCTGCGTCGCGCATGGTGACCAGGCCGATGTCGGGCAGGTCCATCTCGAGCGGGTCGAACAGGCGCACCGCCGTCACCTCGTGGCGCATGGCGAGCCGGCCGAGCGCCTGCTCCCAGCCCGGCGCGCTGATGAAATCGGAAACGACGAAAAGGGTCGAGCGGCGCTTGATGTTGCGCTGCGCGGCGGCGAGCAGCTCGCGCAGATCGGTCGATCCGGTCGCTGTCTCGGCCGGACGCCTGGCCATGCGTTGCAGCAGGTCGAGCACGTGGGTGCGGCCGCCACGCGCCGGCAGCACGGTGTCGACCTCGCTGCCGTAGAGCAGGGCGCCGACGCGGTTGCCATGGCGCGTCAGTAGGCGCGCCAGCACCGCGACGAACTCGCGGGCGATGCGCCGCTTGGTGAAGCGGTCGGAGCCGAAGTCGACGCTGGCCGAGAGGTCGACGAGAAACCAGGCCGAGAGCTCGCGGTCTTCGGTGAACTGGCGCACGTAGGGCTGCTGCAGGCGCGCCGTGACGTTCCAGTCGATGTGGCGCACGTCGTCGTGGTGCTGGTACTCGCGCAGGTCGGCGAGGTCGAGGCCGGCCCCGCGCATCAGGGTGCGGTAGTCGCCCTGCAGCAGGCCGTCGAGGCGGCGCAGCACGGTCCACTCGAGGCGCTGCAGCAGCGCCTCGGTGTTCAGGTCGTCGGCCGCCGCGGCGCCGGCTGCGGGCTCAGCCGTGGCCATGTCCCGCGGCCTCGGGGGCGAGGGGCTTGTCGGGGACCGGAATCTTCTTCATGACGCGCTGCACGATCGCGTCGGCGTCGAGGCCTTCGGCGAGCGCTTCGTACGAAAGGACGAGGCGATGCCGGAACACGTCGGCGACCAGGCCGGTCATGTCCTCGGGCAAGGCATAGCTGCGGCCGCGCATGAAGGCGAGTGCGCGTGCGCCCTCGATCAGGCCGATGGTCGCCCGCGGGCTGGCGCCGAAGCTCAGGTACTTGGCCTGGTCGGCCAGGCCATAACGATCGGGACGTCGCGTCGCGCTCACCAGCTTGACGGCGTACTGCATCAGCGACGGGTCGACGTAGACCTTGCGGCACTCCTGCTGCAGCTCGGCGAGCTGGCCCATGCTGGCGATCGGGCTGAGCACCGCCGGCGTGCCGGTGACACGCTGCGCGATCACGAACTCCTCTTCTTCGCTCGGATAGTCGACCAGCACCTTCATCATGAAGCGGTCGACCTGCGCCTCGGGCAGCGGGTAGGTGCCTTCGGTCTCGATCGGGTTCTGCGTTGCCATGACGAGAAAGGGCTCGGGCACCTTGTGCGTCTCGCCGGCGATCGTCACCTGGCGCTCCTGCATCACCTCGAGCAGCGCGCTCTGCACCTTGGCCGGCGCGCGGTTGATCTCGTCGGCGAGCAGCAGGTGCGTGAAGACCGGCCCGAGCGAGGTCGAGAATTCGCCGGTGCGCGGGTTGAAGATGCGCGTGCCGACCAGGTCGGCAGGCACCAGGTCGGGCGTGAACTGGATCCGCTTGAAGGTGCCGCGCAGGGTCTGCGCCAGCGTCTTCACGGTAAGTGTCTTGGCCAGGCCGGGCACGCCCTCGACGAGCAGGTGGCCTTGCGCCAGCACCGCGACCATGACGCGCTCTAGAAAATGATCCTGGCCGACGACGACGCGCTTGACCTCGTAGAGCACGCGCTGCATCAAGGTGGAGGCTTCGCTGGAGACTTTCGTCGTGTCGGTCATTGGTGCTCGCGTGGGAAGAAGCGTCAGAACGGCGGCATGCCGGCCGCCGCCGCGGCATTCTCGATCGGCATGGCAAAGCCGATGCCGATGAAGACGCGTTGCCGGTTCGGGTTGAGGATGGCGGTGACGATGCCGACCACAGCACCGTCCATGGTGACCAGCGGACCGCCCGAGTTGCCGGGATTGGCGGCGGCGTCGAACTGGATCAGGTTGCTGAGCATCTGTTGGCCGTCGGGCGAACGGAACTGGCGCTTCAGCCCCGAGACGATGCCCGAAGAGACCGAGGGCCCGATGCCGAACGGATAGCCGACGGCGATCACCTCGTCGCCGGGCGACAGGTCGGCGGTCGAGCGCATCGTCGCCGCCTCGAGGTCGTCGGGGATAGTGCGGGCGCGCAGCACGGCGAGGTCGTTTTCCGGCTGGGTGTTGAGCACCACCGCGTCCGATTCCGAGCCGTCGAAGAAGGTGACCCTGATCTTCTTGGCGCCGTTGACGACGTGCAGGTTGGTGAGGATGGTGCCGTTGTCGATGATGACGACGCCGCTGCCGACGCCGCGCTCGACCGTGCCGTGCTCCTTGTCGTCCTTGCCGTCGTCGCCTTCGGTCATCAGGCCGACGACGCGGACCACCGACGGGATGATCGATTCATAGGCGCGAGACGCCGCCGAGACGAGCGGCTTGTCCTCGATCGACTGGCGCATCGCCGTGTCAATCTGCTCCATGGTGAGCGGCGGCTTGGTCGCGAGCATCGGGTTGCCCCACCAGAAGGCGGCGGCCAGGACGATGAGGGCGAACGCCCAGAGGCGGCGCTCATGGCGCGACAGGGCCGCGACAACGCGCGAGCGCCGCGTGCCGGACGTCGCCGCAGGCGCGACCATGGCAGGCACGTCTGCGGCCGGCTCGGCGGCGCGCGGCGAACGGCTGTACAGCGGCACTTTCTTCATGGTCGGCGTCCGGCAACCATGCGGCACACGCAAGACGCGGGCCGCCTGTCGCTGCTACGGTAGCACGCTCATCATCACCTGTCATGGCGCAGGCCCGGCCGTCGGACGATGCATCATTCGTGTCCGTGTGGATCGACACGCATTGCCACCTCGACGCCGCCGAATTCGACGCGGACCGCGGCGCCGTCGTCGCTGCGGCGCGCGCCGCGGGCGTGGCGATGATCGTCATTCCCGCCATCGACGCCGGCAACTTCGGCCGGGTCCGCGCGCTGGCCCACGAGCACGGCCTCTGCTACGCGCTCGGCATCCATCCGATGTACACCGCTGGCGCCGGGGCTGACGACCTGGCGGCGCTCCGCCACGCCCTCGAAGCGAACCGCGACGACCCGCGCCTGGTCGCCGTCGGCGAGATCGGCCTCGACCATTTCATCGCCGGGCTCGACCGACAGTGGCAGGCGGAGATGTTCGCGGCGCAGCTGAAGCTGGCGCGCGAGTTCGACCTGCCCGTGCTCTTGCATGTCCGGCAGGCCATCGACAGCGTTCTCAAGCACCTGCGCACGAGGCCGGTGCAGGGTGGCATCGCGCACGCCTTCAACGGCAGCGAGCAGCAGGCCGCCGCCTTCGTCGCGCTCGGCTTCAAGCTCGGCTGCGGCGGTGCGCTCAGCTTCGACCGCGCCCTGCGCATCCGCCGCGTCGCCCGTGCCGTGCCGCTCGAGGCGATCGTCATGGAAACCGATGCCCCCGACATCGCGCCGCAGTGGCTCTATCGCACCGCCGAGGCACGCGCCGCCGGGGCGACGATGCGCAACGTCTCCGCCGAGCTGCCGCGCATCGGCGCCGTGCTCGCCGAACTGCGCGGCATCGCGCCGGAGCTGCTGGCCGCGGCAAGCACCGCCAACGCCTTTGCGGCGATGCCGCGGCTGGCCCGTCTCGAAATGGAAGGAGCAACGCCATGAGCGGCAACGCCACGCCGGTGCCGACGCCGGAAGTGAACATCTCCGAGTCGCGCGGCATTCGCTACCTGCACTTCGACTCGCCGTGGATCCAGGGCGCGATGAAGATCGAGTCGCCCGACGAGCTGCACCTCGACTACATCCAGCGCATGATGGTCTGGATGCTGTTCCGCGACGAGGCGGCGGTAACGAGCGGCCACGCCGTGCAGCTCGGCCTGGGCGCCGCCGCGATCACGCGCTTTTGCCACAAGCGGCTGAAGATGCGCACCACCGCGGTCGAGCTCAATCGCAACGTCATCGACGCCTGCCGGCTCTGGTTCAGGCTGCCGCGCGACTCGGGGCGGCTGCAGGTGCTCGAGATGGACGCGGCGGCCTACGTCGCCGACCCGTCGCGCCACGGCAGCGCCGACGTCCTCTCGGTCGATCTCTACGACGAAGACGCGGCCAGCCCGGTGCTCGACAGCGAAGCCTTCTACGCCGACTGTCACGCGCTGCTTGCCGAAGGCGGACTGATGACGGTGAACCTGTTCGGACGCGAAGCCTCGTTCGATCTCAGCTTCGCGCGGATCGCCGCCGCCTTCGGTGTCGAGCAGGTTCATGCGCTGAAACCGACTCCCGAGGGCAACACGGTGGTGCTGGCGATGAAGCATGTCACGGTCCCGGACCGCGATACGCTTGCCCGGCGTGCCGAAAACATCGAAACTCGATGGAAGCTGCCGGCCCGCAAGTGGTTGCGCATGTTGAGCCTGCTGCCGGCCGATACACCGGCCTCCCTACCCGAGCTGCCGCCCGCATGAAAACGACGACGAGAAGCGAGCGCCCCGACCCTGCCTCGGCCGACAAGGCCACGCGCGAGCCGACGTTCGAGCGATCGATCTCGCCGTCACGCAGCTCGACAAACTTTGCACCGACCGACCTGACCCTGCCCACGGTCGCGCCGAGCGGCAAGCTGACCTGGCGCACCGTGCTCGCCTGGCTGCGCGAAGACAAGGTCCTGAGCGCCGAAGACGTCGATCGCACCGCGCACCGCTTCGCCGGCGGCAACAGCTCTCAGCATCCGCTGGTGCGCATCGGCAGCGCCGGCCTGACGCGCATGGGCGACGGCAAGGTGCTCGACACCGAGACGCTGACCGAATGGCTGGCCAAGCGCAGCAAGCTGCCCTACGTTCGCATCGACCCGCTCAAGGTCGACGTCGGCCGCGTCGCCGACGTGATGTCGATCAACTACGCCGAGCGGCGCCACGCGCTGCCGCTCACCTTCGGCGTCACCGACGTGACGATCGCCACCTGCGAGCCGCTCGACGTCGCCTGGGTTTCGGAGATCGAGTCGCACACCAAGCGCAAGGTGCGTCTGGTCATCGTCAACCCGCTCGAGATCGCACGCTTCACGACCGAGTTCTATGCCCTCTCGCGATCGGTGCGCAACGCCACCAAGATGGGCGAGAACTCGGCGCTCGCCAACTTCGAGCAGCTGGTCGAGCTCGGCAAGAGCTCGAAGCAGCTCGACGCCAACGACTCCGGCGTCATCCAGGTCGTCGACTGGCTCTGGCAATACGCCTTCGACCAGCGCGCCTCCGACATCCACCTCGAGCCGCGCCGCGAGAGGAGCGTCATCCGCTTTCGCATCGACGGCGTGATGCACACCGTCTACCAGCTGCCGCCCGGCGTGATGAGCGCGATGATCGCGCGCGTCAAGCTGCTCGGCCGCATGGACGTGGTCGAGCGTCGGCGCCCGCTCGACGGCCGCATCAAGGTCCGCAACATGGCCGGCGACGAGGTCGAGATGCGTCTCTCGACGCTGCCCACCGCCTTCGGCGAGAAGATGGTGATGCGGATCTTCGATCCCGACACGACGGTGAAGACGCTCGAGAGTCTCGGCTTCGGCAGCCATGACGGCCGGCGCTGGGAAGAGCTGGTCTCCAAGCCGCACGGCATCATCCTCGTCACCGGACCCACCGGCTCGGGCAAGACGACGACGCTCTATTCGACGCTGCGCCGTCTGGCCACCGACGAGGTCAACGTCTGCACCATCGAAGACCCGATCGAAATGATCCAGCCGGCGTTCAACCAGACGCAGGTGCAGCCGCTCATCGACCTGAACTTCGCCGAGGGCCTGCGCTCCCTGATGCGGCAGGACCCGGACATCATCATGGTCGGCGAAATCCGCGACCTGCAGACCGCCGACATGGCGATCCAGGCCTCGCTCACCGGCCACCTCGTGTTCAGCACGCTGCACACCAACGATTCGGCTTCGGCGATCACGCGCCTCAACGACCTCGGCGTCGCGCCCTACCTGATCGGCTCGACGCTGATCGGCGTGCTCGCGCAGCGGCTGGTGCGCACGCTCTGCCCGACCTGCAAGGTGCCCGACGAGGAAGTGACGCGCGAAACCCTGCACGAGGTCGTCAAGCCCTGGCGCCTGAACGGCGGCGTGCGGCCCTACAAGGCGGTCGGCTGCCTCGAGTGCCGCATGACCGGCTTCCGGGGCCGTGCCGGCCTGTTCGAGCTGCTCACGGTGAGCGACGCGGCGCGCAACTTCATCCAGCCGACCTGCAACGAGGCCAAGCTGCGCGCGCAGGCGCTGCAGGACGGACTCAGGCCGCTGCGCCTGGCCGGCGCGATGAAGGTTGCCGAAGGCGTGACCACCCTCGACGAAGTGCTGCGCGCGACGCCGGCCTGGGAACAATGAGCTGAGATTCTTCGCTTCGCTCAGAGTGACAGCGGCCGTTGTCATCCTGAGCGAAGCGAAGGATCTCGGCCCCGCCCGCCCGGATTCCGATCCGTGTAAACGAGACGCGGCCGGGGGAGCCCCTCTCCCTAGAATCGCCAGCTTCGCAGCACGCCGCAACGAGGCCCGATTGAGAATCAAGAGCGAGCGCGACTTCTGGTCCGGCCTGATGTTCGTCGCCGTCGGCGTCGTCTTCGCGATCGGCGCGACCAACTACAGCATGGGTCCGGCCTGCCCGCCGCAAGACGCCTGCGCCGCCAGCCTCTGGGGCCGCCTGTCGCAGCTCTCGGCGCATCCCGGTGCCGGCTACTTTCCGCTCGGCCTGTCGATCCTGCTCGCGCTGCTCGGCGCCATCGTGCTGTTCAAGTCGCTGACCATCGAAAGCGAGGGCGGCGACCGGATCGGCGCGTTCGCCTGGCGGCCGCTCATCGTCATCGTCGCCGCCATCGCCGTGTTCGGGGCGATGCTCGAGCCGATGGGACTGGCACTGACCATCCCCGTGCTCGTCGTCATCTCGAGTCTTGCCGGAGACGAATTCCGCTGGAAGGGCGTTGCCGCCAACGCGGTGGTGCTGACGATCGGATCGTGGGCGATCTTCGTCTGGGGCCTGAAGCTGACGATCCCGGTCTGGCCGCGGTTCGTCGGCTGAAGCGCTCGACCGATACACGAACTGCAGGTACGGGCTCGCATGGACCTTCTCCACAACCTCGGCATCGGATTCGGCGTCGCCTTCACGTTCCAGAACCTGGCCTATGCCTTCTTCGGCGCGATGCTCGGTACGCTGATCGGCGTGCTGCCCGGCATCGGCCCGGTGGCGACGATCGCGATGCTCTTGCCCTCGACCTACGCGCTCGACGCGACCCCCGCGCTGATCATGCTGGCCGGCATCTACTACGGCGCGCAGTACGGCGGCTCGACGACGTCGATCCTCATCAACGTGCCCGGCGAGTCGTCCTCGGTCGTCACCTGCATCGACGGCTATCAGATGGCGCGCCAGGGCCGGGCCGGCGCGGCCCTCTCGGTGGCCGCGCTCGGCTCCTTCTTCGCCGGCTGCGTGGGCACGGTCATCATCGCCGCGTTCGCGCCGCCGCTCACCGAGCTGGCCTTCAAGTTCGGCCCGGCCGAATACTTCTCGCTGATGGTGCTGGGCCTGATCGGCGCCGTCGTCCTCGCGTCGGGCTCGCTGGTCAAGGCGATCGCCATGATCCTGCTCGGCCTGCTGCTCGCGCAGGTCAACACCGACGTGATCTCGGGCACCGCGCGCTACAGCTTCGACATCCCGCAGCTCACCGACGGCATCGGCTTCGTCGTCATCGCCATGGGCGTGTTCGGCTTCGGCGAGATCATCTCCAACCTCGGCCAGCCGGCCGAGCATCGCGAGGTGTTCACGAGCAAGGTCAAGGGCCTGTGGCCGACGATGCGCGACTTTCACGAAGCCTGGCCTTCGGTGCTGCGCGGCACGGCGCTCGGTTCGGTGCTCGGCGTGCTGCCCGGCGGCGGCGCGCTGCTCGCCTCGTTTGCCTCGTACACGATGGAAAAAAAGCTGGTGCGCAACCCGCGCATCCCGTTCGGCAAGGGCGCGATCCAGGGTGTCGCCGGGCCCGAGAGCGCCAACAACGCCGGGGCGCAGACCTCGTTCATCCCGATGCTGACGCTCGGCATTCCGCCCAACGC
>JANXXS010000235.1 GCA_025350505.1 Burkholderiales bacterium
ACCGGCCTCGTCAACAACGCCGCCGGCAACTTCGTCGCGCCGACCGAGAGCCTTTCGGCGCGCGCCTTCGACGCCATCGCGGGCATCGTCTTCCACGGCTCGTTCTACGTCACGCAGGCGGTCGGCAAGCGCTGGGTCGCCCAGGCGAAGGCGGGCGAATGGACGACGGCGCAGCCGTGTCGCAACGTCATGAGCATCATCGTCACCTGGGTCGACAACGGCTCGCCCTACGTCGTGCCTTCGGCGATGAGCAAGGCCGGCATCGAGGTGATGACGAAATCGCTCGCCATCGAATGGGCGCGCTACGGCATCCGGCTCAACGCCGTGGGTCCCGGCGAGATCCCGACCGAAGGCATGAGCAAGCGCCTCAGCCCCGGCCAGGAGCCCGGCGCGCGGATGCGCGAGACCAACCCGATGGCCCGCCCGGGCCGCATGAGCGAGCTGCAGAACCTCGCGGCCTTCCTCATGGCGCCCGGCCATTGCGACTGGCTGACGGGCCAGAGCATCTTCATGGACGGCGCCGGCGCGCTCGCGACCGGCGGCAACTTCTACGAGCTGCGCAAGTGGGGCGACAGCGACTGGAAGGCGGCGCGGGACCTGATCGAGGCGCAGAACGCGAAGGACAAGGCGCAGCGCTGAGGCGGACGCCGCCACCGGAGTCGCATCACTCTTCGGGTGTCGCGTCAAAGGGCGGGCAGCGAACCCCAAGTGCCTGCGTCGCCTCCGGGAATATTCGTTCTGAGGCTCACTGTCGCGGCCAATCCAGGGTTTTCGCCGGCGGGTTAGTCGCGGCGCCGCGTCACTCTGTGCGCGGCCGTGCGCCGGCGGGCCTCCTCTCCGATCACTCCACCACGAGATCGAGCACACCCCGCGCCGCCGGGCGATCGCGCAGCGAGGCGAAGTAGCGCTCCAGATTCGCCCACAGCGGTCGCGAATACAGCGCCGCGGGCAATCCGAACCAGCGATGCAGCTCGCAGCCGATCGGAATGTCGGCCATCGTGAACCGATCGCCGGCCATGAACGAGCGCGCTGCCAGGTGTGCATCGAGCATGGCAAAGCGCGGCTCGGCGGCCTGCACCGAGCGTTCCGCGGCGGCCGCGTCGCGCCGCTCCGCGGGCGTGCGCACCTACTGGATGAATGCTTCGCGGCCGGCCGGGTTGAGCGTGGTCTGCTGCCAGTCCATCCAGCGCTCCGCGTCGAAGCGCGCGGGCAGCGCCTCGGGATACAGGGCACCGGGCGAATGACGCGCCGAGAGGTAGCGCACGATCACGTTCGATTCCCAGAGGCGCGGCCGCCCGTTCCGGCATCGACATCGGCGTCGTCGACCTCGATCGTCGGCACCAGCGCGTTCGGATTGAGGGCGCGATATTCAGGCGTCTGCACGACGCCGAAGGGCCCGCCCGCGTCGGTGCGCTGGAACGCGAGGCCGAGCTCCTGCGCGCACCACACCACCTTGCGCACGTTGATGGAGGTGAGGCGACCCCAGATCTGCAGCGGAGCCTGTCCACGTCGCACGTCGGTCGCCATCGCTCGCCTCCCCATTCGTGACGACGCCATTGTCGCCACCGCCACGCGACCGGCGATGGCATCATCCCGCGGGGCGCAAGCCGCAACGCGGCGCGGAGAGACACGAAGCCATGGGCCTGCTCAGCAAACTCAAGCTGCCACCGCTGCCGGCGAGCGCCGCCAAGCCGGGCAAGGTGACGATCGCCGGCCCCGACGCCATCGATGGTCGGCGTACGAAGATCGCGCTCGACGACGACGATGATGATGACACCGTAAACGCCGCCACGCCCACCACCGGCGGCAAGCCATCGCCGGTGGCCGCGCCGGCACCGGTCACGACGGCGGCACCTGCCATGCCCGCCCCGGTCGGCGCGACCCCGCCGGTCGCCAAGCCGACGCCGGTGGCCGCGACAGCCGCGGTCGATACGCCAGCTCCGGCGGATGCGCCCGCCACGCCGCCCGCCGACCCCGGCAAGGACGCTGAGCCGAAGCGCATGCGCGTCGACATCGTCAACCGCTCCGGGTTCGAGCTGCGGCTGACCGCTACCGTCATCGACGACCGGGGGCACACCGCGCTCGACGGCAAGCCGCCGGCCAGCATTGCCGACAACGGCCACGGCTCGTTCGTGGCCCGCGCGCTCGACGACGAGCATCCCGAAGCCTCGGGATCGGCCGACTACACGATCATGACCGGTGACTTCCAGACCCTGGCCAGCGTCACCTGGCGCCGCGGCGCGAGCCCCGTCGGCACCGTGCGACCGAACGCCGGCGCCTTCATCGTGCGCTCGCTGCGCAAGGGCGACGACCGCTTCCAGTACGTCGTCGAGGCGCACCAGGGTCCGCCGCCCGAGCCGGAAGCGCCGATGCAGATCACGATCGACAACCGAACGGGCTGCACGTTGATGCTGGAAAAGTCCGGGCTCGACAACAAGAAGGCCAGCTTCGTCCCCGCGCCGCCGGCGACGATCGACGGCGGCCAGAAGGGGCAGTTCGCGGTGGTCTCGTCCGACCCCGAGTTCCCGCAGACCAGCGGCTTCGCGAACTACCGCTTCCTGATCGATCCGCCGCCCGAAGGCAACCCGAGCGGCGAGTTCACGCTCAACATCGGCTGGGCCGACGACGGCGTCTCGCTCGGCAACATCGCGCCCGAGTCGAAGGGCCTGGAGCTCGATTTCGGCGGCGGCGATCGCAACCCGGTATTCACCTTCACCGGCCCGCAGCTCGACTTCAGGCCGCCCGGCAAGGCGAGCGAGCCGACGCTGCGCTTCGGCGACAAGAGCGCCGACGGCTGGGTCGAGTATCTGCAGGAGCTGCTCAACCTGAAGGGCGCCAAGCTCGAGGTCGACGGCGACTTCAAGGGCGCAACGCTGAAGGCGGTGCAGGCCTTCCAGCGCAAGCACAAGAAAGAAGGCGTGCTCGAGGACGGTATCGTCGGCGACCAGACTTGGTCGTTCCTGCGCGAAGGCGCTCCGGCCAAGCCGCACGGCGACGGCAGAAAGCCGCACAGCTTCGTCGAGAAGGGCAACTCGGCGCGCTGGATCCTCCAGAAGCGCATGCCGATCTACGACGCCGCCGCCGACGCGGCAATGATGCAGGCGGTGTCGGTCGGCGACGTCGACCAGATCGCCAAGAGCGCGGTGCGCTTTCGCATCGTCGGCCCGAGCGGCGCGCAGAAGGTGTTCGAGCGGCCGATCGGCACGCCCTTCGAGAGCAGCAAGACGGGCCAAGGCAACCGGCACAACATCGTCATCAACGGCTTCTCGGGCCTGTTCGGCAAGCCCGATGTGCCGGGTAAGCCGGCAGCGGGCGACTACGCGGTGACGGCCTATTTCTCGGCCGAGCTAGGCGGCGACACCTTCGAGGGCGTGCTCACGATCGCGAAGTCGTAGCGGGCGCGCTGTCGAATCTGAAGTTCGAGACAGTGATGCCGCCGAAGAAATCCTCCTCGTGATAGCTGCACGTCGCGGCATCGTTTTCGGCAGCCCCCACGGCGACCATCAGCGGCAGCAAGTGCTCTTCGCGCGGGTGCGCCTGGCGCGCCGCCGGGGCCGCGCAGGTTGTGATGGCTCAGGCCGCTGCCGACGATCAGCACGCCCTCGTCGCGCAGCGGGGCCAGCGCGCGTCCGGCGGCGAGATGCTGCCTCGGGTCGAGCCCGTTCGCAACGACATCTGCAGCACCGGGACGTCGGCTTCGGGATAGATCACCGCCATCGGCGCGAACATGCCATGGTCGAAGCCGCGGCTCGCGTCGACGCCGCTGGAAATGCCGGCGCCGTCGAGGAGCTCGCGCACGCGAAGGGCCAGCGCCGGCGCGCCTGGTGCCGGATACTGGATGCGATAGGTGAAGTCGGGAAAGCCGTAGTGGTCGTACAGCCATCGGCGGGTGGGCGACGCCGGCCGCGACAGTCAGTTTGGCAGGACGTCTCGATCGGGTAACGGACGATTCAGAATGCTTTAATCGCTCGGGCAAATCGTGCCGACTTCGCATCGACCTTCCCATGACCGAACCGCAGATCCGCTTCGATGACGGCGCCGCCTACGAAGACTTCATGGGCACCTGGAGCCGCCTCGCCGGAGAAGAATTCCTGCGCTGGCTCGCGCCGCCGGCCGGCGGGCGCTGGGCCGACGTCGGTTGCGGCAACGGCGCGTTCACCGAGCTGCTGATCGAGCGTTGCGCGCCCGCGCGGGTCGAAGGCATCGACCCCTCCGAAGGCCAGCTCGCGTTCGCCCGCGAACGGCTGATGAACCAGCACGTGCACTTTCAGGTGGGCGACGCCACGGCGCTGCCCTATGTCGATGCCGAGTTCGACGCCGCCGTGATGGCGCTGGTGATCTTCTTCGTGCCCGACCCGGCGAAGGGCGTGGCGGAGATGGCGCGCGTCGTCAAGCCCGGCGGCAGCGTCTCGGCCTATGCCTGGGACATCCTGGGCGGCGGCTTTCCCTACGCGGCGCTGCACGAAGAGATGGCGGCACTCGGCGTGCAGCGACTGCATCCGCCGAGCGTGGAGGCGGCGCGTCTCGACGTGCTGCACGCCTTGTGGACCGGCGCGGGCCTGCTCGACATCGAAACGCGAGAGATCACCGTGCAGCGCAGCTACGCGGACTTCGAGACGTTCTGGCGGATCGCGCAGACCGGTCCGAGCGTGGCACCGCGGATCGGCGTGCTGGGCGAAGCCGGCAAGGGACGATTGAAGGAGCAGTTGCGGGCACGATTGAAGGCCGATGCCGCGGGGCGGATCACGTATGGCGCACGCGCCAATGCGATCAAGGGCCGAATGCCGCGCTGACGCAACGGACGACCGTGCCGGCGCCGACAGCGCGTTCATGAGCATGCGCCGCGGCAGCCCGCGTCAGTCGCGGTCATTGCACCTCGACGCCCGCCTTCTTGACGAGCCGGGCGTAGTTCGCGAGCTCGCTGCGGAAGAACGGCATCGCCTTGTCGGCCGCGCCGACGCTGATGACGTTGCCCTGCCTGGCCATCGCCTCCTTGACCTCGGGGTCGTCGAACGCGGCGACCATCGCGTCGTGAACGCGCTGCACGTCGGCGGCCGGCAGCTTCTTCGGGCCGATCACGGCAAACCAGGCGTTGACGACGTAGTCCGGCAGGCCCTGCTCGACGAAGGTCGGGATGTCGGGCGCAGCCGCCGCGCGCTGCGCCGTCGCCATGCCGATGGCGCGCAGCCCGCCCGACTTCAGGTGCCCTTGCACGCTGGGCAGCGCTGCGGTCGCGAAGTCGACCTGGCCGCCGAGCAGATCGTTGATCATCGGCCCGACGCCCTTGTACGGGATGTGGCGCGCGCTGACCTTCGCTTCGTCGAGAAACATCGCGCTGGCCAGATGCAGGATCGTGCCGTTGCCGCCCGACGCATAGGTCATGTCGCCGTTGCGCGCCTTCAGAAGGGCAATGAATTCCTTGGCGTCCCTGGCCGGCACCTTGGCGTTGACGACGAGCACGACCGGCGTGTAGCCGATCACCGCGATCGGCGTGAAGTCGCCCGGCATGTCGAACGGAATGCTCTTCATCACGCTCGGGAAGATGACGACGTTGTTCGAGACGATGCCGAGCGTCGAGCCGTCGGCCGGCGAGCGCGCCAGCGACTGCAGGCCAACGATGCCGCCGGCCCCCGGCTGGTTGTCGACGACGACCGGATGGCCGAGCGCCTTGGCCAGCGCGTTCTGCGCCGAGCGCGCGATGGTGTCGACGCCCGAGCCGGTTGCGTTCGGCAGGATGAAACGCACCGGCCGGTCCGATTGCGCGAGGGCCGGCAGCGCCAGGCCGGCGGCGAGGCCACCGAGCACCGTGCGGCGCGTCAGCCGTGAGTGGTTGTCCGCCATTTGTCTGTCGCCTTCACGTCGGTCTGTCGTCGGTCTGTTCGAAAATGAGTCCGCTCAGGCGACGACGGCCTGGGCGCGCAAGGTCTCGATCTCGTCGGCACGGTAGCCGACGCCGGCCAGCAGCTCGTCGGTGTGCGCGCCGAAGCGCGGCGGCTGCAATCGCACCTGCAGGCGCTCGCCGTCCATCGTGATCGGGAACAGGGTCGTCTTGACGACCTGCCCGGCCTTGTCGCCGTCGGGCAGCTCGATGTCGGCAAGACCGCCGGTGGCAAGCAGGTGCGGATCGTCGTACAGGTCCTCGGGCTTCCTGATCGGCGCAAACGGCAGCCCGGCGCGCTCGAATATCTCCGTCAGCTCGGCGGCGCTGCGGTGCGCCACACGCTCGCGCAGCGTCGCCAGCAGGGCAGGTCGCACGCGCACGCGGTCGTTGTTGGACTTCAGCGCCGGATCGGCCTTCAGGTCGGGCAGATCGAGCACATCGCAGAAGATCTGCCATTGCGCATCGCTCACCGCGCAGAGAAAGATCTGCTCGCCATCCTTGACGGTGAACACGTCGTACACGGCCCACGGGTTGTCGCGTGCCGGCATCGGCGCCGGGTGCTTACCCGTCATCGCGAACTGCAGCATGTGCTGGCCCATCAGGAACACGTTGTTCTCGAACAGCGCCGATTGCACCTCCATGCCCTTGCCGGTGATGCCGCGCTGGATCAGCGCGCCGAGCGCACCGATGGCGCCGAACAGGCCGCCCATGATGTCGTTGACGCTGGTGCCGGCGCGCAGCGGATCGCCGGGGCGGCCGGTCATATAAGCCAGGCCGCCCATCATCTGCACCACCTCGTCCAGGGCAGGCCGGTTGTCGTACGGCCCGGGCAGGAAGCCCTTGTGGCTGACGTAGATCAGCCGGTCGTCGATCGCCGCGAGGCTGGCGTAGTCGAGGCCGAACTTCTTCAGCACGCCGAGCTTGAAGTTCTCGACCACGACGTCGGCGGAAAGGGCGAGCTTCCTCGCTGCCTCCGCGCCGGCCGTCTGCTTCAGGTCGATGCCGATGCTCTTCTTGTTGCGGTTGAACATCGGGAAAAAGCCCGCGCCCGCGCCGAGCAGCCGCCGCGTGCCCTCGCCCTCGATCGGCTCGATCTTGACGACCTCGGCGCCCATGTCGGCGAGCACCATGGCGCAGGTCGGGCCCATCACCATGTGCGTGAACTCGACGACGCGCAGCCCCTTCAGCGGTTGCGGCGCGGCACTGCTCATGCGGTCTCCTCCATCGTCTTCGGCAAGCCGGCGCGCCAGATGTTGCCGTGCCGCGGCTCGCCGTCGAGCCGGCCGGCAACGCGCACCGTCACAGAGGGTTGGCGTTGAAGCGCCATGCCGCACTGTAGTCCGCGGTTAGCATCGCCGCGTGCAAGATGGTGCGCGCCGCGCCACGGCCCAGCGGGAGTTTCCGAAGCGATGCTGACGCCCGACGAAGTTCGTGCCGTCCCCTTGCCACGCGCGAGGTCACGCTCGACGGTGGCGAGCGCGTGCGCGCGCTGAGCGTCATCCTGGCCACCGGCGTGTCGTGGCGGCGGCTCGTCATCGCAGGCTTCGAGCCGCTCATCGGCAAGGGCATCTACTACGGCGCCGCGCGCAGCGAGGCCGCGGCCACGCACGGGCAGGACGTGTACCTGATCGGCGCCGGTAACTCGGCCGGGCAGGCAGCGATGTACTTCGCCAACCATGCACGTCGGGTGACGCTGCTGGTGCGCGGCGACTCGCTCGAGAAGAGCATGTCGCGCTACCTGATCGAGCAGATCGAAGGCAAGTCCAACATCGCGGTTCGCTTGAACAGCGAGGTGCATGCCGCGCACGGCCAGGGCCACCTCGAGGCCATCGACATCGCCGATCGCCGCGACAAGACGGTCGCGCGCCACGCCTGCGGCGGCCTCTTCGTGTTCATCGGCGCCGATGCCGATACCGGCTGGCTGCCGGAGCAGGTGGCGCGCGACAAGAACGGCTACGTGCTGACCGGCGACGAGGTGACGAAGGCGAGCCGCTGGTCGCACACCCGCGACCCCTTCCTGCTCGAGTCCAGCGTGCCGGGCGTGTTCGCCTGCGGCGACGTGCGGCTCGGCCCGATCAAGCGCGTCGCTGCTGCCGTGGGCGAGGGCAGCATGGCGATCGCCTTCGTGCACCAGTACATGGTGCGCGAGGGACTGGTCAGGCGCTGACCGCCTGCATCGGCCCTCGCGCGACCATTCGGTGGGTGCGGGATCGGACGGCCGCCCGACGGCCTGGGCCCGCGCGCCTGCTCGCGCACGCAAGTCCGCCCGCATTTCGAGCAACCCCATGCCAGCCATCGGGGGTAAACACTCGCGTCGGTGCCGTTGCGGCGCTACAGGCGCCTCGCAATACTTGCACGCGGCATCTTGCTGCCCAGAACACAGGAGACATCGCATGACGAACCGATCTTCGGCGGGCACCGCCGCGCGCCGCTCAGTACTCGCCCTGGCCGCCCTGCTGGCCTCGACCGGCGCACCGGCCCAGGAGACGTTCAAGGTCGGCATCGTCAGCTTCCTCTCGGGCCAGGCGGCCGAGAGCTTCGGCATCCCCGCCGTCAACGGCGCCAAGGTGCTGCTCGACGCCTTCAACAAGGGCGCGGCGCCGGCGCCTTACAACAAGACCGGCTTCGGCGGCATGAAGCTCGAGTTCGTCTACGTCGACGAGAACGGCGGCGCGACCAAGCAGGTGCAGGAGATAAAGAACCTGTACGACCGCGAGAAGGTCGACGCCGTCGTCGGCTACGTCGGCTCGGGCGACTGCCTCGCCGTCGCGCCGGCCGCCGAGGAGATGAAGAAGTTCCTCCTCCTCTACGACTGCGGCACGCCGCGCATCTTCGAGGACGGCAAGTACGAGTACGTGTTCCGCACCGCGGCGCACGCGACCATGGACAACGTCGCGCTGGTGCGCTACCTGAAGGCGCGCAACGTCAAGGCCGACACCTTCAACATGATCAACCAGGACTACGCCTGGGGCCAGGACTCGAAGAAGGACTTCACCCTGTCGATGGAAAAGCTCTACCCGAGCGCCAAGGCCGGCGAGGACCAGCTGCCGAAGTTCGGCGCCGGCCAGTACGGCACCGAGATCTCGGCGCTGATGGCCAAGACCGCCGACGTCACGCACTCCAGCCTCTGGGGCGGCGACCTGCAGGCCTTCATCCTGCAGGCCGGGCCGCGCGGCCTGTTCCAGCGCACCCAGGTCGTGTTCTCGGCCGCCGACCACGTGCTGCCCGGCCTCGGCGACAAGATGCCCAACGGCGTCATCCTCGGCGCGCGCGGCGCCTACGGCCTGATGTCGCCGAAGTCGGCGCTCAACGACTGGTGGTGGGACCTCTACTCGAAGGCCTACAACGTCTATCCGGTGCAGGCGCCGTACCGCATGGTCCAGGCACTG
>JANXXS010000242.1 GCA_025350505.1 Burkholderiales bacterium
GACCGCGACGGTCTCGACGACCGGGCAGCCGAGCTCTTCGGCGAGCCTGGCGACGTCGATCTTCAGGCCCTCGGCGCGCGCCACGTCGGCCATGTTGAGCGCGACCATGAGCGGCCGGCCGAGCTGGGCCAGCTCGAGCACCAGGCGCAGGTTCATGCGCAGGTTGGTGGCGTCGACGACGGCGATGATGGCGTCGGGTGCGGCCTCGCCGTGGCGCCGGCCCTCGATCACCTCGAGCGTGATCTGCTCGTCGGGCGTCGCCGGCGTCAGGCTGTAGGCACCGGGCAGGTCGATGATGGAAACGGTGCGCCCGTTGGCCAGCCGTGTCAGGCCGACCTTGCGCTCGACCGTCACGCCGGCGTAGTTGGCGACCTTCTGGCGCGCGCCGGTGAGCAGGTTGAAGAGGGCGGTCTTGCCGCAGTTCGGGTTGCCGACCAGGGCGACGCTCCAGAGCGGCGCCTGGTTCGGGGCGTTGAGGGCATGACTCATGGAGCCCCCACGCGCCCTTCGGTCGCTGCCCCCGTGGCTCGGAACGAGCCACTTCGTGGCTCGTGAGGCGCGGCCGGCCTCGGGGCGGCCCGGCGCCCGGCCGTGGCTGGCTCGGTGATGTCCATGACCTCGATGCACTGCGCCTCGAGCAGGCGCAGCGCGAACATCGTTTCACCGATCATCACGGCCAGCGGCTCGCGGCCGCCCGGGCCGCGGCGCAACAGTTGCACCGGCTCGCCGGGCAGGAAGCCGAGCTCGCCGAGGCGGCGCAGCGCCACCGCATCGATCTCCGGCGAGGCGGCGACGACGCGCGCGACCGTCGCCCGCGCGCCGGCGGCGAGCGAGCTGAGAGGGCGGAGCGAGGAGGTCGGCATGTGCTTCCGGTGCCCCATTCTAAATAGGAACAATTATCAATTGTAGTCCCATGGCGGCCGCAAAGGGCTCGTCCACGCCCCGGCGCGCCATGAGGCAGGAGCGCCGCTCCCTACAATTCGACCCTTTTCGCACTTTCGCGCCCCAATGCTCGATATCACGCTCCTGCGCAAGGATCTCGCCCACGTCGTGGCCCGCCTGGAGACGCGCAAGTCGCCGCAGCCGTTTCTCGACGTAGCGCGCTTCAGCGCGCTCGAGTCCGAGAGGAAGACCCTGCAGACACGCACCGAGGAATTGCAGGCGCGGCGCAACAGCCTGTCGCGCGAGATCGGCAAGAAGAAGGGGCAGGGCGCCGACGCGAGCGCCGAGATGGCCGAGGTGGGCGGCATCGGCGGCGAGCTCGACCGATCGGCGGCGCGGCTCGAGGCGATCCAGGCCGAGCTTTCGGCCATGCTCATGGGCTTGCCGAACCTGCCCGATGCGAGCGTGCCGGTGGGCGACGAACGTGCCAATCTCGAGATCCGCCGCTGGGGCGAGCCGCGCAGCTTCGCCTTCACGCCGAAGGACCACGTCGACCTCGGCGCGCCGCTCGGCATGGACTTCGACACCGGCGCCAGGCTCTCGGGCTCGCGCTTCTCGTTCCTGCGCGGCAAGGTCGCGCGGCTGCACCGCGCGCTCGCCCAGTTCATGCTCGACGTGCAGACCGGCGAGCATGGCTACACCGAGTGCTGGACGCCCTACATCGTCAACCGCGAGGTGCTCGAGGGCACCGGTCAGTTGCCGAAGTTCAAGGACGACATGTTCTGGGTCTCGCGCGGCGGCGACGAGGTGGCGCCCGAGCAATACCTGATCTCGACCTCGGAGATCCCGCTCACCAACTCGGTTCGCGAACAGGTCCTTGCGGCCGGCGCCCTGCCCATCAAGCTGACCGCGCATTCGCCCTGCTTTCGCTCCGAGGCGGGCAGCGCCGGGCGCGACGCGCGCGGCATGATCCGCCAGCACCAGTTCGACAAGGTCGAGATGGTGCAGATCGTCCACCCCGAGAAGAGCTTCGAGGCGCTCGAAGAGATGGTCGGCCATGCCGAGGCGATATTGCAGAAGCTCGGCCTGCCGTATCGCGTCGTGCTGCTTTCGACCGGCGACATGGGTCCGAGCGCGACCAAGACCTATGACCTCGAGGTCTGGGTGCCGGCGCAGGACATGTACCGCGAGATCAGCTCGGTCTCGAACTGCGATGCCTTCCAGGCGCGGCGCATGCACGCGCGCTTCAAGAACGCACAAGGCAAGAACGAGTTCGTGCACACGCTCAACGGCTCGGGCCTGGCGGTCGGCCGCACACTGGTCGCGGTGCTCGAGAACTTCCAGAACGCCGACGGCTCGATCGGCGTGCCGGAGGTGCTGCGCCCCTACCTCGGCGGCCTTGCCGAGTTGCGCGCTTGATGGCGGCCAGCGCGGCTCGCGCTAGGGCGCTGCTCGCGGCGCTCGACGGCGCGCAGCTGCTGGCGCTGCCGAGCGAAGAGGAAGCGGGCTTCGACCTGGTCGCGGCCTTCGCCGTCGCCAACGAGCTGCGCCGCCTTCGCTTGGCGCGTGGCGAACGTCCGCTGGGCTACAAGATCGGCTTCACGAATCGCGGCATCTGGGATCGCTACGGCGTGCATGCGCCGATCTGGGGGCCGATCTGGAACACGACGGTCGAGCGCGTCGAAGGCGGCGAGGCCTCGGTCTTGCTCGCCCCCTTCTCGCAGCCGCGCCTCGAGCCCGAGATCATGTTCGGCTTTGCGCGCACGCCACGCGCCGGCATGAGCGAGGTTGAGCTGGCCGCGTGCATCGAGTGGGTCGCGCACGGCTACGAGATCGTGCACACGCACTTTGCCGACTGGCGCTTCAAGGCCGCCGACACGGTGGCCGACTTCGCCCTGCACGGCCGCTTGTTCGTCGGCGCGCCGGTGGCGATGGCGTCGTTCGCGGATCCGGCGCGTGAGCTGGCCTCCGTCCATGTCGCGCTGATGCGCGACGGCGCGACGATCGACGAAGGCGTGAGCAGCATCGTTCTCGACGGCCCGCTCACGGCCTTGCGCCTGTGGGTCGATGCGATGGCGGCGCAGCGCGAGCAGTGGCCGATCGCTGCCGGCGACATCGTCACCACCGGCACCATCACCGACGCGGCGCCGATGCTTCCGGGCCAACGCTTCGAGACGCGATTGAGCGACGCGCGCTTGCCCGGCATGGCCTTGCGCACGCAGGCCTGAGGCGTCGAAGCCGTCGACTAGAATCCCGCCCTCGGTACCAGACCCGCCGAAGCACCCGACCGGAGAGGTGGCAGAGTGGTCGAATGCGCCAGACTCGAAATCTGGTTTACGGTTCACCGTAACGTGGGTTCGAATCCCACCCTCTCCACCA
>JANXXS010000259.1 GCA_025350505.1 Burkholderiales bacterium
GACAAACTCGAAGAGATCCGCTTCGCCGACGGCACGATCTGGCGACCCTCCGACGTGTTCGCGCGGCTGCCCGTCAACCACCTGACGAACGGCGACGACTTCGGGGTCGACGGCTTCAGCTGGAACGACACCATCGACGCCCTCGGCGGCAACGACTACGTCTCCGGCAACGGCGGCGACGACTTCATCGATGGCAACACCGGAGCCGACAGCATCTACGGCGGCCGCGGCAACGACACGCTGCTCGGCTCCGCTGGAAACGACTCCCTGAACGGCGGAGAGGGCAACGATTCGCTTTCGGGCGGAGCCGACGACGACGTCCTGGTCGACGTCTCCGCCGGCAGCAACGTGCTCGACGGCGGCTCGGGCAACGACTTCCTGTACGGCGGTGCCGGCAGCGACACCATCATCGGCGGCTCCGGCAACGACGAGATCGATGGCCTGGCTGGCGACGACACCTACCTGCTCGGGCGCAACTCGGGGCGCGACGTGATGAACGAAGGCGCGGGCTTCGACCGCATCGTCTTCGACGGCGACGTATTGCCCGCCGACGTCACGCTGTTCCGCGACAACTTTGATCTGCTCGTCGCGATCGGTCAGACCCAGGCGCAGACGCGGATCGTCGACTACTTCGCCAACGTGGGCTACCAGGTGGAGAGCCTGGAGTTCGCCAACGGGACGATCTGGAACGCTGCAGCCATCGTCGCCCACACCGTTGCGGGTACCCCCAACGCGATGATCGGGACCTCGGCGAACAACACCTTCGTCGTCGACAACGCCGGTGACACGATCACCGAAGGCGTCAACCAGGGTACCGACGCCGTCAACAGCTCCGTGAGCTTCACGTTGCCCGCCAATGTCGAGAACCTCACGCTCACCGGCTACGCCGACGTCAACGCGACGGGCAATGCGCTGGCCAACGTCCTGACCGGCAACGCCGGCAACAACGTGCTGCGCGGTGCCGCTGGCGATACGTTGGTCGGCGGCGCAGGCGACGACACCTACTACGGCGGCACGGCCATCGTCGAAGTTGCCAATGGCGGTATCGACACCGTCTTCGTCAGCGACGACTACACGCTGCCGTCGAACGTCGAAAACCTGGCGGCCGATAGGCTGCTGGTCACCCGCCCGATCCACTTCACCGGCAACGGGCTCGACAACGTCATTACCGGCCGATCCGATTTTCGCTTCCATCCGTATCAGGACGTCTATGACGGAGGCGCTGGCGCCGACCTGATGATCGATCTCGGCAATGACGGCATCTTCTATGTCGACAACCCTGGCGATCGGATCGTCTCCACCTCGGCAACCGTCTTCAGCTCGATCGACTGGACGCTGGCCTCCGGCCACACGACGCTTAACCTGATCGGCTTGGCCCCGATATCGGCGACCGGCAACGCGCTCGCCAACACCCTGGATGGCTCCGCCAACAGTGCCGCCAATGTGCTGCGAGGCGGGCTGGGCGACGACACCTACCGGGTCGGAGCCGGCGACACCGTCGTCGAGCTTGCCGGCGAGGGCACCGACACCGTCGAGTTCAACTATCGCCCGACCGACGGTCAGCTCAGCGTCGGTTCATTCGGCTCCGCCGAGCTCGAGCGCTACGGGGTCGGTGCGAGCGCTGGCGGGCTGCTCACGCTCACCGGTTCCAGCGGAGCCGATAGCCTTTACTACAACGGGCTCGACTACCAGGCATTCGGCCTGGCCGTCGGTGGCACGCTGCTTGGCATGGCAGGCGACGACACGCTGGTCGGTGGAGTCGGCCGCGATCGACTCGACGGCGGCACAGGCTCGGACCTCATGAGCGGCGGCGCCGGCGACGACACCTACGTCGTCGACTCTGTCGGCGACACGATCGTCGACTCTGCGGGAATCGACACCGTCGAGTCGCCGATCACCTGGGCGCTCGCCGCGGGCCTCGAGAACGTCACGCTGGTGGGCGGCGATGCGGTGGCCGCCTATGGCAACGCACAGGCGAACCGGCTCGATGGATCGTTGAACAGTGCCGCCAACGTCCTGACCGGTGGTGCCGGCGACGACACCTACATCGTCGGTCCCGGCGACACCGTCGTCGAGAACGCCGGCGAAGGTCGCGACCTGATGATGGTCGACGCCACCTTCGTGGTTTCGGCCAACCTCGAGGACGGCGCGCTGCTAGGTGCAGCGAGCTATCAGCTGACGGGCAATGCGCTCGGCAACCGCCTGACCGGCAATGCGGGGAACAACCTCATCGATGGCGGCGCCGGCGCCGACACGATGGCCGGCGGCGGCGGCAGTGATGCCTTCGTCGTCGACGATGTTGGCGATGTGGCGATCGGCAACTCAGGCAGCCTCGACGTCGTTCAGTCGTCGGTCAGTTTCACGCTGGGGATCGACGTCGATTACCTCACGCTTACGGGCAACGCCGCCATCAACGGCACCGGCAATTCGCTCGCCAACGTGCTGGTCGGCAACAGCGCCGCCAACGTGCTCGACGGCGGCGCCGGCAACGACGTGCTCGACGGCGGCCTCGGCAACGACACGTACCTTTTCGGCCGTGGCGACGGCCTGGACACGATCGCCGAGTCGGCCGCGGATTCGGCGGCTGGCAAGCTGAACACGCTGCTGTTCAAACCCGGCGTGCTGGTTTCCGACATCGCCCTCACCCGGGTCGGCAACGACCTCCAACTCGAGATCGCCGGCACTTCCGACACGGTCACGATTCGCTCGTTCTATCTCGGCAACGACCCGGCCAATCCCTTCAACCCCATACAACAGATCCGCTTCGCCGACAACACGACGTGGAACATCGCGGCGATTCAGGCGCAAGTGGCGATTGCCGTCGCCCATCCGCTTCACGGTACCGCCGGCAATGACACGCTGAACGGCGCCGGAATCAACTGGATGATGGACGGCGGCCTCGGCAACGACGTCTACATCGTCGACGGGGCGGGCGACGTCGTCATCGAGCTTTTCAACCAGGGCACCGATCGAGTCGACTCGAGCGTGAGCTACACCCTCGACGCCAACATCGAGAACCTGACGCTGACCGGCGCGGCCGCCATCGACGCCACCGGCAATGCGCTCGCCAATACCCTGATCGGCAACGGCGCGGCGAACCGCCTCGACGGAGGCGCCGGCATCGACACGATGACCGGCGGCCTGGGCAACGACACCTACGTCGTCGACAACGCGGCAGACGTTGTCAACGAGTCGGCGAACGCCGGTACAGACACGGTCGAGGCCAGCCTGGACTGGACGCTCGGGGTGAACCTCGAGAACCTGCGCCTTACGGGCACCGCCAACCTGACGGGCATCGGTACCGCATTGCCGAACACCATCTACGGCAACGACGGCAACAACACACTGGACGGCGGCATCGGCAAAGACACGCTCGTCGGCGGCAAGGGCGACGATCTCTATATGGTCGAGGCGCTGAACAACGGCGACGTCATTGTCGAGGCCGCGGGCGAAGGTATCGACAGCGTCGTCTCGAGCGTCGACTGCACGCTCAGCGCCAACGTCGAAAACCTCACACTGGTCGGCAGTGCGATCTACGGCACAGGCAACGCGAGCGCCAACGTCCTGACCGGCAATGCAGGCAACAACGTCCTGACCGGCGGCCTCGGCGCCGACACGCTACGCGGCGGCCTCGGCAACGACACCTACGTCATCGACGACGCGAGCACGGTCATTGTCGAGAATGCCGGCGAAGGAATCGACATCGCGCAGTCGAACGTGAGCTACGTGCTCGGCGCCAACGTCGAGAACCTGCTGCTCCTCGGCGCTGCCGACCTCGATGCGAGCGGGAACGCGCTGAACAACACGCTGACCGGCAACAACGGCAGCAATCGCCTCGACGGAGGTGCGGGAGCCGACACCATGGCCGGAGGCTACGGCGCCGATGTCTACGTCGTCGACGACGCGGGCGACCTCGTCAACGAGGTCTCTCTCAGCGACGTCGATACGGTCGAGTCGAGCATCACCTACACGCTCGGCGCGAGCGTCGAGAACCTGGTGCTGACGGGCAGCCTGCCGATCGACGCCTACGGCAACGATGTCGCCAACGTGATGCAAGGCAACGCCGCCGGCAATCGGCTCGATGGCGGCGTCGGCGCCGACACGATGCAAGGCGGAACCGGGGACGACGTTTACGTCGTGAGCGATGCGGGCGACGTGGTCGTCGAGGCGGCGGGCGAGGGCACCGACCGTGTCGAGTCGAATCTCGCTTCGTATGCGCTCGCGGCCAACGTCGAAAATCTCACGCTGATGGGTTTCGGCACGGGCATCGGCAATGCCGAAGCCAACCTGCTGGTAGGCAGTTTCGCCGACAACGTGCTCGATGGCGGATCTGGTGCCGACACGATGGTCGGCAACGGCGGCAACGACAGCTACATGGTCGACGATGCCGGCGACGTCGTGATCGAAGCGCTGAACGATGGAATCGACACCGTTTCATCGAGCATCGCCTTCACTCTCGGCGCCAATGTCGAGAACCTCACCCTCACAGGAACGGCGGGCGTCGCGGCCACCGGCAACGATCTCGCCAACGTCATTTTCGGCAATGCCGGAAGCAACATGATCGACGGCGGCGCAGGCGCCGACTCGATGTACGGTGGCACAGGCGACGACGTCTACTTTGTCGACAACGTCGGCGATCTGGTGGGGGAAAGCGACGGCGAGGGGTTCGACGTCGTCTTCTCGAGCGTGTCGTTCAACGCGATCGGCTCCATCGAGAACCTGACCCTCACCGGCAGCGCCGCGATTGACGGCACCGGCAACCAGCTCGACAACGTCATCACCGGCAATGCCGCGGCCAACGTGCTGGACGGCGGAGCCGGAGTCGACACGCTGTCGGGCGGCGCGGGTGACGACACTTACCGCGTCGACAACGCAGCCGACGCCGTCGTCGAGAACGCGGGCGAGGGCACCGACAGCGTGCTCTCGTCGGTGAGCTGCGTCCTGGCGGCGAACGTCGAGAACCTGACCTTGGTCGGCCAGGCCGACTTGGACGGCACCGGCAACGCGGCTGGCAATGTCTTGGTGGGCAACGACTTTCGCAATCTGCTGGACGGAGGCGCAGGGGCGGACACGCTCACTGGCGGTCGCGGCGACGACGTGTATGTGGTCGATTCGGCCGGCGACGTCGTCGTCGAGGCGGTGTGGGAAGGCATCGACCTGGTTCTCTCAAGCGCGAGCTATGTGCTGGGCGCAGAGGTCGAGAACCTCACCTTGACCGGAACGACGAACATCAACGCCACCGGCAACGCGCTGGACAACGTGCTCACTGGCAACGGCGGGAGCAACGTCCTCGCCGGCGCCGCTGGCAACGACACACTTCTGGGCGGACTCGGCGACGACAGCTACGTCGTCGATGCCGGCGACGTCGTGGTCGAGCTGGTCGGCGGCGGCACAGACACCGTGTTGTCCGGCGTCGACGTCGTGCTCGGCGCGAACCTCGAAAACGCGACGCTGACCGGCAGCAGCGCGGCCGGGGCGTGGGGCAACGATCAGGCAAACGTCCTGGTCGGCAACTCCGGCGACAACATGCTCGACGGCGGCATCGGCGCCGACACGATGCGCGGCGGCGCGGGCGATGACTACTACCTGGTCGACAACGTCGGCGACGTGGTCGCCGAGAACGCGGCCGAAGGAAGCGATACGGTCCAGGCGACGGTTTCGTTCGTGTTGGGCAGCAACGTTGAGAACCTGGTCCTCACCGGGGGAGCCGCGATCAACGGCACGGGCAACGCGCTCGCCAACAGCCTCAGCGGAAACTTCGGCGACAACATTCTCGACGGGGGCGCCGGAGCCGACACGATGAGCGGAGGCGCCGGGGCCGATACGTACATTGTCGACAGCGTCGGCGATGTGATTGTCGAGGACATCTTCGGCGGCGCGAACGACTTGGTGCTCGCGAGCATCAGCTATGCGCTCGCCGCCAACGTCGACAACCTCACCCTGACCGGAACCGCCCTCAACGCGACCGGGAACGCCGACGGCAACGTGATCACCGGCAACGGCGCCGACAACGTCCTCGATGGCGGCGCGGGAGCCGACACTCTGGCTGGCGGCCTGGGCAACGACACCTACATCGTCGATGCCGCCGGCGACGTCGTCATCGAAGCTGCCGGTGCGGGCACCGACCTCGTCCAGTCGACCGTCACCTACACGTTGGGCGCCAACGTCGAGAACATGACCCTGACCGGCGCCGCCGCTATCGACGGCACCGGCAACGCGCTGGCCAACGTACTCACGGGCAATGCCAGTGCCAATCGTCTCGACGGCGGCGCGGGCATCGACACCATGGTCGGCGGGGCCGGCAACGACACCTATGTCGTCGATGCGCCCGGTGACATCGTCACCGAGCTGGCGGCGGGCGGATTCGATACGGTCGAGACGGCATTGAGCTACACGTTGGCCGCCGAGGTCGAGAACCTGCTGCTGACCGGAACCAATGCCGTCAACGGCACGGGCAACATCCTGGCCAACACGATCACCGGCAACGCCGCAGCGAACGTGCTCGACGGCGGCGCCGGCAACGACATCATGTACGGAGGCCTCGGCGACGACACGTACATCGCCGACAGCAGCGGCGACATCGCGGTCGAGTCCGCCGGTGCGGGCATCGACCTTGTTCAGTCGAGCGCCACATTCACGCTGGGTGCCAACGTCGAGAACCTGCTGCTGACCGGCAGCGGAGTGATCAACGGCACCGGAAACACGCTTGCCAACGTGTTGACCGGCAACATCGCCAGCAACCGGCTCGATGGCGGCGCCGGCAGCGACACGATGATCGGCGGGCTCGGCAACGACACCTACGTCGTCGATGTGCTGAGCGACGTTGTCACCGAACTGGCCTCGGGCGGCACCGACACCGTCGAGACGAGTCTGACCTACACCTTGGGAACCGAGCTCGAAAACCTGCTCCTGACAGGCACCAACGCCGTCAATGGCACCGGCAACGCGCTGGCCAACCTGCTCACGGGCAACACCGGCAACAACGTGCTCGATGGCGGGCTGGGCGCCGACACCCTGGTCGGCGGCCTCGGCAACGACACCTACGTTGTCGACAATGCGCTTGACGTGATCACCGAGGCCGCCAGCGCCGGCACCGACCTCGTCCAGTCCGGCGTGAGCTACACCCTGGCGGCCAACGTCGAGAACCTGACGTTGACCGGCGCGCCTGCCATCAACGCTACCGGCAACACCCTGGCCAACACGCTCACCGGCAACGCCGCCGACAACGTGCTCGACGGTGGCAGCGGTGCCGACACCCTGGTCGGCGGCCTGGGCAACGACACCTACGTCGTCGACAACGCGGCCGACGTCACCACCGAAGCGGCCAGCGCCGGCACCGACACGGTCCAGAGCAGCATCACCTGGACCCTGGGCGCCAATCTCGAAAACCTGACCCTCGGCGGTTCGACAGCGATCAACGGCACCGGCAACACGGTCAACAACGTGCTGACCGGCAACTCCGGCAACAACGTGCTCGACGGTGGCACCGGTGCCGACACGATGACGGGCGGGCTCGGCAACGACACCTACGT
>JANXXS010000262.1 GCA_025350505.1 Burkholderiales bacterium
TGATCGTCTCGCGTCAGATGAACCCGAAGCCGGGCTGACCTCGCCCACCTGAACTGCCTGGGTTCAGGAATGCGGTTCACGGTGCGCGGCGGACACCTTACACACCCTTGCGCGACCGCCCATGCGTTACTGGCTGATGAAAAGCGAGCCGAGCGACGTCTCCGTCGACGACGTCGCGGCGATGCCGAAGAAGACCGTGCCCTGGTACGGCGTTCGCAACTTCCAGGCGCGCAACTTCATGAGCAAGGAAATGGACGTGGGCGACGGCGTCCTCTTCTATCACTCGTCGTGCCCGGAGCCGGGCATCGTCGGCTTGGCCGAGGTTGCCTCGAAGGCCTACCCCGACGTGACCCAGTTCGATCGCAAGAGCCACTACTTCGACGACAAGTCGACGCGCGAGAACCCGCGCTGGATGAACGTCGACGTGCGCCTCGTCAGGAAGACGCGCCTGCTCGGCCTGCCCGAGCTGCGCGCGACGCCTTCGCTGGCGACGATGCGCGTGCTGCAGAAGGGCAACCGGCTCTCGATCACGCCGGTGAGCGCCAGAGAGTGGCAGGAGATCACGCGCCTGCTCGCCTGAGCTGGCGCGGGCCCGCGCGTCGGCCCGGAAATTGCGGAGCCCGGCGCGGAGACACTCACCCATGAGCATCGCCCGCTACATCCGGGAGATCGGCCGCGGCCGTGAAGGCGCCCGCTCGCTGAGCCGCGACGACGCACGCGACCTGATGACGCAGGTCCTCGACCGAAGCGTCACGGATCTGGAAATCGGCGCCTTCGCGCTGGCCATGCGCATCAAGGGCGAGTCGGTGGCGGAGCTGATCGGCTTTCTCGGCGCCGCCAACGAGCGCTGCATCGCCATTCGCACCGACCGGCCGACCGTCGTGCTGCCTTCGTACAACGGCTCGCGCCGCATTCCCAACCTGACCGCCCTGCTCGCCATGCTGCTTGCCCAACGCGGCGTGCAGGTGCTGGTGCACGGACCGGCGCGGGACGCCGCGCGCGTCACGACCGCCGCGATCTTTCACGACCTCGGCCTCACCTGCGCGGGCAGCGCGCGCGAGATCGACGACGCCTGGAGCCGGCGCGAGCCGGCCTTCATCGACATCGCCACGCTCTGCCCGCCGCTCGCCCGTCTGCTCGAGGTGCGCAAGGTCGTGGGCCTGCGCAACTCGGGCCACACCATCGCCAAGCTGCTGGCC
Source organism: Burkholderiales bacterium (assembly GCA_025350505.1). Lineage (GTDB taxonomy): Bacteria > Pseudomonadota > Gammaproteobacteria > Burkholderiales > Burkholderiaceae_C > Schlegelella_A. The sequence goes on from JANXXS010000262.1 coordinate 1,200, forward strand.
GGATGCAGCGCCGAGCCGGTGTTGCGGGTCGTCAACTACACGCACCCCGAATACGGCACGCGACTGGCCGAATTCATCGCCGAGACCGGCGCCGACGCCTTGCTCATGCGCGGCACCGAGGGCGAGCCGGTCGCCGACGCGCGGCGCCTGCAGCGCATGGACATCTATCTCGCCGGCCAGTTGCGCATCGATCTCTCGCTGCCCGGCCAGGCTGGCGTCGTCACCGGCCTGCCGGTGCTGCCGCGCAGCAGCGACGCGCCGACCACCGCAAGCTACATCCAGGCCATCGTCAGCGGCGCGACACCGGCGCCCGGCGCAGTGACGGCGCAGGTCGACTGCCTGGTGTGCGCGCTCGGCGAGCTCGGCCGGCCGGCGTCGCGCGAAGCATCGGCATGAAACCGGCCCATCGGCGCTGCGCCGCACGATAATTCCGTCGCGCCATCCGGCGTACCTTCGCCGCGCAGGACGACCATGAAGCCCCTGGAGCCGATCGACTACGCCTTCGGCACCGCGCACAAGGCCGATCGCACCTGGCCAGACGGCTATGGCGTGGTCGGCGACTACGTGCCGATCGGCTTCTTCAAGCAGTTCATGTTTCCCCTGACGTGGAAGGGCTGAGGCGCCGCGGCGGCCTGCCGCGAGCGGCGGCTGCGATCGCCGCAATCGTGCTGGCCCTGACCGCCTGCGCGACGCGATTCGAGCCGGCGACGGCCGAGACGCCGCCGCGCCTTCGCATCCAGGACTCGACGCTGGCACCGGGCCGAGGCGGCGAAATGATTGCGGCGTCGGCGCTCGAGCCCGGCGACATCCTGCTCAGCTCGGTGGGCACGCTGCAGTCCGCCAGCATCCAGCTCGCCACTTTCGCGCCGGTGAGCCACGCCCTGGTCTACCTCGGCGATGGCGTCGTCGCCGAGGCGGTCGGCGAAGGGGTGCGCGTGCGCTCCGTCGATGCCGTGCTCGCTTCCGAGCAGATGGTCGTGGCCTTTCGCGATCCGCAGCTCACGCCGGCGCAGGCGAGGCGCCTGCGCGAATGGTCGCTTTCGCAGATCGGGACCCGATACAACACGGTCGGCGTCGTCCTCAGCGCGCCGTTCGTGATCGACCGGCGTGTCTGCGAGTTGCCGCTGGTGCCCGGCCCGGTGCGCGACGCCTGCGTGCGCGGCTTCGCGATGGTGCAGCTGGGCGCGAGCAGCAACGACCGCTTCTTCTGCTCGCAGTTCGTGCTCGAGGCCTACGCGCAGGCCGGCGCACCGTTGAGCGACGCCGACCCGCGCTGGGTGAGCCCCGCCGATCTGCTGCACATGCGCGAGGGCGACGTCGCGACGCTGACGGCGGCCCGGCCGCTGCGCTACGTCGGTCACCTGAAATACACGCCGCCGCCGGTGGCCGCGGTCGAAGCGCCCTGAGCCTCGCCGCACGCTTCGACACGGTCGTCGTCGGCGCCGGCGCCGCTGGGCTCTTCTGCGCGGCGCGCGCCGGCCAGCTCGGTCTGCGCGTCCTGCTCGTCGATCACGCGACCGAGGTGGCCGAGAAGATCCGCATTTCCGGCGGTGGTCGCTGCAACTTCACCAACGTCGATACCGCCGCGGCGAACTTCGACTCGGTCAATCCGGACTTCTGCCGCTCGGCATTGGCGCGCTACACGCCGCGCGACTTCATCGCCCTGGTCGAGCGCCATGGCATCGCGTGGCACGAGAAGCACAAGGGGCAGCTGTTCTGCGACGGCTCGAGCGCACAGATCGTCGACCTGCTGCTCGCCGAGTGCGCCGCCGGCGGCGTGCAGCGCTGGCAGCCCTGCAGCGTCGAGAGCGTGCTGCACGAGAACGACGGGTTTCGACTGGCGACCTCGCGCGGGCCAGTCGCCGCCAAGCGCCTGGTCGTCGCGACCGGCGGCCTCTCGATTCCGAAGATCGGCGCCAGCGACTGGGGCTATGCGCTGGCCCGGCAGTTCGGCCACGCCATCGTCGAGACACGGCCGGCTCTGGTGCCGCTGGTGTGCTCGGGCGCCCGCTGGCAGCCTTTCGAGGGCCTCTCCGGCGTGTCCCTGCCGGTGCGCATCGAGTCGTCCGGGCCGCGCACCGCGCCTCGCTTCGATGAGGACCTGCTCTTCACGCATCGCGGCCTGAGCGGGCCGGCCGCCCTGCAGATCTCGACCTTCTGGCGGCCGGGCGAAGGCCTCGTCATCGACCTCGCCCCCCGCATCGATCTGCGCAAGGCGCTCGTCGACGCCAAGGCCGTGCCCGGCCGCCGCGTCGGTGCGCTGCTCGCCGAGCACCTGCCCCGCCGCCTGGTCGACGCCTGGCTGCAAGCCACGCCGGAGCTCGCCGAGCGGCGCGTCGCCGACGTCCGCGACCGCGACCTGGCCGCGCTGGCCGAAGGTCTCGAACGCTGGCCGGTCGTTCCGGCCGGCAGCGAGGGCTATCGCAAGGCCGAGGTCACGGCGGGCGGCGTGGACACCCGCGAACTGGATTCGCGCAGTGGCGAGAGCCGGCGCGTCACGGGCCTCTATTTCATCGGCGAAGTCGTCGACGTGACCGGCTGGCTCGGCGGCTACAACTTCCAGTGGGCCTGGGCCAGCGCCGCCGCCTGCGCCGCTGCAATGGGTCGGTTTGCCCCGGGCGCGAACGCCGGGCTATAATCGATATCCTCTTCTTTTTGCCAGTTGCTACATGACCACCGTCCGCGTCAAGGAAAACGAGCCGTTCGACGTCGCCCTCCGCAGGTTCAAGCGAACGATCGAGAAGCTCGGCCTCCTGACCGATCTGCGCGCCCGCGAGTTCTACGAAAAGCCCACCGCCGAGCGCAAGCGCAAGAAGGCCGCGGCAGTGAAGCGCCACTTCAAGCGCGTGCGCAGCATGCAGCTGCCGAAAAAGCTCTACTGACCTGCCCCGCGCGGTCGACCCGAAGCCCGCGAACCGCGGGCTTTGTCATTTGGACCCGCGCCTTTTCCACTTGCCGAGTACCGACATGAGCCTGAAGGACCGGATCACCGACGACATGAAGGCCGCGATGCGTGCCAAGGACGCGCCGCGCCTGCTCACCATCCGCGGCCTGCTCGCGGCGCTGAAGCAGCGCGAGGTCGACGAGCGGATCGAGCTCGACGACGCGGCGGTCGTCGCCATCGTCGACAAGCTGGTCAAGCAGCGCAGGGACTCGATCACGCAGTTCGCGGCGGGCGGCCGGCAGGACCTGGTCGACAAGGAAAGCGCCGAGCTGATCGTCCTCGAAGGCTACCTGCCGCAGCGCCTCGGCGCGGCCGAGGTCGCCGCCGAAGTCGCCACCCTGGTCGCCGAGCTCGGCGCCTCGGGACCGGCCGACATGGGCAAGGTGATGGCTGCGGCCAAGGCGCGCTTTATCGGTCGCGCCGAAATGGGCGCGGTCTCGGCCGCCGTGAAGTCGGCGCTGTCGCGCTAGCCGGCTCGCTGCCCGCCGCGCCATGACGCTCGCCGTGCAACGCCTGGACGCCGACGTCTCGGTCGCGCCGCAGCTCGGCCCCGAAGCGATGGCCGAGGCGAAGGCGGCAGGCTTTCGCAGCGTCATCAACAACCGGCCCGACTTCGAGGCCGGCCCGAGCCAGCCGACCCACGCCAGCGTCGAAGCGGCGGCGCGTGCCCTTGGCCTCGAGTACGCATTTCTTCCGGTCGCGCCGAACGTGCAGTCCGCCGAAGAGATCGTCCGCTTCCGCGAGCTGATCGACACGATGCCCAAGCCGATCCTCGCGTTCTGCCGCTCCGGCACGCGCTCGGGCAAGCTCTGGCGCGCCGCGACCGGTCGCTGAACCCGGAGCGGCAAGGCGCCGGCGCCGCGCGCGCCTAGCGCAAACACGCATCGGCATGCCCGAGGTGGATACCTAGAATCGGCGGCGCTTCGAGCCCGCCTCCGGCGGTGCCTCGACGGCATGCGAAGAACAACCGGACCGGAGACACCGTGACGCCCTTGCTCGCGCTTTCAAGGCAGATCGACCGCCTCAGCGAATTCGTCGGTCGCTGGGTCGCATGGCTGGTTCTCGCCGCGGTTCTCATCAGCGCCGCCAACGCGGTCGTGCGCAAGACGTTCAACATGAGCTCGAACGCCTTCCTCGAGATCCAGTGGTATCTCTTCTCGGCGGTGTTCCTGCTCGCCGCCGGCTACACGCTGATGCGCCAGGATCACGTCCGCATCGATGTCATCCTCGGCCGCTTTTCCAAGCGCACGCAGATCTGGATCGACATCGTCGGCATCTGCCTGTTTCTCTTCCCCTTCGTTTTCGTCGTCATCAGCCTGAGCTGGCCGCTCGCCGCCCGGGCCTTCACCAGCGGCGAGATGTCGTCGAATGCCGGCGGCCTGATCCGATGGCCGGTGTTCGCCCTGCTGCCCGTCGGCATGGTCCTCCTCGGCCTGCAGGGCGTCTCCGAGCTGATCAAGCGCTTCGCCTTCCTGCGCGGCCTGATCGAGGATCCGACGCGACGAAAGCAGACGAAGACCGCCGAGGAGGAGCTTGCCGACTTCCTGCTGCAACAGCAACAGACCAGCACCGCCAGCGTCCTGCACGGAAACCGGCCATGATCGACTTCATCGCCGCGAACATGGCGCCGATCATGTTCGCGAGCCTGATCGTGTTCCTTCTCGCCGGCTATTCAGTCGCCTTCTCGCTCGCCGCCTGCGGCCTGTTCTTCGGCTGGGTCGGCATCGAGATCGGCGTGGCGGGCATGGCCTCGCTGCTGCATGCTCTGCCGCTGCGCATCCACGGCATCATGCAGAACGACACGCTGCTGGCGATCCCGTTCTTCACCTTCATGGGCCTCATCCTCGAGCGCTCAGGCATGGCCGAGGACCTGCTCGACACGATCGGCCAGCTGTTCGGCCCGGTGCGCGGCGGCCTGGCCTTCGCCGTGATCCTGGTCGGCGCGATGCTGGCCGCGACCACCGGCGTGGTCGCCGCGTCGGTGATTTCGATGGGCCTGATCTCGCTGCCGATCATGCTGCGCTACGGCTACGACCGACGCGTCGCGAGCGGCGTCATCGCCGCGTCTGGAACGCTGGCGCAGATCATTCCGCCGTCGCTGGTTCTCATCGTCCTGGCCGACCAGCTCGGCCGCAGCGTCGGCGACCTCTACAAGGGCGCCTTCATCCCGGGCTTCACGCTGACCGGGCTCTACGTGCTCTACGTCATCGGCATCGCCTTCCTGCGGCCGGCGTGGGTTCCGGCACTGCCGAAGGAAGCGCGATCGATCCGCCAGGACGACGGCTCGGCCGGCCTGCGCTCGCTGGCGGTGCTGTTCGCGCTCTCCGTCGGCCTCGCCGTCGCCTTCGCGAAGTCGCGCCCGCCCGAGGTGCCGACCGACGAGCTGATCGTCACCTCGATGTGCGTC
>JANXXS010000282.1 GCA_025350505.1 Burkholderiales bacterium
ACGAGCAGGTCGTACTCCGAGGTGTAGTCGAAGTGCGAGGGCAGCTGGTTGTTGAGCAGGTCGCTGATGTGCAGGTCGTAGAGCTGGCTGCCGGTCCAGCGCTGCAGCGCCGCCTGCACGTCGGCGGCGCCGACCTCGAACTCGCGGCGCGCGCTCGCCAGCCACAGGTAGCCGGTCGCCGGCGGCGCCTCAGGCAGGCCGCCCAGCTCCGTGAACTGGTCGCCAAGGATGTGGAAGGCGCGCATCGCTCGCGGCTCGGCAGGGATCAGCGTGGCGCCGCGAGTGCCCGGGCCGCCTCGAGCGCGAAGTACGTCAGCACGCCGTCGGCGCCGGCGCGCTTGAAGGCGAGCAACGCTTCCATCATCACCGCGTCGTGGTCGAGCCAGCCGTTCTGCGCCGCGGCCTTGAGCATCGCGTACTCGCCGCTCACCTGGTAGGCGAAGGTCGGCATGCGGAACTCGTCCTTCACGCGGCGCAGGATGTCGAGGTAGGGCATGCCGGGCTTGACCATGACCATGTCGGCGCCCTCGGCGATGTCGAGCGCGACCTCGCGCAGGGCCTCGTCGCTGTTGCCCGGGTCCATCTGGTAGACCTTCTTGTTGCCCTTGCCGAGATTGGCGGCCGAGCCCACCGCGTCGCGGAACGGGCCGTAGAAGGCGCTCGCGTACTTGGCGCTGTAGGCCATGATGCGCGTGTGGATGTGGTCGGCGGATTCGAGCGCGGCGCGGATGGCGCCGATGCGGCCATCCATCATGTCGCTCGGCGCGACGATGTCGACGCCGGCCTCGGCCTGCACCAGCGCCTGCTGCGCCAGCACCGCGACCGTCTCGTCGTTGAGGATGTAGCCGGTGCCATCGAGCAGACCGTCCTGGCCGTGCGTGGTGTACGGGTCGAGCGCGACGTCGCACATGATGCCGAGCTCGGGGAAGCGCTTCTTCAATTCGCGTGCCACCGTTGGCACGAGGCCGTTGGCGTTGAGCGCCTCGCGGCCGTCTTCGCTCTTGAGCGTCGGCTCGAGCACCGGGAACAAGGCCAGCACCGGGATGCCGAGGGTGACGCACTCTTCGGCCACCGGCAGCAGCATGTCGATCGAGAGCCGCTGCACGCCGGGCATCGAGGCGACGTCCTGGCGCTTGCCATGGCCCTCGAGCACGAACACCGGCAGGATGAAGTCGCCGGACGCGATGCGCGACTCGCGCACCAGGTCGCGGCTCCAGGCGTCGCGGCGCATGCGCCGCGGCCGGCTCGCGGGGTAGGGCGGGGGCGTTTGCACGGGGCGGATTCTAGGGGCGGCATCCAGACGGTTCGATAATGCGCCGATGGGTTCATCGCTGCTCTGGGTCAAGGCCTTTCACATCGTTTTCGTCAGCAGCTGGTTCGCCGGCCTGTTCTACCTGCCACGCATCTTCGTCAACCTGGCGAGCGTGCCGGCCGACAGCCACGCCGAGCGCGAACGGCTGCTCGTGATGGCGCGCAAGCTCTATCGCTTCTCGGGCCTGCTGATGGTCGTGGCGATCGCTCTCGGCCTGGTCCTCTGGCTCGGCTACGGCGTCGGCAAGGGGCCGGGCAACTACTGGCTGCACGCCAAGATCGTGCTTGTCGTCGGCGCCGTCGGCTATCACCACGCGTGCCGCTCGCTGCTGCGCAAGTTCGAGGAGTTCGCCAACGAGAAGAGCGAGCGCTGGTTTCGCGTCTTCAACGAGACGGCGGTGCTGCTGTTCGCGGCGATCGTCGTCCTGGTCGTGGTCAAGCCCTTTTGACCGTTCCGGGCGGAACCCTGAGCGCGACGATGGCTCGCCACCGCAGCTCCGCCGTTCCGCTCTCCTGGCTCTATTCGGCGCTGATCGTCTACGCCAGCCTCTACCCGTTCGCCGGCTGGCGCGCGCCCGGGGTCGGGCCGCTCGAATTCCTGGTCCTCGGCTGGCCGCGTTGGTGGACCACCTTCGACCTCGTCTCCAACCTGCTCGGCTACATGCCGCTCGGCTTGCTCTACTTCGTCGCCCTGCTGCGCAGCGGACGGCCGGCCGGCCGTTCGGCCTGGATCGCGGTGGGTCTCGGCACGCTGCTCTCGTTCAGCATGGAGTTCCTGCAGAATTACCTGCCGCAGCGGGTCTCGTCGAACGTCGACCTCGGCCTCAATGCGGCGGGTACCGCACTCGGCGTCGGCATCGGCCTGGTCCTGAACGGGCATGGCGGCATCGAGCGCTGGCAGAAGACGCGAGAACGCTGGTTCGTGGCGCGCAGCGCCGGCGGCATGGCGCTGCTCGTGCTCTGGCCAATCGGCCTGCTCTTTCCGACGGCGGTGCCGTTCGGCCTGGGCCACGTGCTCGGCCGCGTCCAGCCGGTGCTCGCAGAGTTGCTCCAGGGAACGCCGGCCGAAGGCTGGACCACGGGCTGGGCCGACACCGCGACGGCGCAGGCCGAGCGCATCGCCCTGGCGCCGGCGAGCGAGCTTTCGATCATCGTGCTCGGCCTGGTCGCCCCTTGTCTGGTCGCCTTCACGATCGCCGTGCCGGGCTGGCGCCGCGCCGCGCTGGTGCTCAGCGCGACCGCGCTCGGCGTCGGCGCGACGACGCTCTCGACCGCGCTCAATTTCGGCCCGCAGCACGCCTTCGCCTGGACCACGTCGATGGCGTTGCAGGGCCTGCTCGTCGGCATGGCGGCGGCGGCGCTGCTCAGCCTGGTGCCAGGCCGCGTCGCCGCCGGCTTCGGCCTGATCTCGCTCACCGCGCTGGTCATGCTGGTCGCCCAGGCGCCCGCCGATCCGTACTTTGCGCAGAGCCTGCAAGCCTGGGAGCAAGGCCGCTTCATTCGCTTTCACGGTGCCGCGCAATGGGTCGGCTGGGTCTGGCCGTATGCCGGTCTGACCTATCTGCTGGTGCGGCTCGCCGGGCGCGATCCGACGCGCTGAACGCGGCCGACGATCGCTCGATTCAGGGCGCGAGGCCGAGCAACTGCAAGGCGAGTCGGTGGGTGCGCGCGGCCGGGTCGGCAAGCGCGAACAGCACGTTCATGTGATGGCAGCCCGGCACCGGCTCGCAGACGGTCACGACCGCCGGTCCCCAGGCCTTCGCGATGGCTTCGTTCTGGCGCAGGAACTCCTCGCTCTCGTCGCCGCCGACGACGGCGACGAGGCGTCCGTGCGGTGGCGCCGGCATCGCCGCCGGGCTGAGGCGCAAGGCCGATGCGGCGTCGAGCCGCAGGTCGGGCGCGAGGAAGGGCGCATGGCGCAGCGGCTCGAGCTCGAACACGCCCGAGACGGCGAGCGCGCTTTTCACAAGGTCGCCGGGCAGGTCGGGCGCGACGGCGTGCCAGTCGCAAGCGAGCAGCATCGCGGCCAGATGGCCGCCTGCTGAATGGCCGGCGACGACGATGCGCTCCGGGTCGCCGCCGTGCGCCCGGGCGTTGCGCCAGACCCAGGCCAGTGCATGCACCAGCTGCATCACGATGTGCTCGATCGTGACCGCCGGGCAGAGCGCGTAGTTGGGCAGCACGACCATCGCGCCCTCATCCACGAAGGGTGCGGCGACGAAGGACTGGTCGCGCTTGTCGAGCGCGCGCCAGTAGCCGCCGTGCACATAGACGAGCACGGGTGCACCCTGCGCCCGGGGCGGAAAGACGTCGAGGCGCTCGCTCGGGTCGGCGCCGTAGGCGAGGTCGAGCATGCAGCGGAGACTGGCGCGCGCTCCGACCGAGCGGTCGGCCCACGCGCGCAGGATCTCCGGATGCTCGGGGATGCGCGCGCGGTTGTTGTATTGCGCGTCGTACCACTCGGGCGAAGGGTGCGGCGCCTCGCCCCGAGCCACCGACCCCAGGCCGCCGCCGTTCATGCGCGCCGTGCCTTCGCCGCAGCGGGCGCCGCCGCCGGCCGCGCCCTCGGCCGCGGCTTGGGCGCCCGGGCGGCATCGCGCTGGGCGGCGTCGATCAACGCGTCGGCCATCCACAACGCGATGCGCTCGACCTCGCGGTCGGGCAGGCCCCAGATGTCCTTCAGGATCATGTAGGGCTCGATGCCGTAGACGACCGAGAGGGCGCGGTGCAGACGGTCGCGCACGGCGGCCGGCATCTCATGTGCGAGCGGCGCGATGGCGTGCTCGAGGATGCGCACGCGGTGGCCGCGCCGGTAGGGCTCCTCCTCGAGCAGGCCGGCGCGCTCGAGCGCCCACTGCTCGAGCGAGAGCTGCGCCGCGGCACGCATCTGCGGCTCGAATTCCTTGAAGCGCGGAAAGGTCTGCTCGAACAACTCGTGCACGCGGGCCCGGCCGTCGGCCTCGCTCGACGCGAAGCCGCGCACTGGGCCGAGCGAGGAATCGACCACGGCCGTGACCAGCGCGCTGCGGCTCGGAAAGTAGCGATAGGTCGTGGCGCGCGAGACCTTGGAGCGCGTCGCCACCTCGGCCAGCGAGGGAATGCGCCCGTCCTGGCGGATCAGCGCCATGGCCGTCTCTAGCAGCAACCGGAAGGTCGCCGCCTTGACGCCGCGCTCGGGTGGCAACGGCGGTTGGCTGAGCTTATGCTTGAGGCGCACCATGCGGGTTTGTCCGGAGCGGCGTTCGCTCGCTTGCTCTTGTGAGGGCTAGAGGTCGGACCCTATGATGCGACGATCACGATTTGAGACGCAAGTCCCAAACTGACGCAACGATCTCGCGGAGCACCGGGACTTTCCCGTAGCGACCGCCGGACACCACGGAGACGGAGAGCGATGCGGATCGCCAGTTGGCGCTGGGGCGGCCGACTTCAGGTCGGAACGATTTCGCCGGACGGGCGCGAGGCCACGCCGCTTGCGCTGGCCGACGCG